>JBDVSG010000138.1:0-36992 GCA_039967155.1 Sulfitobacter sp. | reverse complement strand
CGGTCTATATGGCGCGGCATTTCACACGATTGGACGGGTATGAGGCGTTGACGGCGTGGTACGGGCGTATCACCAAACGCAAAGGGTTCATTGCGGCGCTTCCTCAGGATGGCGGGCTCTATTCAAAAGAGTATTATGCACCGTGGGACATACCCCAGTGACGGGCTTTGCGCGGAAAAACCGTGCATGGGGCGCGGTTTCGGTGCAGGTTTGAACGATCAGATGTAACTTGGGAGGGTGCGACGATGGATTTGGGACCATGTGAGATATTCGAAGTAGGCCCGCGCGACGGTTTGCAAAACGAAGCCCGCGATATTCCAGTGGGCGAGAAAATCGCCTTGGTGGATTGTTTGAGCACGGCAGGTTTCAGCCGTATTGAATGCGCCAGTTTCGTTTCGCCCAAATGGGTGCCGCAGATGGCGGGCTCGGGGGCGGTGCTGGCGGGCATCAAGCGCAAGGCGGGGGTGCGCTATGCAGCGCTGACACCGAACATGCGCGGTTATGAGGATGCGGTAATTGCACAAGCGGATGAAATCGCGATATTTGCCAGCGCATCGGAAGGATTTTCGAAAAAGAATATCAACGCTTCGATTGCTGAGAGCATCGCCCGTTTTGCGCCGATCCTAGAGGCCGCGCGCCATGTGGATTTACCCGTACGGGGTTACGTGTCTTGTGTGGTTCAATGCCCCTATGACGGTGCTGTTGCGCCCGAAGCGGTGGCGCTGGTCGCGGACAAGCTGTTCTCGATGGGATGTTACGAGGTGTCCTTGGGCGATACGATCGGGGCAGGCACACCTGACAGCATTGCGCGGATGCTTCTTGCGGTGCGCGATGTGGTTCCGGTGGGCCGTTTGGCGGGGCATTTTCATGACACTGGCGGGCGCGCATTGGACAACATCGATGCCAGCCTCAGCCTTGGGGTGCGGGTGTTTGATGCCGCGGTCAGCGGTTTGGGCGGCTGCCCTTTTGCCCCTGGTGCTTCGGGGAATGTCGCGACAGAAACGGTCGCAGCGCATCTGGCGGCATTGGGATATGATACGGGGCTGGACCCTGAGATTTTAGCGCAAGCAGCCCAGATGGCGCGCGCAATTAGAGGCTGACATGTTTGAGACGATCACAGTTGAGACAGACGCCCGTGGCGTGGCAACCCTGACCCTTGCGCGCGCGGCGAAACACAACGCGATGTCTGCACAGATGTTGGCCGAGCTTACGCAAGCGGCAGCTGATTTGGCCACGGACGCAGCGGTGCGCGTTGTGGTGTTAGCGGCGGCGGGAAAGACATTCTGCGCGGGCGGTGATCTTGGCTGGATGCAAGAACAGATGGGGATGGACGCGGCAAAACGCGCCCAAGAAGCAGGCAAGCTGGCAACGATGCTTGGCGCGCTGAACAGGTTGCCAAAGCCCTTGATCGGACGCCTGCATGGCAATGCATTTGGTGGCGGTGTGGGCATGGCGTCTGTTTGTGATGTGGCTGTTGGGGCGCAGGGCATCAAAATGGCGCTGACTGAGACCAAACTGGGCATCATTCCCGCGACAATCGGGCCTTATGTCATTGCGCGCATGGGGGAAGGGCGCGCGCGGCGTGTCTTTATGTCGGGGCGCGTGTTTGGCGCGTCAGAAGCCGTTGAGCTGGGGTTATTGGCGCGCGCGGTCCCTCAGGCCGAGCTGGACGCGGCAATCGAACAAGAAGTGCTCCCTTATCTTGCCTGTGCACCTGGCGCGGTGGCAGCAGCCAAAAAACTGGCGCAAGATTTAGGCGGGGCCGCCACCGAGGAAGCCGTTGCCATGTCGATCGCCGCGCTGGCCGCGCGTTGGGAAACCGAAGAGGCGGCCGAAGGCATCGGTGCCTTTTTTGAAAAACGCAAAGCGGCATGGGTGGTTTGACGCATGTACCGCGCTGAATGACCATTGTCAGCGGAAGGGTTTGAACAGTTTGAAGGGCCGCAGCCCCGCAAGGAGTAACTTTTTGTCAATGCGTTGTTACTAAACCTGCAAGTATTGCATTGAGATTTGGAATTTTCATCCGAACACGGGATATTTTGATCTTAATGCATGATAACAACTAGGGAGGATGCGCCTTTCCGTGTGTGATCCCGTTGACCCCACGCGCACACAGGGCTAAACCGAACAAAAGCGTCGAGCTGGGCGATAAGCCCCCGCCATCCAAGAAAGGAGCCACCCTTGGAAGATATGCTTCGGGAATACCTGCCGATCCTCATTTTTCTTTTTGTTGCCATTGGTTTAGGTCTTGCACTTATCCTAGCAGCTGTTGTTCTCGCGGTGCGCAATCCGGACCCTGAAAAGGTGTCTGCATACGAATGCGGGTTCAACGCATTCGATGATGCACGGATGAAATTCGATGTGCGATTCTTTCTTGTGTCGATCCTGTTCATCATTTTTGACCTCGAAATCGCATTTCTCTTCCCTTGGGCTGTGGCCTTTAAGGATGTGAGCATGGCGGGTTTCTGGTCGATGATGATCTTCCTTGCGGTGCTGACCGCAGGATTTGCTTACGAATGGAAGAAGGGGGCGCTGGAATGGCAGTAGCATCTACAAACCTGTCCACAGCAACTGCTGGCATGGACCGCGATGTGGCCACACAGCAATTGAACGCGAACCTCGCGGACAAGGGCTTTTTGTTGACCTCAACTGAGGATCTGATCAACTGGGCACGGACTGGTTCCCTGCACTGGATGACCTTTGGTCTGGCCTGTTGTGCGGTTGAGATGATGCACACCTCTATGCCGCGCTATGACCTTGAACGCTTTGGCACGGCGCCCCGTGCCAGCCCGCGCCAATCTGACCTGATGATTGTTGCAGGGACATTGACCAATAAAATGGCGCCCGCTTTGCGCAAGGTCTATGACCAGATGCCAGAGCCGCGTTATGTGATCTCAATGGGATCTTGCGCTAACGGCGGTGGCTACTACCACTATAGCTATAGTGTTGTGCGCGGATGTGACCGGATTGTACCTGTCGATATCTACGTGCCAGGCTGCCCGCCCACCGCAGAGGCGCTGCTTTACGGCATTATGCAACTGCAACGCAAAATGCGCCGGACAGGGACAATTGTAAGATGAGCGATGCACTGAACGAACTTGGCGGCTATATTGAGGCCAAGCGCCCGGATTGTGTGCTGGGCTGGGATGTCTCACATGGTGAGCTGAACCTTGACGTCACGCTGGCAAATATCGCGGGCATGGTCGAGTTTTTGAAAGGCGACGCCACATGTCGCTTTACCTCGCTTGTGGATATTACGGCCGTTGACTACACGGGCCGCGCCAAGCGTTTCGACGTGGTTTACCACTTTTTGTCGATGTATCAGAACCAGCGCATCCGCCTACGTGTGGCTGTGCGCGAAGAAGACATGGTGCCTTCCTTGGTCGATATCCACCCCTCTGCCAACTGGTTTGAGCGTGAAGTCTTTGACATGTTCGGCATTCTTTTCAGCGGCCACCCCGATCTGCGCCGCTTGCTGACAGATTACGGTTTCCGTGGCTATCCGCTACGTAAGGATTTTCCGACAACGGGGTATACCGAAGTGCGCTATGACGAGGCAGAGAAACGGGTGGTCTATGAACCCGTGTCCCTTGTCCAAGAATACCGCCAGTTTGATTTCATGTCCCCTTGGGAAGGTGCTGAATACATCCTACCCGGTGATGAGAAGGAGGCCGCGAAATGATGGACGGCACCAAAGGTTTCGAAGACGCCCTGACAGGCGAACAGAAAATCCGCAACTTCAACATCAACTTTGGCCCCCAACACCCTGCGGCCCACGGTGTTTTGCGTCTGGTCCTTGAACTGGATGGCGAAATTGTTGAACGCTGTGATCCGCACATCGGCCTGCTGCACCGTGGCACTGAAAAGCTGATGGAATCGCGTACCTACCTGCAGAACCTTCCGTATTTCGATCGGTTGGATTACGTGGCACCGATGAACCAAGAACACGCTTGGTGCTTGGCAATCGAGCGCCTGACAGGCGTAGAAGTCCCGCGGCGCGCAAGCTTGATCCGTGTTCTTTATTCCGAAATCGGTCGCATCTTGTCTCACCTGTTGAACGTGACAACACAGGCGATGGACGTGGGCGCACTGACCCCGCCGCTTTGGGGGTTTGAGGAACGTGAAGATCTGATGATCTTCTATGAACGCGCCTGTGGTGCGCGTTTGCACGCGGCCTACTTCCGTCCGGGCGGTGTTCACCAAGACCTGCCAGAGGCTCTGATCGACGACATTGAAACATGGACCCACAAGTTCCTCAAAGGCTTTATGGTTGATGTAGACACGCTGCTGACTGAAAACCGTATCTTCAAACAACGTAACGTAGATATTGGTGTGGTTTCTGAACAGGATATCTCTGACTGGGGCTTTTCGGGCGTAATGGTGCGCGGCTCTGGCCTTGCATGGGATCTACGCCGTGCACAGCCATACGAATGCTACGACGAATTTGAATTCCAAATTCCAACCGGTGTGAATGGCGACTGCTATGATCGCTATCTGGTGCGTATGGAAGAAATGCGTCAATCCGCCAGCATCATGTTGCAAGCCATCGAAAAACTACGTGCACCGGAAGGGAAGGGCGACGTTCTGGCCCGTGGTAAAATTACCCCCCCAAAACGCACAGACATGAAGCAAAACATGGAAAGCTTGATCCACCACTTCAAGCTTTACACCGAAGGCTTCCATGTCCCCGCTGGCGAAGTATACGCTGCGGTCGAAGCACCCAAGGGTGAATTCGGCGTCTATCTTGTATCTGATGGCAGCAATAAACCCTACCGCGCCAAGCTGCGCGCCCCGGGGTATTTGCACCTGCAAGCGATGGACTATATCGCCAAGGGCCACCAATTGGCCGATGTGGCTGCCATCATTGGCACCATGGATATCGTATTTGGTGAGGTGGACCGATAACTTCGGCCCGCTTCTTTATTTTGCCTTTAAACTCCCGCCGGAGGCTCCTGCCGTCTCTGCCTGCACGAAAGCCCGAGTAAATGCTACGCCGCCTACACCCTGACCAACCCGATGCTTTTGCCTTTACCCCAGCGAACCAAGCATGGGCCGAAGCGCAGATCACCAAATATCCTGAAGGCCGTCAGGCCTCGGCGATCATTCCACTTTTGTGGCGCGCGCAAGAGCAGGAGGGCTGGCTGTCTCGGCCTGCGATCGAACATGTGAGTGAAATGTTGGGAATGGCCTATATTCGCGGCCTAGAGGTGGCGACGTTCTACTTTATGTTCCAGCTGCAACCGGTTGGTTCCATTGCGCATATTCAGATTTGCGGCACGACGTCTTGCATGATTTGTGGCGCTGAGGACCTGATTGGCATTTGCAAAGAAAAAATCGCGGCGAACCCCCACGAAATTTCCGCAGACGGCAAATTTTCATGGGAGGAAGTCGAATGTTTGGGCGCGTGTTCAAACGCGCCGATGGCCCAGATCGGCAAAGATTATTACGAAGATCTTACAGGCACTCGCTTTACCCAGATGCTGGAAGAACTGGCGCGCGGCGAGGTTCCAACGCCGGGTCCACAAAATGGCCGCTACGCTTCCGAACCGCTGAGTGGTCTCACAACTCTCACGGATCACGAAAGCGGCAAGACGCAGTATAACGCAAGTGCGCAGCTTGCGACTGATATTGGCGATACAGTGAAACGTATTGATGGTACCGAAGTTCCACTGCTGGCACCGTGGCAGGGGAAGGGGGGCAAAGCAACCTCAAAGCCCGCCAAGAAAACGGCGCCAAAACCAACAGCAGCACCTACGTCAAAACCGGCCGAGCCAGCCCCCGCACCTGCCGCGGCCAGTGCGGGTAAAAAACCACGCACAATGAAAGCTCCACGTAAATCCGGTGCGGATGATTTGAAGCTGATCAAGGGCATCGGCCCTAAATTAGAAACCACCGTAAATGCTATGGGATTTTTCCATTTTGACCAAATCGCAAAATGGGGGCAAGATGAGCTTGCTTGGGTCGATCAGAACCTTGACGGGTTCAAAGGGCGCGCGTCGCGCGACAACTGGATCGAACAGGCGCAAAAGCTTGCGCGGGGAGAAGAAACTGAATTCTCTGCAAAGGCCAGTAAAGACGGTCGTTACGAGTAGCGCCCGACATATTTCATCCATTTGGGGGATAGATTTAGAACATGGCATCAATGAACGATAATTCGGACTGCAGAACCAACTGTTGGTGGATTGCAGCCTTGGTAGGTTTCTTGGCAATGGTATTGCTGTATTGGCTTGCTGGCATGGGCGCCTTGGGGGCGATATTTTTTGGGGCGATTATTGGGGTCATATTGGGATTCGTCCTGATCGCGACCCGCTGCAATGGAGTGGCTGTTGAAGATCAGCCCACCAATGCGGCATCAGTCGCACATAGCGAACCCAAGGCCGAGACCTCGCCTGCGCCGTCATCAGATACGGAAACGCCGAGCGGTGGAGCTGCTGCCACAGCCGCAATGCCTTCTGCCGCGATGAGCATCCAACCCTCCACATCCTTGGCGGGAGAAGAAGAACTCGCTGACCGTAAAGGGTCATGGAAATATGAAGGAGAGGCCAAGGGTGCCTCTGCACAAGCTGAAGCTGTTGCTGAACCGAGTGTGACTGCTAAGTCCGAAATTGTAGCGGAACCAAAGGCCGCCCCAAAGCCAAAAGCAGCGGCCAAACCCAAGGCCACAGCCAACGCAAAAGAGGCCAAGCCAAAGGCAGCTGCTAAACCAAAAGCAGCTGCCAAGCCAAAAACAACGGCCAAAGCAAAAGCAGAACCAACGGCAACGGCGAAGCCAAAAGCCGAAGCTAAACCAGCGGCCGAGACCAAAGCAAAAGCGCCTACAAAATCCGGCGCAACAAGCACTGCACCGGCAAAACCCGCAACGATGCTGAGTGCCGCGCGCGCTGAAGGCAAAGACGATTTGAAATTGATTGGTGGTGTCGGTCCTAAATTGGAAGAAACGCTGAATAGCTTAGGTGTTTACCATTTCGACCAAGTCGCCAAATGGAAGAAGAAAGACATCGCTTGGGTCGATGACAATCTGCGCTTTAAGGGGCGGATTGAACGCGACGATTGGATGTCTCAGGCCAAGATTTTGGCCAAAGGCGGCGAGACAGAATTTTCTCGCAAGAAGAAAAAGTAAAGAAGGGGGCCGCTCAAAGTGCGAAGTGATGAGACATTCTCGCGCAGCGGGCGGCGCCTTGCTTTGATAAGTGTTGCTGCAACCTTTGCCTTTATGGGCGTTGAATTCGCAGGGGCTGCTTTCGGGTGGTCTAACCAGACAATGGGCTTATTGGAACTCGGATTTCTTGCCGTGTTCTTATGGGTCATAATACAAGCAATCGGAATGTGGCGGCAGCGCCAAACCGGACAAGACGGATGAGCATAATGTTGCAGGATAAAGACCGGATTTTCACCAACATCTACGGCATGCATGACCGTACTCTCAAAGGGGCGCAGCAGCGCGGCCATTGGGATGGTACTGCGGCGATTATCAAGAAAGGCCGCGACTGGATCATCGACGAGATGAAAGCATCCGGCCTGCGTGGTCGCGGTGGCGCAGGTTTCCCGACGGGATTGAAATGGTCGTTTATGCCCAAAGAATCCGACGGCCGCCCCAGCTATTTGGTGGTGAATGCGGATGAATCCGAACCAGGCACATGTAAAGACCGCGAAATCATGCGTCATGACCCGCATACGCTGATTGAAGGGTGCTTGATTGCCAGCTTCGCGATGAATGCGAATGCTTGTTATATCTATATTCGCGGCGAGTACATTCGCGAAAAAGAAGCGCTTCAGGCCGCAATTGACGAAGCTTATGATGCGGGGCTTGTGGGTAAGAACGCGTCAAAATCTGGATGGGATTTTGACATCTATCTGCACCACGGGGCAGGAGCTTATATTTGTGGTGAAGAAACCGCACTGCTGGAAAGCCTTGAAGGCAAAAAAGGTATGCCTCGAATGAAGCCGCCTTTCCCAGCGGGGGCGGGTCTGTATGGCTGTCCAACGACCGTAAACAACGTCGAATCAATTGCTGTTGTACCTACGATTCTGCGGCGCGGTGGGGGCTGGTTCGCGGGCTTTGGTCGTCCCAACAATGCAGGTACCAAATTGTTTGCGATTTCGGGCCATGTGAACAACCCTTGTGTGGTGGAAGAAGCAATGAGCATCAGCTTTGAAGAGCTGATCGAAAAACACTGCGGCGGCATCCGTGGCGGTTGGGACAATCTGAAGGCTGTGATCCCGGGGGGATCATCCGTACCGATGGTGCCAGGCGCTGCAATGCGCGAGGCGACGATGGACTTTGACTATTTGCGCAATGATTTGCAGTCAGGTCTGGGGACAGCGGCAGTCATCGTGATGGATAAGCAAACGGATGTGATCAAAGCGATCTGGCGCTTGTCGAAATTCTACAAGCACGAATCTTGTGGCCAATGCACGCCCTGCCGTGAGGGCACGGGCTGGATGATGCGCGTGATGGACCGCTTGGTAAAAGGTGAGGCAGAACCAGAAGAAATCGACATGCTGTTGGACGTGACCAAACAGGTCGAAGGCCACACCATCTGTGCGCTTGGGGATGCGGCGGGTTGGCCGATCCAAGGTCTGATCCGCCATTTCCGCGGCGATATCGAAGCACGGATTGCCCACAAACGCAGCGTCAAACCAGCCATCGCTGCTGAATAATCCAGCATGCAAATGTTTGAACCATATAGCCATGCGATTGCAGCGCTCGTGCTTTGGGCGCTGCTTTTGCAAGTTTTGGGCATGCTATCGGTAGTCGGCCGTCAGGCTGAGACCCGTTGCGAATGTGGTAAGCCAAAGCGGAATTATGCTGATCCAGTCTATCGGCGTGAACGCGCCTTTATGAATGCGGTTGAGGGGAGCGGCCCATTTATTGCGGTGACCGTTGCTGCAATCCTCAGCGGGGCCGTGCCCTTCGCAGTGAATCTCTTGGCCTCTCTCTTTATTGTGGCCCGTCTTTGTATGGCCTTTGTACATATCAAGACGGAAAACCAACCGATGCGGTCGATGTTCTTTGTGGTTGGGCTGGGCTGCGTTTTTATGCTCGCCATTTCCGCATTTAGGGCGGTCATCTGATTCTGCGTTGGATTAGCAAAGCCTCTGGATGGCTGCCAACCCGACGCAGTCAGGCTGAACGCCGCGCCGATGTTGCATTCAGCCTGTGGGACGTTGCTTGGTCCCTTGCGTTGATGAGTGTTGGTCTGGTTGTTTGCCTTTTGGGGGTCTTCGTCCCAGACAATGCAATTTTGGGAATAGGGTGTCTGGTCGCGGTGATCGGGGGCTACGGCATCGCGCAGAGCATTTTCGGCCTGCTTATTGATGCGACAATCGGGGCAGGCTGGATCGGCGTTGTCCTATTTGTGATCCTTTTCGGATTTTTTGCGATGCGGGTCTACGGCGCGCTGGCGTCTAAAACATGATGGGTCCGCAGGGATAAGGAGCAAGGCGCGAGATGGGGTTTTTTAGAAATATTTGGGATGGTTTGTTAAGTCTGCTGGCCTGTTTGGCGACAGTGGCGGCATTCGCGGCACCAACGTGGGCGACCTATTCGGCGGTGACTTACGGGCTTGTGCCTGCATGGTTCTATATTCCGCTGTTGGGCATGGTGTTTGTGGGGGCAAATTTGGCGATCGCATTCTTGCGAAAAGCGCTGGACGGTGTATCGCCTTTGCGCAGCCGTAAACGCAGCTGACTGCAAGAAGCACTGGCCCTGCGGGATGATTTGCGCAATAACAGGCGAAACGAGCGCACCACAAATTAATAACGCGCACGGATGGAGATGGTGATGAAGAATTGGATGGGGCTGGTTGTATGTGCTGGGCTGGTTGTGGGATGCACATCGCCTGAGGATCGTCTGCTCTTTGATGGTCAATTCTACAACGCCAAACTCCGCAAAGTGGAAAAGCAATTGGACCAGTTCGAAGTTACTGTAAAACCGGTTTCTAAATCATTGGCAGGCGCGCTGGAAGCGGGCGAATTTGAAGCGGTTTCCTATTGCATCAACACTTTTGGCAGCTCGGATATCAATTGGACCGCTGGTCCGGATGCGTCTGAGGGAAGTCTTAACATCGATAAAGATACGGTGACACTGGCTGGGGGATGCTCCAGCTTAAGGTAAATGGTAAGGGCGCATATCTTGTCTGGATGTGCGCTGATATTGAATAACATGCGGCTAAGACCCCAGATGCCGAAAGGGCCACGCCCTTTTTGCATATTAGGAGAATACACATGCGTCATTTGTTTTTAGTTCTGAGTATTGTCGGCTTGTCAGCGGGTGCTGTGCAGGCCAAACAAAAGTTGCGCGATGTTAAACTGGTTGATGACGCAGTGTTTGACGTGGCCGTTGCGGATAAAATTCGCAAAGAATGCCCAGATATTTCCGCCAGAGTGCTCAAAGCCTTAACTTTATACCGTTCTGTTCGGTCCCATGCACGTTCATTGGGTTTTTCCGATGATGAAATAGAGGCGTATGGCGACTCGGACGTAGAAAAAGCCCGTATGCGCAAAAAAGGCGAAGCATATTTGCACGCGCGTGGGGTTGTGGCCTCGGACCCACAGAGTTATTGCGCGGTAGGGCGCAAAGAGATCCAAAAATCGAGCCGCATCGGCTCGTTGCTGAGAGAAAAGTGACATCATGAGCGATATTCGCAAGATCATCATTGACGGTAACGAAGTGGAAGCTGAAGGGGCGATGACGCTCATTCAGGCGTGTGAGCAAGCGGGCGTGGAAGTGCCGCGCTTTTGCTATCACGAAAGGCTGACGATCGCAGGCAACTGCCGGATGTGTCTTGTGGAAGTTGTGGGAGGTCCGCCAAAGCCTGCAGCAAGCTGTGCGATGCAGGTGCGCGATCTGCGCCCTGGTCCCGAAGGCCAGCCGCCGGTTGTAAAAACCAACAGCCCGATGGTGAAAAAAGCGCGCGAAGGCGTGATGGAATTTTTGCTGATCAACCACCCGCTTGATTGCCCGATCTGTGATCAGGGCGGCGAATGCGACTTGCAAGACCAAGCAATGGCATATGGCGTTGATTTTAGCCGCTACCGTGAACCTAAGCGCGCAACAGAAGATCTGGATCTGGGGCCGCTGGTTGAAACCCACATGACGCGCTGCATTTCATGCACCCGTTGCGTGCGCTTCACCTCTGAGGTCGCAGGCATCACGCAGATGGGCCAAACCGGTCGTGGTGAGGATGCCGAGATTACGTCCTATTTGGGCGAGACTCTGAACAGCAACCTGCAAGGCAACATCATTGACCTTTGCCCTGTTGGGGCGTTGGTTTCAAAGCCCTACGCGTTCACCGCGCGCCCTTGGGAGCTGAGCAAGACAGAATCGATTGACGTGATGGATGCCCTTGGCTCCAACATCCGTGTGGATACGAAGGGCCGCGAAGTGATGCGATTCTTGCCACGCAACCATGACGGCGTGAATGAAGAATGGATTTCCGATAAGTCCCGCTTTGTTTGGGACGGCCTGCGCAAACAGCGTTTGGACACCCCCTATATCCGTGAGAACGGCAAGCTGCGCCGTGCAGATTGGCCAGAAGCCCTGTCAGCGGCTGCCGCTGCGATGAAGGGCAAGACCCTTGGCGGTTTTGTTGGTGATTTGGCGTCGGTCGAAGCTGCATTTGCTTTGAAGCAGTTGATTGAGGGGCAGGGCGGCGCGGTTGAGTGTCGTACAGATGGTGCGAAACTGCCTGCGGGCAACCGTTCGGCCTATGTTGGCACAGCCAAGGTCGAAGATATCGATACCGCTGAAGCGATTATGCTGATTGGCGCAAACCCTGCTGTGGAAGCGCCGGTGTTGAACGCCCGCATTCGCAAGGCATGGACCAAAGGTTGCAACGTTGGCCTGATGGGTCCTCAAGTGGACCTGACCTACGAATACAACCATCTGGGCGACGGCCCTCAGATGATGGAAGAGCTGCTCAAACGCGATCATTCTGAAGTTGCTGAAAAGCAGTCTTTGATTATCGTCGGGATGGGCGCGCTTGCCCGTTCGGATGGCGCTGAAATTCTGGCGGCCGCTATGGCTTTGGCTGAAAGCACAAAATCCGGGTTCATGGTTCTGCACACTGCCGCTGGCCGTGTCGGGGCTATGGACATTGGCGCAACTGCTGAAGGCGGCATTGGTGATGTGACAGGGGCTGAGGTGATTTATAACCTTGGTGCTGACGAAGGTGACATCCCCGCTGGCCCGTTTGTGATCTACCAAGGGAGCCACGGCGACCGTGGCGCGCACCGCGCAGATATCATTCTGCCAGCAGCTGCCTATACGGAAGAGGGGGGGCTGTTCGTAAACACCGAAGGCCGCCCGCAGTTGGCGCAACGTGCAGGTTTCGCACCGGGTCAGGCCAAAGAGAACTGGGCGATCCTACGCGCACTCAGTGCTGAGATTGACGCGACGCTGCCGTATGATTCGCTGGCATCGCTGCGTCAGGCCTTGGTTGCTGCGCATCCTGCCTTGGGTCAGGTTGATGAGGTGATCGAAAATACTTGGGCGCCCGTCGCACAAGGCAAGATCGCAGCGGCGCCGTTTTCCTACGCTCTGGCAGATTTCTACTTGAGCAATCCGATCGCCCGCGCGTCTAGCCTGATGGCCGAGCTGTCGGCCAACGCCAAGGCGCGCCGTACAGAGGCGATGGCCGCAGAGTGAAGCATATATGGCTAATAGCGTTTTTTGCGCTGGCCGCCTGTGAACCTCAGCCACCTACGGCTGAGGATTTTATCCCTGAATACAAAGGGGTCGAAACAGTGTTGTTAGATGGTGATCTAGTGCAGTTTAACGTAGCAATGACAAAAGCCCGCAAGGCTGACAATGTCGCAGCATATGCAGAATGTGCTGCAGCGCAGTATACGTTAATCCGTGGTTATGGTTTTGCACGCCATGTAAGAACAAATGTGGCAATTGAGGCTGGCATTTGGCGGGCTGATGCTGTTTACACAATCTCGCCGAGCCTGCCCAAAGGCTTGAAGACTATTGATGCTGAAGTGGTAACGCAAAATTGCCGCGATCAAGGCATCCCGACGGTGTGAGGACCTATGGCTGACTTCTTTTTTAACACCACGCTGGGGATGATCCTGTTGATCATCGGTCAGATTTTCCTCGTAGTGATTCCTTTGCTGCTGGCATTGGCGTTCTTGATGTACGCGGACCGTAAGATTTGGGCGGCTGTCCAATTGCGGCGCGGACCAAACGTGGTCGGGGTATTTGGATTACTGCAATCCTTTGCTGACTTCGGGAAATACATCGTCAAAGAAATCGTTGTACCTGCGGGCGCGGATCGTGCGGTCTTTTTCCTTGCGCCAATGGTTAGCCTGGTGATGTCTTTGGTGGCCTGGGCTGTGATCCCGTTTAACGACGGCTGGGTTTTGTCCAACATCAATGTGGCGATCTTGTTTGTTTTTGCAGTGTCATCGTTGGAAGTATACGGCGTGATCATGGGGGGCTGGGCTTCGAACTCTAAATACCCTTTCCTTGGCTCGTTGCGGTCAGCGGCCCAAATGATTTCTTACGAAGTCTCCATTGGATTGATCATCATTGGTGTGATTATCTCTACAGGGTCCATGAACTTTAGCGGGATTGTGCACGCCCAAGACGGCTCCTTCGGGTTGTTAAACTGGTATTGGTTGCCGCATTTCCCGATGTTGATCTTGTTCTTTATCTCGGCGCTGGCTGAAACCAACCGCCCGCCGTTTGATTTGCCAGAAGCTGAATCCGAATTGGTTGCCGGCTATCAGGTCGAGTATTCCTCCACCCCGTTTTTGTTGTTCATGATCGGTGAACTTGTCGCGGTGGTTTTGATGTGTGCGCTTATTTCGCTGATGTTCTTCGGCGGTTGGTTGTCACCAATCCCTGGCCTCCCAGATGGTATTTTCTGGATGGTCGCAAAAATGGGCCTCGTGTTCTTCTTCTTCTCACTGATCAAAGCGATCACGCCGCGTTACCGCTATGACCAATTGATGCGTCTGGGCTGGAAGGTCTTCCTGCCATTCTCATTGTTCTGGGTTGTTTTTGTGGCCTTCGCGGCAAAATTTGGATGGTTCTGGGGTATCTATGCCCGCTGGACCGTAGGGGGCTGATATGACTGACTATACACGTCACGCCAAATATTTCCTGTTGCAGGATTTTTACCAAGGCATGAAGCTGGGCATAAAATATATGTTCAAGCCACGTAACACGATCAACTACCCGCATGAGAAGGGGCCGCTGTCGCCTCGTTTCCGCGGCGAACATGCGCTGCGCCGCTACGCCAATGGCGAAGAACGCTGCATTGCGTGCAAGCTCTGTGAAGCGGTCTGCCCGGCACAAGCGATCACAATTGATGCAGAACCGCGCGATGACGGCAGCCGCCGCACGACGCGATATGACATCGACATGACCAAATGCATCTACTGTGGCTTCTGCCAAGAGGCCTGTCCTGTCGACGCAATTGTGGAAGGGCCGAATTTCGAATTCAGCACTGAAACCCGCGAAGAGCTGTATTACGACAAAGAGAAATTGTTGGACAACGGCGCCCGTTGGGAAGCTGAAATTGCCCGCAACCTAGAGATGGATGCGCCTTACCGATGATACACATGGCCACCCAAACAGGCAGCCAGAACCAGAGCAGCGCCTTTGCGGCGCTGAACAGGTGTGTTGTATGACCGATAAAAATCCATGGGAAGAAATGATGATGCAAGCGCAGGAAATGGCCAAGTCCTTTCCGGCGATGGATGCGTTTTCTCCCAAAGGGTTTGAGGCCATGATGGGGTTGATGCCCAAAGACATGATGGAGACGTTTTTTGGTAACCGTCTGAACCCTGACGGGTTGGACGCCAAAACGCGGCTCTTGTTGACGCTTGCAGGTCTGACAATGCAGGGCGCACAGAATGACGTCGCTGTGCGGCAAACGGTGCGGCACGCAGTCGAAGCAGGCGCGCATAAACAACAGATTATCGAAACGATCGGCCAAATGTCCGCTTTCGCAGGTATTCCTGCCATGCAACGCGCGATGGCATTAGCCCAAGAAGTTCTGGACGATGGCAGTGCTGCGGACAGCACAACCAAGAAAACGGAAGGTGACGCATGAGCGTTTTTGCATTTTATCTCTTCGCGATCTGCGTGATTGCGGGCGGCTTGTTCACTGTAATCAGCCGAAACCCCGTGCACTCGGTCCTTTGGCTGATCTTGTCATTCTTATCCGCTGCCGGCCTGTTTGTGCTGCTGGGGGCTGAGTTCGTCGCCATGCTGTTGGTTATTGTTTATGTCGGCGCTGTGGCTGTTTTGTTCTTGTTTGTGGTGATGATGCTCGACGTCGATTTCGCCGAGCTGAAGGCTGAGATGGCAAAATACATGCCGCTGGCCTTGTTGATCGGTCTTGTGATCTTGATGCAATTTGTAATGGCCTTCGGCGCATGGGAAAGCAACGCGGCCGCCGATGCATTGCGCACGCAAGTCACCGATCCAAACGTGACAAACACCGCGTCTTTGGGGCTGATCCTTTACGATGACTACTTTTTGTTGTTCCAGCTTTCTGCTTTGATTTTGCTGGTTGCGATGGTTGGCGCGATTGTGCTGACGCTCCGCCACCGCGAAGATGTGAAGCGCCAAGACGTGGTTGCGCAGATGATGCGTGATCCGGCCAAGGCCATGGATCTACATGATGTAAAACCGGGGCAGGGGCTGTGACAGCACCGCTTCGTAAGAATATGACAATGACGACGATTGGGATGGCATTTGCCATTTCACTAGACGGGGTTTCCCCCGCTCAAATAATACACTGAGGGACGATATGATCGGACTGGAACATTACCTGACAGTAGCCGCGACGCTATTTGTGATTGGCATTTTTGGGCTCTTTCTGAACCGGAAGAATGTGATCATTCTGTTGATGAGCATTGAGTTGATGCTGCTTGCAGTGAACATAAATCTCGTCTCTTTCTCTAGCTATCTTGGCGATAATGTGGGGCAGGTGTTTACGCTGTTTGTTCTCACTGTTGCTGCGGCAGAAGCTGCAATTGGTTTGGCCATTCTGGTCTGTTTCTTCCGAAACCGCGGCACAATCGCCGTGGAAGACGTCAACGTGATGAAGGGCTGAGGACATGGAAATTACGCTCCTCTTTGCACCGCTTGTGGGTGCGCTATTGTGCGGCTTTGGCTGGAAATATGTCGGCGAAACAGCAGCTTGCTGGATTGCGACAGGTGGGTTGTTCCTGTCTGCCTTGCTGAGCTGGATCATCTTTCTTGGGGGGGACTTCCCCGACGCGCCAGTTACGATCTTGCGGTTTATCGAAAGCGGTAGCCTGAGCACAGATTGGGCATTTCGTCTGGACCGCCTGACGGCGATCATGCTGATCGTGATTACCACCGTGTCGAGCCTCGTTCATCTCTACTCCTTTGGCTACATGGCGCATGACGATCATTTCGCCGACGGTGTAAGCTACAAGCCGCGGTTCTTTGCCTATTTGTCATTCTTTACTTTCGCCATGTTGATGCTGGTGACCTCTGATAACTTGGTCCAGATGTTCTTTGGTTGGGAAGGGGTTGGCGTTGCCTCTTATCTTTTGATCGGTTTTTACTACAAAAAACCTTCAGCCAATGCGGCGGCGATGAAAGCCTTTGTTGTAAACCGTGTGGGCGACTTTGGGTTCGCTTTGGGGATCTTTGGGCTGTTCATGCTGACTGACAGCATCAACTTTGACGATATCTTTGCGGCAGCGCCTGAAATCGCTGACACAACGCTGCACTTCTTGTGGGCGGATTGGAATGCGGCGAATTTGCTGGCCTTCTTGCTGTTCGTCGGGGCGATGGGGAAATCGGCGCAGCTGTTCTTGCACACTTGGTTGCCAGACGCGATGGAAGGCCCGACGCCAGTATCGGCATTGATCCACGCGGCGACGATGGTTACGGCGGGTGTTTTCCTTGTTTGTCGCATGTCACCTTTGATGGAATTTGCGCCTGAAACGATGGCTTTTGTTACCTTCCTTGGCGCGACGACAGCATTTGTGGCAGCGACCATCGGTCTCGTTCAAACAGACATTAAGCGGGTCATTGCGTATTCTACGATGTCGCAACTGGGATATATGTTCGTTGCGGCCGGTGTTGGCATGTACTCTGCTGCGATGTTCCATTTGCTCACGCACGCGTTCTTCAAAGCGATGTTGTTCTTGGGTGCTGGTTCGGTCATTCACGCAATGCATCACGAGCAGGACATGAATAACTATGGTGGTCTGCGTAAGAAGATCCCGATTACGTTTATGGCGATGATGATCGGTACGTTGGCGATTACAGGTGTTGGCATTCCACTGACGCACATCGGTTTCGCAGGCTTCTTGTCCAAAGACGCGATCATTGAAAGCGCCTTTGGCGCGGGTTCAATGTACGGTTTCTGGATGTTGGTGATCGCCGCCGCTATGACGAGCTTCTATTCGTGGCGCCTGATGTTCCTGACCTTCTATGGCACAGCGCGTGGCGACAAGCATACGCATGAGCATGCCCATGAATCGCCTATGGTTATGTTGATCCCGCTGGGTGTTTTGGCCTTGGGAGCAGTTTTCTCGGGCATGGTGTGGTACAACAGCTTCTTCGGATCCAGTACCTCATTGGGCAAGTTCTACGATATCCCGTTGGCCGAAATGGCCGCGGATGGCGAAGCCCATGTTGAGGGTGCCAGCGATAGCCATGATGATCATGCGGCGGACGGTCATGAAAATGACAGCCACGCAAAAGATGACCACGGCGGCCATCACGGCCCTGCTTTTGCAGGCAAACCGGGGGAGGGTGCGCTGTATTTCGCACCAGACAATCACGTGTTGGATGATGCGCATGGCGTGCCGAACTGGGTGAAAATCAGCCCGTTCATTGCAATGTTGTCGGGCCTTCTCATGGCGATGTGGTTCTATATCTGGAACCCCACTTTGCCTGCCCGTTTGGCAAACAACCAAAAGCACCTGTATCAGTTCTTGTTGAACAAATGGTATTTCGACGAACTGTATGACGTGGTCTTTGTTCAACCTGCCAAAGCGATTGGTCGCTTCTTGTGGAAACAAGGGGACGGTCGTGTAATCGACGGCGGCTTGAACGGCTTGGCTCTCGGGATTATCCCGTTCTTTACCCGCCTCGCAGGGAAAGCACAGTCCGGCTATATCTTTACTTACGCCTTCGCCATGGTGATCGGCATCGCAGTCCTTGTGACTTGGATGACGATGACAGGAGGAGCCCACTGATGGAAAATAACTTGCTCTCTATTGTCACCTTTATGCCCGCGTTTGCGGCCCTGATTTTGGCAGTGTTCCTGCGCGGAGAAGACGCCGCAGCACAGCGGAATGCCAAGTGGCTTGCGATGATCACCACAACGGTGACCTTCCTTGTTTCGGTCTTTGTGTATCTTGAATTTGACCCGTCCAATACTGGGTTCCAAATGCTCAATGAGGCAGAGTGGCTACTGGGCCTTAACTATCGTTTGGGGGTGGATGGCATTTCGATCCTGTTTGTCATGTTGACAACCTTCATGATGCCTTTGGTCATTGCTGCTTCTTGGGATGTGGACAAACGCGTCAAGGAATACATGATTGCTTTCCTCGTTCTTGAGACCCTGATGATCGGCGTTTTTGTGTCGCTTGATCTTATTCTTTTCTATCTGTTCTTCGAAGCAAGCCTGATCCCGATGTTCCTGATCATTGGCATCTGGGGGGGGGCGAACCGCATTTACGCAAGTTTCAAGTTCTTCCTCTATACGTTCTTCGGGTCTGTTTTGATGCTGGTCGCGATGGTTGCCATGTACGCGGATGCGGGCACGACCTGCATCGGTGGCTGTGACGTGAGCCTGCTGACACATACGTTTGGATCCGAAGGGTTTAGCGTTTTGGGTATTCAGGTCGTCGGCGGCATGCAGACCCTGATGTTCCTTGCTTTCTTTGCCAGCTTTGCAGTCAAAATGCCAATGTGGCCTGTGCACACATGGTTGCCAGACGCGCACGTGCAGGCGCCAACAGCGGGTTCAGTGGTTCTGGCTGCGATCTTGCTGAAAATGGGCGGCTATGGTTTCTTACGGTTCTCGCTGCCGATGTTCCCGATGGGGGCAGAGGTCGTAGGCCCGTTGATCCTCTGGATGTCTGCAATCGCGATCGTTTACACATCGCTGGTGGCATTGGTGCAAGACGATATGAAAAAGTTGATTGCTTATTCGTCGGTCGCACACATGGGCTTTGTGACCATGGGTATTTTCTCAACGAACCAGCAAGGGCTGGATGGCGCGATTTTCCAAATGATCAGCCACGGTTTCATCTCTGGCGCATTGTTCTTGGCGGTAGGTGTCATCTATGACCGCATGCACACACGCGAGATCGACGCTTACGGCGGTTTGGTCAACAGAATGCCTGTCTATGCGATGCTGTTTATGTTGTTCACCATGGCCAACGTAGGCCTTCCTGGCACATCTGGTTTTGTCGGTGAATTCCTGACCTTGATGGGCGTTTTCCAGATCAATACTTGGGTCGCAGCGGTGGCAACCACGGGTGTGATCTTCTCGGCTGCTTATGCGCTGTGGTTGTACCGCCGCGTTGTGATGGGCGACCTGATCAAGGAGAGCCTGAAGGCGATCACAGATATGACTGCCCGCGAAAAGTGGATTTTCACACCTCTGGTGGTGATGACACTGCTGCTGGGGGTATATCCTGCACTAATTCTGGATGTGATCGGGCCGTCTGTAACGGCGCTGGTTGAACAATATGACACGGCAGTGGCCGCTGCAGAGGTGGTGACGCACACCACCGAAGCCCACAACTAAGGCGAGAGACATGAACAACGATATCCTCCAGATCCTGCCTGAAATCATCTTGGCGCTTTTTGCCATCGCAAGCCTGATGGCCGGCGCCTACGGCGGCAAGGACGCAATTGCGCGGCCGTTGCTTTGGGTAACGGCGGTGGTCTTCATCATCGTCGCAGCACTGGTCGCCACATCATCTCACACAACGGTCGAAGCCTTTGGCGGGATGTTTGTAAACGACAGTTTCGCGCGGTTTGCCAAAGTGGTGATCTTGCTGTCGGCAGCCGTCATTCTGATTATGTCAGAAGGATACATGAAAGCCCGCGATTTGCTGCGGTTTGAATATCCTGTGCTGGTTGCGCTTAGCGCCGTTGGGATGATGATGATGGTTTCTGCAGGCGATTTGATGTCGCTCTACATGGGGCTGGAATTGCAATCTCTTGCGCTTTACGTTGTTGCATCGCTGCGCCGTGACAGTGTGAAGTCAACAGAAGCGGGCCTGAAGTATTTCGTTCTTGGAGCTTTGTCCTCGGGTCTGTTGTTGTACGGCGCCTCGCTGGTCTACGGTTATGCTGGTACCACGCTGTTCTCGGGCATCATTACGACGGCGCAGGCTGGGCATACCTCTATTGGCATGCTGTTCGGCATCGTTTTCCTGATTTCGGGTATGGCGTTCAAAGTCTCTGCGGTCCCTTTCCACATGTGGACACCAGACGTCTACGAAGGCTCTCCCACGCCGATTACTGCCTTTTTTGCGACAGCCCCCAAGGTTGCGGCAATGGGCCTGTTTGCCCGTGTGCTGCATGACGCTTTCGGGAACGCGGTCGCCGATTGGCAGCAGATTGTGGCACTATTGGCGGTGCTTTCCATGTTCCTTGGTTCGATCGCAGCGATTGGCCAAACCAATATCAAACGTCTGATGGCCTATTCCTCGATTGCACATATGGGATACGCTTTGATGGGCCTAGCAGCGGGCACAGTTCTGGGTGTTCAGGCAATGCTGATTTATATGGCGATCTATGTGACCATGAACGTCGGCGTCTTTTCCTTCATCTTGCTGATGGAAAAAGACGGTGCCCCAGTCACTGATATTTCTGCCTTGAACATGTATTCCAAATCACAACCCGGACGGGCACTGGCCGTTTTGGTGTTGATGTTCTCGCTTGCTGGTGTGCCGCCGTTCTTGGGTTTCTTCGGGAAACTCTACGTCCTGCGCGCGGCCTATGAAGGTGGGCTGGCTTGGCTGGCCATTGCAGGTGTGATCGCTTCGGTCATTGGTGCATTCTACTATCTGCGGATCGTGTTCTTTATGTATTTTGGCGAGGACAAGTCAGACATGCTGGACAAGAATAGCGGTGGCATCTTGGGCGGCTTTCTGGCGGCGTCTGCGATCATCATGGTCGTGGGCATCATCAACATGTTCGGAGTTGAGACTGCGGCAGCACTGGCTGCGGCAACGCTGGTCCCATAAGCGCGCATATGGCTGATTGGCCTGCGGGCTATAGCCGCCACGTTTTTGAAACCCTTGATTCAACCCTGTCAGAGGCGGCGCGCATGGCGCCGACACTGGCAGGGCCTGCGTGGATATTGGCCTATGATCAAACGGCCGCACGTGGCAGGCGGGGGCGCGCATGGTCGACACCCAAAGGAAACTTTGCAGCCACGCTGATAATGCGGCGCAGGGGCAGTCCTGTTGACGCCGCGTTGCGCAGTTTTGTGACCAGCCTCGCGCTCTATGAAGCATTCGTTGCGGTGACCGGGCAAGGAGACGCATTTGCACTGAAATGGCCGAATGATGTTCTGCTAAAGGGCGGCAAAGTCGCTGGGATATTGCTCGAAACAGTTGGGGACCATTTGGTCATCGGGGTTGGTGTAAACCTGTCCCACGCTCCAACCCCTGATCAAGTAGAGGCCCGCGCGGTTACGCCTGTCAGCCTTCGCCAAGCAACTGGCGTTGCTGTGACACCTGATCAGTTTCTCACCGCATTGGCTGACGCTTATGCCCGGCTTGAAACACAATATGTGACCTTCGGTTTTGCGCCAATTCGGGCGGCGTGGCTTTCCAATGCCGCGCGGATCGGCGAGGTTATCACCGCACGGACCATGCGCGATGAGACCGTGGGGATTTTTGAAGATGTGGATGAAACAGGACAGCTGGTGCTGGGGACAGCAAAAGGTCGCGTAGCGATCGCAGCGGCAGATGTCTATTTCTGAACTTGGAAGGGGGGCAGGCGATGCTCTTGGCGATTGATTGTGGGAACACCAACACCGTTTTTTCGATTTGGGATGGTAACGCCTTTATCGCGACATGGCGGACGGCGACGGAATGGCAGCGAACAGCGGATCAGTATTTTGTTTGGCTCAGCACGTTGATGAAGCTCCAAAACATCGAGGCTGAGATCACCGATGTGATTGTATCGTCAACCGTGCCGCGTGTGGTCTGGAACCTGCGTGTGTTGGCGGATCGATATTTCAACACCCGCCCATTGGTTGTCGGAAAGCCCGAATGCGATCTGCCGGTCGATATTCGTGTCGATACGGGCACGGCCGTGGGGCCTGACCGTTTGGTGAATACGGTTGCTGGCTATGATTTGTATGGCGGCGATTTGATCATTGTGGATTTCGGAACGGCGACAACATTCGACGTGTCTGCCACTGATGGCGCCTATGTTGGGGGGGTGATCGCTCCGGGTGTAAATCTCAGCCTTGAGGCATTGCACAGCGCTGCGGCGGCCTTGCCCCATGTTGATATCTCCAAACCGCAGCAGGTGGTGGGGACAAATACTGTTGCCTGTATGCAATCGGGCGTTTTTTGGGGTTATGTTGGCCTCGTCCGTGAGATATGTGCGCGGATAAAGTTGGAGAGAGGGCGTGATATGCGCGTGGTCTCCACCGGCGGGCTCGCGCCGCTGTTTCAGCAGGCCGAGACCCTCTTTGACGAATATCAAGATGATTTGACGATGCACGGGCTGACCGTGATCCATAAGTATAACAAGGAATGTGCGAGCCAATGAGCAGCGAAAGATTAATCTACCTTCCCCTTGGTGGGGCAGGCGAAATTGGCATGAATGCCTATGTGTACGGCTACGGTAAACCAGGAAAAGAACGCCTGATCGTTGTGGATATTGGCGTGGCCTTCCCTGATATGGATACCTCTCCCGGGGTGGATCTGATTATTGCCGATATTGATTGGCTGGTGCAGCGCAAGGACAGCATTGAGGCGGTTTTTGTCACCCATGCCCATGAAGACCACGTCGGCGGCATTGCGCATACCTATGATCGCCTGCAGGCGCCGATTTTTGCCCGTAAATTCACGGCCAATATCACCAAGCGCAAGATGTCCGAATACAACCACCCCGATGACGCGGTGACGATTGTAGGCACTTTCCCGCATCAGGTTGATGCAGGCCCGTTCAAGGTCGGCTTCCAGCCGATTTCCCACTCCATCCCCGAAAGCTCGGCTTTGGTGATTGATACGCCTGCGGGCCGTATCGTGCACTCGGGCGATTTCAAGGTGGATCTGACCCCCGGTGTGGGGGAGGCATTCGACCCTGCCGCATTTGAAGAGATCGCAAAAGACGGCGTTAAGGCGCTGATTTGTGACAGCACGAATGTTTTCTCTCAGGACAAAGGCCGCTCCGAGGCGACCCTGCCTGATGCGATCACCGAATTGGTGGCAGGGGCCACTGGTATGGTTGTTGCAACGACTTTTGCCTCTAACGTGGCGCGGGTGAAAACGCTGGCGGTTGCTGGGCAAAAAGCAGGCCGTTCAGTTGTGCTGCTGGGCCGCGCGATGAAGCGCATGGTTGAGGCGTCCGTCGAGACAGGCGTGCTGAAGGATTTCCCCCCCACAATCAGCCCCGAACAAGCCCGCGATGTGCCCCGCGAAAACCTGCTGCTGTTGGTGACAGGCTCCCAAGGCGAACGGCGTGCGGCCTCGGCGCAATTGGCACGTGGTAAATATATGGGATTGACGATGAAAGAAGGGGATATGTTCCTGTTTTCGTCTAAAACCATTCCTGGCAATGAAAAAGGCGTGATCCGCATCATCAACCAATTCTCTGAAATGGGTGTGGATGTGGTGGATGACAGCAGTGGCAAATACCACGTCTCCGGCCACGCCAACCGCCCTGATCTGGAAATTCTGCATGACTTGATCAAACCGCAGGTCCTGATTCCCATGCACGGCGAACACCGCCACCTGCGCGAGCATGCGAAAATTGCAGACAGCAAGGGGATGACAGGTGTGCTGGCTGTGAACGGTATGATGATTGACCTGTCTGGAAATGCCCCAACAGTCGCCGAATACGTTGAAACGGGTCGGACCTATCTGGATGGCTCTGTTCAGGTGGGCGCGTTGGACGGCGTTGTGCGCGATCGTATTCGCATGGCGTTGAACGGACATATGACCGTCACTGTCTTGATGGACGAACAAGATGAGCCGCTGGGTGATCCTTGGGTTGATGCGATGGGGCTGCCAGAAATGGGTGTCAGCAAAGCGTCATTGGTCGATGTGATTGAACAAGACCTGAGCCAATGGCTGGGTCGGGCAGGCGCCAAGACCCTACGGGACGATAAAGCGCTGGACGAAGGTCTGCGTCGCGCTGCCCGTCAGTCGGCACAAAATGAGATCGGCAAAAAGCCGGAAGTCACAGTGGTTGTTAGCCGTCTGAGCTGACGCCACTGGCCTAAGGGCTGGATGTGAATGCAAAAAGCCCCGCAGGCGTTACCTGCGGGGCTTTTTTTAGGTCCCAGTCCAAAAGGAAAGGTCGAAGGCGCGTTTGGGGCCTTTAACCCTTTGGACGGTCGGCAAAGCTCAGCTCGATGAAGGTTGGGGTGTGATCCCCCAGCCCGACAACACGGTTGCCGCCACCGCGGTTGTCATTGTTGTTGCGTCCGCCGCGCCCCCGCGCGTTGCCGCGCCGTTCTGATTGCTCACGCGGTTTTTGCGCTTGTTGCTGAGGTTCTGTTGGGGCTGTTTCGGCTGGTACTTCTTGTGGTGCGGCCTCTGCGTCGGCTTTGGGCGCCTCCATTGCGCGCGAATTCGCTTTTGGGGGCGATCTGCGACGCTTTGGTGCGGTTGGCGCGTCTTCGGGCAGCGCATCCGGTGTAGAGGCTTCTACTTGATCAGCCTCAACTTGAGGCGTCTCAACCTTTTTGCGGCTGCGCGTACGGGTGCGTTTGGGTTTGTCAGTGCTTGGCGCATCTTCTGTGGCGGCAGGGGCCTCGGACGGGGCGGTCTTCACGCCAATCGGGTTCTCTAGCCGCGGGATTTCTTTTTGGACCAAACGTTCAACGTCTTCAAAATTTTTCTCATCACGCGGCGAGCAAATCATGATCGCTTTGCCGTCGCGGCCAGCGCGGCCTGTACGGCCAATGCGGTGGACGTAATCTTCGGCGTGGCTGGGCACGTCAAAGTTAAAGACGTGGCTAACCGATGGCACGTCAAGGCCGCGTGCCGCGACATCAGATGCCACAAGAATGCGTAATTCGCCGTTGCGGAAGCCGTCCAGCGTCCGTGTGCGCTGGCTTTGATCCAGATCGCCATGGATCGGGGCTGCATCAAATTTGTATTTTTTCAGCGATTTTGCCACTGCGTCTACATCCATTTTGCGGTTGCAAAATACGATGGCGTTTTGGCATTTGTCGCCTTCCGCTTCGATCAACGTGCGCAATACACGGCGTTTTTCGGTGGCTTCGCGGTCTTTACGCGAGGCTTTGAACATCACAACACCTTGTTCGATGTTCTCGGAGGTGGTGGCCTGACGGGCCATTTCGATCCGTTCAGGGTTGGAAAGGAACGTATTGGTCACACGCTCGATCTCGGGCGCCATAGTGGCCGAGAAGAACAGTGTTTGGCGTGTAAACGGTGTCAGGCCAAAGATGCGTTCGATGTCAGGGATAAAGCCCATGTCCAACATGCGGTCCGCTTCATCCACAACCATGACTTTCACGTCTGTCAGGATCAATTTGCCACGCTCTTGGTGGTCCAGCAGACGTCCAGGGGTGGCGATCAGAACATCGACGCCTTTATCGATCAGCTTGTCTTGTTCTTTAAAGGACACGCCGCCGATCAGCAGAGCCTTGGTCAGTTTTGTGTATTTGGCATAGGTGTCGAAGTTTTCGGCGACTTGGGCTGCCAATTCCCGCGTGGGGCACAAAACAAGGCTGCGCGGCATACGTGCACGGGCGCGGCCACGGGCCAGCATTGTGATCATAGGAAGGGTGAAACTGGCGGTCTTACCTGTGCCGGTTTGTGCAATCCCCAGAACGTCGCGCCCTTCAAGAGCGGGGGGGATGGCACCTGCCTGAATCGGTGTCGGGGTATCATAGCCCACTTCGGCAATGGCTTTCAGGACCTTGGGGTTCAGGTTCAGATCGGTAAATTTTGTCATGTGTATCCGTTGGTTACGGACACAATTAGGCCCGCGGCAGCGTATCTGTCGGCCCGCATGGCCCAAAGGGCGGCTTTTGCCGCGACATATCTGGCCTTGCGCATAGCAAGTTGTGGCGTTGGCGTCAAATATTTGTGAGTGAAGAGAAGTGTTTGGCCACGGCTGTGTCAAATGGGAACTGGCATATCTGCAGATGGCCCGCAGTTTCCAGACGGCGGCGTAGGGTTGGGGTGTCTGCGCAAACCTCTTGGAAAAAACCACGCAGGCCCGCTTCGCCGTCTTCTTCAAAAATCAGGTTAAACAGTTCATGCATCGTGATGCCGCCGCGGTCGCGTGCGCGTGCGGGGCCTAGGCTTTCGCGGTAGGAGCCTTCTTTGAGGCGGTAGGCAAAGTGGCTGTACCACGTTTCCCAATCGGTGGCGTGGAAATGGGCCAGTTGCATGTCGGGCATTTCAACCGAATTCGGGTTTGTTTCGCCCTGCAAGAAAGCATTGTGGATGCGGAATTTAAGACCCTCGATCCCCGTGCGCACAAAAAGCTTGCCGGCGATATGGCTCAGGAAACCGCCCTTTAGGTGCGGACCATAGGTGGGGTAGAGCTGCGCAACCGTGCGTTCGCGTTGCTTGCCTGCGGGGACAAAGGTCTTGAAGGCGGCTTCGACTTGTGGATCGCCTCCCGCCAGCAGCTCCATCGGGCGGGCACGGGCACATTGCACCGTATCGGGCAGAGCAGACAGGAGCACACTGATGGGGGTTTGGCTGGTCAGGAACTCGTCCACATCTATGTGGATCAGCCAGTCAACTTCGTTTGCGCGGCGGTAGGCACGGGTGGCGTTGAAGGTCTGGCGCGGCTGGTGCATGTCAGGCCGTTCGCCATTCTGGCGCTTCCAATAGCCTTCGTCACAGCGGATCACGCGGGCTTTGGGATGTGCGCGCAGGGCTTCCTGAGCGTCGTGATTGGGCGCGTCGAGATAGATGTAAATGCGCTCTGCGCCCAGCTCTAGGTGATGGGCGACAAAGCGCAGGATCGCAGGCGTGTCCGCCTTGATCGTCGCGACAATGCCCCATGTATCCATGGCTAGACCATCATTTCTTTTGTGGCGGTGAGCTTGATGTCTGGATAGTCGCGGTCCACGCGGTCAATGTCCCATTGCAAGCGCGTCAAATAGACGATGTCGCCATCGTTATCATGGGCAATATGCTGTTTGTTGGCCTCGGTGAATTTGTCCACAGCCGTTTTATCACCGGAAACCCAGCGGGCAGAGGTGAACTGGGATTGCTCAAAGCGAACGGGCAGGCCGTATTCCAGTTCGATCCGGCTGGCGAGGACCTCAAACTGTAACTGCCCCACAACACCCACAACAAACCCCGACCCGATGGAGGGTTTAAAGACTTTTGCAGCGCCTTCTTCGGCGAATTGCATCAGCGCTTTTTCAAGGTGCTTGGATTTCAGCGGATCGCCCGCGCGCACACCTTGCAGCAATTCAGGCGCAAAGGAGGGGATGCCGCTGACACGCAGGGCTTCGCCTTCGGTCAATGTGTCGCCGATGCGCAGCTGGCCGTGGTTGGGGATGCCGATGATATCGCCTGCCCATGCTTCTTCTGCCAGCTCGCGGTCAGAGGCCAGAAACATGACTGGGTTGGTAATGCTCATCGGTTTTTTCGTACGCACATGGGTCAGTTTCATGCCGCGCTGGAAATGGCCCGAGGCAAGACGCACAAAAGCCACGCGGTCGCGGTGTTTGGGATCCATATTGGCCTGCACCTTGAACACAAAACCTGCAACTTTCTTTTCTTCGGGCAAGATTTGGCGCGGTTGCGCGTTTTGGATTTGTGGCTCTGGCCCGTAGGTCGCAATGCCGTCCATCAGTTCCTTTACGCCGAATGAATTGATCGCAGAGCCGAACCAGATCGGCGTCAGCGAACCTTCGGCCATCAGCTCCGCATCAAGCGGCGGCATCAGTTCGCGGACCATCTCAAGGTCCTCTTTCAGTTTTTCCAGCAGGTCGGCAGGCACGTGATCTGCCAGTTTGGGATCGTCCAGACCTTTGATTTTGATGGATTCCGAAACCTTGTTGCGATCCGCACGGTCCATCAGCTCCAGCCGGTCGCGCAAAATATCGTAACAGCCAATAAAATCGCGGCCCACACCGATTGGCCAACTGGCTGGGGTCACATCAATGGCGAGATTTTGTTGAATTTCGTCGATGATTTCAAAAACATCGCGGCTTTCGCGGTCCATCTTGTTACAAAACGTCAGGATGGGCAGATCCCGCAGGCGGCAGACTTCAAACAGTTTTTGCGTCTGGCTTTCGACACCTTTTGCACCGTCAATCACCATCACAGCCGCGTCTACAGCGGTAAGCGTGCGGTAGGTGTCCTCAGAGAAGTCCGAGTGACCTGGCGTGTCCACCAGATTGAACCGAAAGTTGGTATCCTTGCCCTGATAATCAAACGACATGGCCGATGCCGATACAGAAATACCACGGTCTTTTTCCATCGCCATGAAGTCCGAGCGCGTGCGGCGCGCTTCCCCTTTTGCGCGCACTTGGCCCGCCATTTGGATCGCACCGCCAAACAATAGGAACTTTTCGGTTAATGTTGTCTTGCCCGCATCAGGGTGGCTGATGATCGCAAAGGTGCGTCGGCGCGCGATCTCGGACGGCAATTGGGGGCGGTTATCGTTCGTATCCAGCATGTTGCGACGTGTTCCTGATGTAGGTTTCGGGGCGCAGCCATACACAGAGGGCCCACCGATCATTTAGCCCGTACTCATATCGGAATGGACCACAGAGGCAAGCCTCAGCGGCTAGAGGCTTTTTTCAACAGCTCGGCAATGTCGGGACGGTCAAGCAGCCCTTCTTGTACATCAAGCCCTGCGTGGGGCAAATCCGAGTGCCCTTTGACATGTTTGCCCAAGCTTTCGGACAGCGCGTGGGGCAGCACGGGGCGGGTGCGGCTGTCGATCAGCATGCTTTCGGCGGCGATGCCTTCGGCGTAGATAATCTGGTGGCTGTCAAACAACAGCTGGAAGTAATCGACAAACCCGCCAGCGGCGATTGTTACGGTGTCGTCATTGACCAAATGGCGCGCTTTGATCATCAGCTCGGATCGGCCCGCGCCCAATTCATCGGTACGCTGATAGATAAACAAGCGGTGATCGGGGCTGACCAGCAAATCGGAAGAGTTGTTCAACGTGCCAGCCGCGATGCGGATCGGGGCAAATTCGCCGATGGCGCGGGTGGTCGAGGTGCCGATCCAGCGCAGCGTTTGCACGCCATCGTCGCGGGTCAAAACACGGTCACCGACGGCCAGATCCTCAACCGCGCACTGTGCGCCAGAGGCCAGCGTGATATGGGTGCCGCGTGTGAAACTGACGCAGGCCACTTGGGCAAATTTGCTATGGGCGGTTTCACGGTCGATGCCCACAAGACGGTATTCGACTTTTGAGCTCATGGCGCTGAACGGCAGCAGGTATATTTGATCGACGTTACCTTCTTCATCGACCTCAACCAGCAACAAAACATCCGAGATTTCGCCGTTTGGCGACATGAACGTCAGCGCGCAATCTAGGTGAATGGCCGCCCCCGCAACGCCGATGCGGGTATCATGGCCCACAAAGAAGCTGGCGTCATCGCGCGCAACAAGCGAAAGCCGCGCGGGTTCAGCGCCGAACTCCAGTTCATAGACGTCATCAAGCACCAATTCGCTGGCAAAGGAGATTGCATCGCCTGCGTTCGCGCCATCGGTGGCCGTGATTTGACCTGCAACATGTACTGGAACGCTTTGAGATGAGAGAGAGCCTGTAGACATAGGGAAGCCTTTTTAAGGTCTGGATGGCAAGACGTGTAACTTAGGATTATGGCCGCTTGCGGTCAATCTGGGGGTGTTTTGCTGACGAAGCTGGGGTAGCAATTGTTAAATAATCCAAGGAGAGACGAAATGGATCTGGGAATCAAAGGGAAAAAGGCGCTGGTTTGTGCATCATCCAAAGGCCTTGGGCTGGGGTGTGCCGAAGCATTGGCAGCCGCTGGCGTGGATTTGGTGATGAACGCACGCGGTGAAGAGGCGCTAGAGGCCTCCGCCGCGCGTCTGCGCAGTGAATACGGCGTGAACATTGTGACCGTTGCCGCCGATGTGGCCACGCCAGATGGCCAAGCGGCAGTGATCGCGGCGGCTGAAGGTGTGGATATTTTGGTCAATAACGCTGGTGGCCCCCCTCCGGGCATGTGGACCGATTGGGATCGCGAAGACTTCATCAAAGCGCTGGACGCCAATATGCTGGCCCCGATTGCGCTGATCAAAGCGCTTGTGCCTGACATGATGGCACGCGGCTGGGGGCGTGTGGTCAATATCACTTCGCAATCCGTGCGCGCGCCGATTGGGGTGCTGGGGCTGAGCAACTCGGCCCGCACAGGGCTGACGGGCTATGTTGCAGGGACCAGTCGCCAAGTGGCGGGCAAAGGGGTGACCATCAACAACTTATTGCCTGGCATTCACGCAACCGACCGCGCGGATGCGCTGGACGGGGCGGTTGTTGCGCAGCGCAATATCTCCATTGATGTGGCCCGCGCCGAACGCGCGGCAACGATCCCCGCTGGCCGCTACGGCACACGGGATGAATTTGGTGCGGCTTGTGCGTTCCTGTGTTCAACCCATGCTGGTTTCATTGTCGGGCAGTCTATCCTGCTGGACGGCGGCGCCACGAACATCACAATGTAATGGCAGCGCAAGCACCGCTTAAAGACGCATTGTTTAATCGCGAAACGGTAGGGCAGCTGGCGGCGGAATACGCCGCCGCTATCCCTGACTTTGACGCGGATGCCTTTACCGCCCGCGCATTGGGGGGCTTTGCTGAGCGTGAGCTGATGGCGCGGCTGGAGTGGATCGCAGATTGCATTGACGCGCAGTTGTCGGATGATTTTCCGACGCTCGCAGATCAGCTAACAGCAGCAATGCCGCCGCGGTTGGATCCTGCCAAAACGGATGATGATTTTGGCTATTTCATCCATGCGGTGCCCGGTATTCTGGCTGCGCGTCACGGGCTGGAGGAACACCGCGCCCGTGCAATGGTGCTTTTGTATGAAGCGACCCAGCGTTTCACGGTAGAATTCTATATTCGCCCGTTTTTGATCCGTTGGCCGGCTGAAACCCTTGCGGCCTTGGCCGATTGGGCACAGGATGATAATTACCATGTCCGCCGATTGGTCAGTGAAGGCACGCGGCCACGGCTGCCTTGGGCCAAGAACGTTGACCTCACCCCTGAGCAGAGCTTGCCTTTGCTTGACGCGCTGCATGCCGATCCCACACGCTATGTCACGCGGTCAGTATCTAACCACCTGAATGATCTGAGTAAAACGGTTCCTGATGCTGTTCTGTCGCGGCTGGCGCAATGGAGGGCCGAGGGCAAACAAAAGCCGAGCGAGCTGGCGTGGATGACGCGCCATGCGCTGCGCACGCTTATCAAACAGGGGCATGCAGGGGCGATGACGGCGTTGGGCTATAGTGCTGATGCGCCTGTGCGCGCGAAGCTGTCGTTGGGATCCGATAAGGTCACTATCGGCGACGCTTTGCAGATCGACCTTGAACTGAACAGCCCCGAACTGGCCCCCGTGCTGGTGGATTACCGTCTGGCTTTTGCGCGCCCGAACGGCAAACAAGTGGAAAAAGTGTTCAAACTGAAAGTAGGGCAGGTAAAGGCGGGTGTGCCTTTGAAGCTGTCAAAGACCCACAAGCTAAAAGGCGACACCACCACATTCACGCTTTATGAAGGGGCCCACCGCATCACGGTGCAAGTCAACGGGCGCGATGTGGCCGAAGCCGAATTTGAATTGAAACCTTAACTGAGTTCACATTTTCGACAGTGCAGCCTGTTGGCTATGGCCCGCCAACATGGGCTGCAATAGGCCTAGTCGGGTAATTTGTTGAAAGGTATCTTATGCAACCCGTTCTTCTATTCCTGATCTTCGGTTTGATCATCGCGGCCTCATTGTTTGCCGCGCCCAAGCAGGCCAGCATCGAGGGGTTCTTTGGCGGTACGGGGGCGCAAGGGCGCGCGCCAGGTCTATGGGTGTTGGTTCTAAGCCAAGTCACCACATGGATTTTCGCACGCAGCCTGATGAATGCTGCGATCTTGGGCTATTACTACGGGATCGCGGGGACTTTGGCCTATGCGGCCTATTACGGGTCGTTTCTTACGGGCGGTTTCATTGTCGGACGGCTGCGCGACGGGCGGGCCACCTCTGTGCAAGACTGGCTGGGCACGCGGTTCGGCACCATTGGTAACAGTTGCTATAACTTTGTCATCGCGTTGCGTTTATTGTCCGAAGTTTTTGCCAATCTGATCGTTGTCGGGCTGATCTTCAATGCAGTGTTAGACGGCAGCGGCACAGCTGCGATCTGGATCGTCGCGGTGCTGGGTCTGGCCTATTCCGCATGGGGGGGGCTGAGTGCTGCTTTGCGTACCGATGTGGTGCAAATGGTGGTGTTTCTGGTTGTCTTTGGCATCGCCTTTATCGCGCTGGTGACCAGCAGTTCCTTTGATATTGGCGCTGTTGTGACCGCCTCTGGCACGGCGGGCAGCTATAACGGGTGGGTCCTGTTGGCGGTAGCGGCCTTGCAGGTGTTCAGCTATCCCGCCCATGATCCGGTGATGATGGACCGCGGATTTATCGCAGATCCTGCAACCACACGGGCCTCTTTTTTGCATGCTTTTTGGGTCAGCACGCTGTGCATCATCGGATTTGGGTTCTTTGGCATTCAGGCGGGTTTGGTTGGCGCAGAATACGAAGGCCAGCTGATCGGCACATGGGCGCAGATGTTTCCGTCTTGGGTGTTCGGTTTGTTAATGATTTCTCTGCTCGTCTCAGCGCTGAGCACATTGGATTCCGCGCTTGCTTCGGCCGCGCGTCTGGCGGTGGAGGAGGGCGGCTTGCCCCGTACCTTGACCGCAGGGCGTATGGTGATGGTTGGCTTTATGCTGGCAGGGACGCTGCTGACGCTGTGGGGGAATGCCACGTTGTTCGACGCGGTTGCGGTCAGCGGCACAGCGTCGATGTTCCTGACGCCAGTCCTGATTGTCGGGCTGATCATGGGGCGCCAAATTGCGCTTTGGTCCTATCTGGTGGCCTTTGGTGCGGCGATCATCGGGGCTTTTGTTTATTTTGCGCGCGGTTGGGATCTTGTCACACCTTGGCTCATGGAAGGCCATAAATACGAGCAACTTTTGCTGATCTGCATTTGTGTTTTGGTCGCAGGTTTTGCCGCGGTGCTTGCGGGCGCGCGCGCGCGCTGATAGCAGCATTCGGGTAGAAATTATCGGATCAGCCTGCCGTGCAAACCCAAACACCGCGCCTTGAAATTCGCAACCTGCGCCGCAGTTTTGACGGCCGCGCGGTCGTGGATGACGTCAGCCTGCAAATCCTGCCAGGGCAGGTGACCTGCCTTCTTGGGCCCTCAGGCTGTGGCAAATCGACGACCCTGCGCATGATCGCAGGCGTCGAGATGCAAGACAGCGGCACGATCCATGTAGACGGCAAGCTGATCTGCGATACCGTCTTCCGCATCCCGCCCGAGCGCCGCGAGATTGGCCTAATGTTTCAAGATTTTGCGCTGTTTCCCCATCTCAGCGTGGCGGGAAATGTGGCGTATGGGTTGCGCGGCACCAAGGCCGAGAACCGCGCGCGCGTGGAGGAGCTGCTGGAGCGTGTGGATCTTGCGCGTTTCATCGACGGCTTTCCGCATCAACTGTCGGGCGGCGAGCAACAGCGCGTGGCGCTGGCCCGTGCACTTGCGCCGCGACCGCGCATCATGTTGATGGATGAACCGTTCAGCGGGCTGGACAACCGCCTGCGCGATGGCATCCGCGATGAGACGCTGAGCATTCTCAAAGAAGAAGACACCGCCGTTTTGCTGGTCACCCATGAACCCGATGAAGCCATGCGCATGGCCGATGAGATCGCGTTGATGCGCGGCGGCAAGATCGTGCAGCAGGGCGCCCCCTATAACGTCTATACGCGGCCTCTGGACCGCGCGGCTGTGTCGTTTTTCTCGGATGCGAATGTGCTGCGTGCGCAGGTGTCTGGCGCTTTGGCACATACGCCCTTTGGTCGGTTCCTAGCCCCGGGTTTGCCAGATGGCACAGCCGTGGATATTGTGTTCCGCCCCCAACATGTGCGCATCGATTTTGACCGTGCGGGTAAGGGCCCGCTGCCTACTGCTGCGGATGGCACGCCTGTACGCGCGGTGGTGGAGCGCGCCCGTTTCATGGGCAACGAAAGCCTCATTGAATACCGCATGGACCACGATGGATCGATGCTAAAAGCGACAGTTCCGAATGTGTTTATGCCTGCCATTGGCACGGTGATGTGGCTGACAATCAGGCGCGATAAGTGCTTTGTCTTTGCGGCAGATGAGTTGGGGATGTGATGCAAAAGCTGATGGTTGAATTTGGCATGGGGACGTCGCTGCGGCGGGGGGATTATACGCAGGCTGCGAAACGCGCAGTGCAGGACGCGCTTTGGCATAACTCCATCAATTTGGCCGAGCTGTTCGGCTTTGATAAATCCGACATGCGGATCACTTTGGATGTTGGCGTACAAAAGCCTGAAGAGGTCGATGCAGATGTGCTCAGCGCAGTGTTCCCCTACGGCCATGTCACTGTGAATGTCACCAAAGGCGGCTTGGACGTGCCCCGCCCCGAGGGCACGGGCAACCCTACGATCATGGCCAATGTCGCCTTGTCCGTGGGTTTTGATATGGGGCGCGCGCAATGACAGAACAACGTGTGATCATTGAGATGGGCATGGGCAATGACCTGCATGGTATGGACTATACCAAAGCCGCCAAACGCGCGATTGAGGATGCCTTTCGCCATTCCTCCTTGCCGCTGTTTGGCGTGTTGGAACTGCCCCATGATGCCATGCGCGTACAAGTGACAGTGGCTGTGCAGGACCCCGATGCGCTGGACCTGCCAGCCCTACAGGCCACGTTACCGCGTGGCCGGGCCGAAGTGCGCGCTGTGCATGGCGGGCTGAATGTGGCCTCTAACGCTGAAACGATTGTGATCGCTCAAGCCAGCGTCGAAGCGTTTTTACCGCCTCAGACCGATTGGGTCCTGAAGGGCTAACCGCTGTAGTCCGCCAGCCGCTTTCCCTCTTCCTCGGCAAAAAGCTCTGGCAGGGCCTCGGCCGTGTTGATCAAATCCAGACGAAAGGCATGATGGGCCTGCAGATGCTCGCACCATGCCGTTAAAATCCAAACGCGGCTCCAGTATTCCAGTTTGAGCGGTCGGATGATGCGCGAACTTACCGTGCCGTCGGGATCTGTATAGGTGAGACGCAGTTTTTGACGCGCTTTGAGCGCCGCGCGCAGCAAGGGCATCTGGGCAAATCCGCGCGCCGCATTGGCAAAGGGCGAGGCATCAAATTTCCACGCGTCCGCCTGCGCATGGGCTGTCTGAGGCAAGACCGCATCGACCTTGTCCGCCAAACTGTCAGCTGCGGCTTTCAAATCGGGGTCCGCCAGCTCTGCTGCGATGGCCAGACCGAGGTTCAGCGCCTCTAATTCTGCTGCGGTTAAGGTCAGCGGGGGCAAGGTGACGGCAGGGGGCAGGCGGTAGCCCGTCCCGCGCGTCCCGACCAGCGGAACACCAGAGGCCAGCAGATGATCCATATCGCGGTAAAGCGTGCGCACGGATACATCCATCTGCGCCGCAAGGTCCGCCGCGCGGTGCAGCGCGCCATCCCTCAGGATTTGTAGAATGGAAAAGAGACGGTCTGATTTAGCCATGCTCCTGACATAAACCTGTCAGGAGTGTGCAGCAAGACAGAAAGCCACCCGCTGATGTCTTGCAAGTTTCACGTCATCTAGGCTTTGTCGTTTTTGTTTTGGCAGGCATTTGCTAGGCAGAAGGGGACCAATCCGCCTGTAAGGGGTGGATGAAAACGATTCTGATAGGAGAAATAAAATGCTGAACAATATTGGTTTGCCGGGTTTGTTGCTGATCGCCGTTGTGGTGCTTGTGCTTTTTGGCCGTGGCAAGATTTCGTCGTTGATGGGCGAAGTGGGCAAAGGGATTACCAGCTTCAAAAAAGGCATCAACGAGGGTGAACAGCAGTTGAAAGACGAGACTGCAGAAGACATCGCCAACGTCGACGCTGAGACGAAAGACAAGGTATAAACGCCCATGTTCGATATTGGCATGACCGAAATGCTGGTGGTGGGGGTTGTGGCGTTGATCGTCGTGGGCCCCAAGGATCTGCCGGTGATGTTTCGCCGTGTGGGCCAGTTTGTCGGCAAGGCCAAAGGCATGGCGCGCGAATTCTCAAGCGCGATGAACGATGCGGCTGACGACTCTGGCATGCGCGATGTGGCCAGCGGGCTGAATACCTCGCTGAAAGCGGCGACAAACCCCATCGGAACCGCGATGGACGGGGTCAAAGATGCGGCAAGCAGCCTGACCAAGCTGGACACGGATAAACCTCAAAGCACCCTGTCCCCAGAGCGGGCAGAGGATGTGAAGCGCATTCAGGCGGGCACCGCCCGTGCCGCCGCCGAACGCAAAGCGCGCGAAGCGCAAGAAGCGATGGCCAAAGCTGAAGAGCTGGAAGCATCCTTAGCACAATCGCTGGCCCAAAAAGCTGCGGATAAGACATAAGAAAGCAGACAGATGAGTGCGAGTGAAACTGACATTGACGACAGCGCGGCGCCGCTGATCGAACATCTGGCCGAGCTGCGCACGCGGCTTATCCGTTCGGTTCTGGCCTTTGTGGTCGGTATGGTCATCTGCTTTTCTTTTGGCAGTGCAATCCTTGATTTCCTGTTGGTGCCCATTGAAAAAACAATGCGGAATTTGG
>JBDVSG010000137.1:0-10326 GCA_039967155.1 Sulfitobacter sp. | reverse complement strand
ACCTACGCTGGGAGGGGCAATTGCCTTGGCCTCACAGGGGGGGAACCTGTTCTACGCAGCGGCGGTTATGCTGTTTTTTGCGCTGGGGGTGTCGACACTGATCATCGCGCTGGGGCTGGGCGCGCGCGAAGCCATTCGGTCGCGCGCACAAAAGTTGCGAGGGCTTGCCGCACGCTCCAAACCGATCTTGGGCGTGACCTTTGTTGCAGTGGGTCTGATGCTCTTTTTCAAAATCAACCATTACATTGAGGCTTGGGCGTTGGACGTGATGCCGATCTGGCTTCAGGATCTATCCGTTGCAATCTAACCCACAGGAGACTTTTTATGAATCGTCGTGATTTTTTAGCTGCCGCAGCTGCACTGGCCGTTGCTCCCTTCGCAGCACAAGCAGCGGGTTCAAAAACCTACACACCCGGTGTGATTGAAAAAGCGCTGTCCGAAGGCAAAACCGTATTCGTGGATTATTCCGCAACGTGGTGCAGTACCTGCAAACGCCAAGAACGGGTGATCAACGAGCTGCGCGCAGACAACCCCGCCTATGACGCCTCAATGACCTTTGTAAAAGTAGATTGGGACGATTTCGGAGGGCATAAAGTCACCACATCGCGCAATATCCCGCGCCGCTCGACCCTGCTGGTGCTGCGCGGCGATGCAGAACTGGGCCGCATTGTTGCAGGTACAGCCAAAAGCCAAATCAAAGCACTGATGGACACTGGCCTGTAAACGAAAGCGACCAGTCTGAAGTGGTCTTAGACGGCGACATTCATCGTTAGGCGGCAAAAGCCCCTTGGCCTTCGAACGAAAGGCCACTTAAATGGGTTGAGAGACCAAATCTAGGCGTGACCAAACCAAAGGCCAAGGGCTAATAGGCCCATAGCCACTCTGGTATGCATGGGAAGAATTGGGCATTCTGGGTCTCCGTACACTTCTACGTTTGTTCGGCCCATTGAACTTGACCCTAGACTTCAATTCGGAAACCCTAGACCAGAATTAAGGTAGCTTTGAGAGGGACGTGCCTTGCCAAATACTCTATTTACGCGCCGAGGATTTTGCATTGCCGGGTTCTCATTCACCGCAGTGACTGGAGCGTCGCTCCCTGTGTTCGCAAAAACAGTAAGCCGCTTTAGCTTGTCTGGATCAGGTCTTGCGTTGAAGGGGTATGATACGACCGCTTATTTCAAAACCGATAAGTCAGCGAAGGGATCCGGCGCAAATTCAGTCGCTTGGAAAGGCGCTACATGGCGTTTTGCGAGTAAGGCTGATGCAGACCTATTTCGGGCCGATCCCGACGCCTATGCGCCAAAATTTGGCGGTTATTGCACGCGCGCCATGTCACTGGGCAAGGTGGTCCCAAGTGATCCAGAAGTCTGGCGCATTCATAAGGGAAACCTGCACGTCTTCTATGCGGCCCGTGGCGGAGTAGCCTTCGACCAAGAGCCCGATGCCATGATTAAGCGCGCTCAGGCGTATTGGGATACATTGACGTTTGACCAATAGGATCATTCAAACAGTTGGGCTTTGTATGGGGCTCCAAATGGCGATCTTTATTCGACTTGTTTTCGTTACTCTTGGTTTTGCCCTTAATCCTGCTCTCGGCTTTGCACAGACAAAGTCCGATATTTTAGTTATCGGCGATAGCCAGATATCTTTTGGCGCTGGTGAAGTCTATTTGGATTTCTTCAATAATATTGAGCGAAACTGCGCAAATGTCTTGAGCCACGCGCAGATTGAAGGTCTTGGCCAACGACGTACACTGGCGGTTGGGGTCAGATCGACGTCACTTCATTCATGGGTGGCACGGGATGGCAAGGCAAAGGATACCATTTGTGAAGTTGATAAGAAATACGGCGTAAATGCCGGTGTCTACGGGATTGGCGGTGGATCGGACCGCAAGTTCATTCAGGTCGGTAAAGAGCCAGGGTTTCAATATTGTCATAAAAACAAATCCGCGTTTGAAGGGGTTTTTGACGATCCCGCGAACACACCGAAATTGCTTGTTTTGAACTTCTTAGGGAATGCCGAAAAACGTTGGTCAGAAAGCCAAAGCGTGACCGATACGGATGTCCGCCAAACGCTCCAACAACTTCCCGATGGGATCCCTTGTATTGTTTTGACGACCGCGCCGGTGTTTGAGAAAACAACAAATGACAAACGGATGGACGCACAAAGACGGTTGGCCAAAGCGTTGAGAAAAGCCCCTGGAAGATGTCAGCTGGTCGAAGGTTTCACTCCAAAGACCCGTCGCGCCATCGAAGGGAAACCAAGATTTTTCCGCCGCAACAAAGACGGAAAAGTCGTTGATCCACATCACCCCAGCAAGGCTGCCATCAAGCAGCTTATAGAGTTAACCAGTCCGAAATTATGTAGAGCGATTGCTACTGTTTTGAAGTAACCGCTAGGACGTGCCCAACAACCTAAGAGAGAGCTCAATGACCAGAAGGCAAAAAATTTGTGGGGCCCTGAGCGGCCTGTTTCTTTCGATGATCATAGGTCTTCCGGTAAAGGCCGCTGACTTTGTATCGCCAGAAATTTTGATCCTTGGAGACAGCCAGATATCTTTCGGGTCAGGCCCTGCATTCTTAGAATTCTTCACCGATATCAAAGAACATTGCCACGCCAATACCGAACAGGCGCAACATCTCAAGAAACTGGGTGAAATGCGTGTAGGCGTTATCGGTGTCCGCTCAACTTCGATACATTCATGGACGGCGCGCAGCGGAAAGCGCAAAGACACAATCTGCAAGGAAGATCGAAAGTGGCGCGTGAATGCAGGCACTTACGGCTTCATTAACATGACCGGCAATAAATATGTGCAGATCGGCAAGGGCCGTGAATATCAGTTTTGTGCTCCGCGCAAATCAGCTTTCGAGCATATGTTCCGTGAAGGGTATTACGACCCGAAACTGCTTTTGCTATCGTTTCTCGGAAATTCAGCCAAACGTTGGGCTGACAGCGAAGACGCCGCCATTGAGGATGTCGAAAAAATGATGGCACAACTACCGCAAGGCACTCCTTGTATTTTCATGACAACCGCGCCAGCGTACAAAAAAGAGATCGTGAATTTGCGACTTAAAGCGCAGAAGAACTTAATGTCAGCCTTTGAAAAAACCAATGCGCGCTGTTCTTTTGTGCCCGGTGCTACGCCTGAAACCGTGTTAGCCAACCAAGGCAACAAGCACTACTTCAGGTTAAACAAACACGGTATGGTCAAGGATCCCTACCACCCGAACCAAAAAGCAGCTGAGAACTTCTTTGCTTTGGAGATGGATGGTATTTGCACCGCGATTTTCGATCAGGTTGAAAGTGCCACCACCAGCAATTAGAGCGGAACGCCAATAGATGTGGGCTCTCTTACTCAAACTAGGATTGGCCCACCGTCAAAGGCACGTCAGCCTCACCAACATCAAAACCCAAATCCGAGAAGGTCCCCATACCCCTATCACGTCGCCTGTTTTCAGTGCCGCCATCACACCGTTTCCCGCATTCGCGAGCGATAGGCCCGAGCTGAACCCATCTTGCTTGGGCCTCCCGCCGCGGGGAGTTGATCCAGTATTCGTAATCTGTCGCAGGAAAGCCCTTACAGGGTCGTAAAGACACTGTGTTGGAACATAAGCGGTGCCCTTACTGGTTTGGCTCGCAAGAAACGCTTGGGCTGTTTCAAATTGGTCCAGAAAAACACTTACCCGCCTTTGGCGGCTAATGCGCGTTTAGAATTGATATGAACGCCAACGTAGATGGCGACCAAACCCCTGACATATTTTGCACTGCCGGTTTTGGCTAAAATAGCCAGTTTTGGTTAAAAATGGTCAGTTTTGGCTGAAGCTAAATCGCTAGCGATCGGATCTGGCAACAAAACACTGCAAATTATCTGCGGGACGCCAATAGAGACTGGGCCAACATTAAAGACGATAGCGTTTCCTAACTGCGATCAAGCGGCAGCCCCCGTTTGATCCAACCTGGACCAACATGAGAACCAAGCATCCCTTCCGGAACATCGATGACATTTGTGAAACCGGCGTTTTGAAGACGTCGGCTGGTCCGGTGGGATCGCACACCACGTGCACAAATGAGGGCGATTGGAGCAGACCTATCACCCGCAACAAGCTTCAACAAAGCGTCCACGAAATCCTCACGCCGCATATCAAGTCGCTGCGCACCTGCGCCACTTCCTGTCGCGGCCCACTCATTAGGTCTACGGATGTCCAGAAGAAGTATCTTGCCCATATTTGCCAGTTCATGCGCCTGACGCGGGGTTATGTCTCCGCCTTTTGTGGGCACTGCTGTTTTTTTCGCCGACACGGGGCCTGCAACCCAAAACGCCATTGTCATCGCGACTATGGCGCGTCTTGAAACCATTGTGGGGTCGGACATCGGTGTGGCTTTCGTCAATTGGAAACCATTGTTGGGGGCGGCGGAACTTGTTGAAGGACACAGTATTGTCCACCTCTCCAAAAGAGCAAAACAATTCAATGTGAATGTCGGTGCCCGGTAGCGTTTCCTAATTGATCTGCGCCAGTCCACAAGTAACTCAGATGCGGGCAAATATTTAGTGAGACTACGAGGGGCCATGAGCAGAGGAGGATCTCGCCCTCCATGTTTTAAGCCACGGCGCAATTAAAATCCCCCAGCCCAACAATCCCTGACCATGGGCCGATAAATTCTCTCGCCACTGAAACATTAACATCTTCAGCGCTCGGGCCGGCTCAGGCGGCGGCCAAATCACCCATTGGAGCGGTAAATCCGGAATGACCATTCTGTAATACATGTAATAGACCTGCGGTGAGACCCAGACATAGACGTAAAACAGGATAAATGCCCCCAGAACCCGCACCCCAAAAGGCGCCCGCCACAGCAATCGATGTGCCACGACAACCATCAACGTGAACAAGGTTAAGCTGATGAAAGCGAGGCCTACTTGCCCCCAAGGTGTTAAGTCAAAAAATGAATCCTGTTGGTACATATCGGTTCTTTTAATCTATTCGCTGCAAACAAAAAAACCGCTCCAAGAAAGAGCGGTTTTATGTTGATCTCTAGGAGAGGTCTATTATTTCAGCGGTGCAACCGCCAGAATAACTGTGAACTTCTCACAATAGATGTAGAGCTCGCTGTATTTGTCCGTATCAATACCCGCAGGCACATCGAACGTAGCGGATCCCTTTTTGATATTTAGTTTCTTGTGGATGTGCGAACCTTTGGCATATTTTTCGCCGTTACCGAACGCGATTTTGATGTCCGGTGGGTTTTTCGTTTGGTCGAACAAGTAGTTGTCACTCAGTATGACCTTCGTGGATCCGCCGTCCTTGACGACACTTACATTACCTGACGCTTTGTACCCCTTACGGCCAGAAAACGTGCCAGTCCGTGTCTTTGAGGCGGCAAAAGCAGCTGTGGCACCAAACGTTGCGACTGCGGCTGAAGCCAATGCAGTGCCTATGAAATTGCGTTTTGAAATCATCATATCTTTCGTCCATTTGTCAGTTGTCGTCTGAATTTGGACTGGCATTCGCAACATTACTAGTGCGCAATGGATAACGTCTCATCACTAACGCTTGTGGATATTGAAACACTATTCGAACATGGGACGATGGCATTTTTATTTGCCGGCTGAAGCTGTCGATGTCGAAGTACAGGATCGGTAAATGACTCCTGAAAACGGCCTTTAGGTGTTGCTTGCCGAATGGCAGCAGAAAGTCCGATTTTTGGTCAATGTGACGAATGGCTATGGCTGCTTTGAGCTGGGAGCGGTCATTGGACCCCATTTGCGTTCATGGCAGCCTTGCGCAGCAAAGTGTGCTTTGCAAAGTTACCCGAACAACCCCAAACTGATCTCCATCTTGTAAGAATGAAAACGGCATTACACAGAACCATGCCCGCTGCGTCTAAGGTATAACGATAAAGTAGCTGGTAGGTAGGATGGTGAGTTAGCTTGTCGGTTTTGAATTTTTAGATAAAAAAAAACTTAAAGTCTTAAATGGCGGAGAGACAGTCCTTTCGCAGGATTTCAAGAAGGAGGTAAAATCTATATTTAACAACAATATACTACAAGATAAGACTTTCGCCCCGTGTAGCGACTTGTGTAGCAGTTATGGGTTCTACGATTATGGCAATGAGAAGTCCACTTCGATACTCAAGCCATCTCGATTGAAGTCGCCCACCCGCGAGCTAAACCTGCATGAGGTTCATCGACCATGTATGGTTAGGGACTTCCTACGCTGCTAGCACCTCTAGCTTGGGCCGTTTCAACCGCTTAAGTTTCTAGAGACGAAGGTTCAGCTCCAACTCGCAGTAGTTTCAGTACATGCGCCCATCGTACCATTCATAGCCTTTTACATCGCGTAGATACAGAATGCATAAAACCCTAAGCCCGATGCCTTGTGATTGGCCATCAGGCCCACCAACCGTTCCACTATCTCTGGATTCTCATCGTCGAACCTACGCTCGTAACGGTAGCACGTCTCACTGATTTCAAAAGTACGGCACGCTTACGCGGCGCTGACCTGTTTTGTCTTCACTGAGCTTGCAGTCGCCTCGCGTTTCTGAGACGGCTTTAACACTTATTCTATGGGCCTCTTTAGTACGTCGTACTTCATGCTCATACCCACATAGATGGGATTCTGACAACGGTTTTCAGCTTCCATCGCTTTCACTTGCGAAACCATCAACGCTTCCATGTCACCAAACCTTCTTGCATGCCACTAATAAAAGCTCGCGCTGCTCATCCCATGTTCGCCGCGTAGCTCAAAAACCGGCATACTACTTTCGATCGACTTCGAAACACTTCCATATTCTGGGAGATTAGCTGACCACCTTGAAAACGGGGGGATTTTGTTTTGACGTTGACCTTTCCATCAACTCAGAGTAGGCGGCAAATTCAGCATCCAAGAGAGCTTCTGTCGTTTTGAAGAGTTTATTGCGCTCGGAGAATTTAATCATGTCCCGCAATACTTCTATCACCCATTCGTTTTTTTCCATTCTCAATTTCCTTTCGCTTCCTAACCTACAACCTGGAACAATGCGATTAACAGACCTTTAACGTCATCTACTTTTAGAGGTGGTCCTGCTTTTTAGACCAGTTTGCAGCCTTGCTAAGATGGATCAGGGTTTCATTTCAGGCTGCTAATCTCATCGGTTCTGCTTTGCTTGCATAGGCCTATCCGGGGTCAACAAGCCATGCGTCGAATGGGGGCGCTCAGAGTTGTAGTATGTCAGCCATTTGCCGATCCCGGCCCGCATTTCTGAACCGGTTTCAAAAGCATTCAGATAGACGCATTCATATTTCAAGGACCTCCACAGCCGTTCGATCATCCGATTGTCGCGCCACGCGCCTTTCCCATCCATGCTGATCTTGATTTTTGCGTCCGTCAGCACGTCGATCCACGCGCCGCTGGTAAATTGGCTACCTTGATCGGTGTTGAAGGTTTCTGGCTTCCCGTGCTTGGCTAACGCTTCCTTCAAAGCCTCCAAGCAGAAGTCAGAATCCATGCTGTTTGACAGCCGCCACGCCAAAGCCTTGCGACTGCACCAGTCCATAATTGCGACCAGATACAGGAAGCCTCGACGCATTGGGATGTAACTAATGTCGGCACACCAAACTTGATTGGGCCGATCGATCACAACGTTTCTGAGAAGATAGGGCCAGATCTTGTGCTGCGGGTGCTTTTTGCTGGTATTGGGTTCCTGATAGATCGGAACCAGGCGCATGAGCCGCATCAAACGACGAACCCGGTGACGGCCGCATTTATGGTTATTGCGCTTCATGTGCCGCGCCATTTGGCGCGATCCGTACCAAGGCGTTTCCAAGAACTGCTTGTCAATTAGTTCCATGAACCGCAGGTTCTCGACGCTTTCGCCCACAGGCTGATAGTAAAGGCGTGACCGTGACAGCCGCAACAGTTCGCACTGTTTACGCATACTAAACTTATGATCCCGGCTCACCATTTTTTGCCTCGCGTCCCGAGCAACTGATGCGAGGCCTCCGCTAAAAAATCCCGTTCCACTACCAACTGGCCGATCTTTGAATGCAGCTTGTCAATGTCAGCGGTGCTTACCGGCTCGGGCGCTGAACCTTTGCGGATAAATGCGGTCGCCATGTTCTCTATCGCAGCGCGCTTCCATGTGCCGATCTGCGTCGGGTGAACGCCATACTTCTTGGACAGCTCAACCAGCGCCATCTCTTCACGGATCGCTTCAAGCGCAACCTTGGCTTTGAATTCTGGCGAATGGTCCTTTCGTTTCTTCATTTTGGATCGTCACTTTCTTCATGCGATCCACCTTAACAACTGGCTTCATGCGATCCACCTTAACAACTGGTTCGAAATTCCGCGCCCCCCCTCTCTGATGCTTGGCTGCGATCTTCTGTACCGTCTTGTCGCCACGCAGCGCCTCAAACGCCACAGCAGCCTTAATTAAACTTGTCTGAAAAGTTCCGTCGCTTCGTCATTCTCGCATCCATTCATTCGTATTGGATACATCTTAGCACGCTGTCCAAATTCGCCGGACCACTTCACTTAGCCCGCTGTCCGGCCTTCTGGGACCACTTCAATCCATACATGCAGTAAATGCTATCAAAGGAGCGGCATCAAACCGTAACAGGTCCCCCCTTACAAGGAAAATTAGAATCAAAATTCGGTCAAAACGGGGGCGAAATCCACATTCCCGCCAATATGTCGCCGCGCAGCCAACGATAGCGACCGGCAATCATCTCTCAACGTGACGATGTTAGGAGATAGAGGTGATCGAAGTAGAGCTACTGCAAGCCGTCGAGTCCGGTCAGAATGTTACTTCAGGCCATTTTGGTGGTAACGTTATTGCTGGAAAAAACACGGATAATGGTATTCCGACCGATCAAAATGGCCTTGCACACCAAGAGCTGGATATAGAAGTGGCGAGGTATCCAGCCGGCGAGCCAGATCTTATTTATAAAGATGGAATGGTGATCAATGGATCCTTGCCGGATCACCTTATCAATTTTTTAACGGCAGCCCGTGCAAGTGGCCAATCTGTAGTTCTCGTAACGCCGACGCATGAAGGTTATCACGGTGCTGATATATTAACAGAATTCACAAGTTTGGTTATGGGGCAATTTTCTGATGTAATTCACGCGTTTGAAATTGGGAACGAATATTGGAACCATCAAACAGAAACCTCATATGGTGAAGTTGCTAATGATAGTGTTTTGGCTATATCTTCTGAACTAACTGGGCAGTATGTCGATATACCCATTTGGGTACAAATGGGTGACGCTGGCGGTCAAGCTAGCGAATTTGCAAAGGATGCGCCTCTAAGCGAAGGCATCGGTTGGCTTTGGCGAAATATTGGAGCCAACAATCTGATTTTAGATCGATTGACACCCGAAGCCCGTGCAACAATCGATGGTGTTGTGGAACACTACTATTTTAGAGAAGATCATCAATATCTTGGTCTTTATAACGATCAGAATATTGTTCTTGACCATGAAGTTTGGCAGAGTGCCTTTGGGCGAGATTTAACGCTAAACATCACTGAATGGAATATTAGAACAACTAATTTAGACCAGTTGGGTATCCGCGCGGCGTCTACTCTAATCGCTCAATTTTCCTTTATGATGGACATGGAAGTTGATGAAGCATACGTATGGCCTCCCATGCACAATACATCGACTGACTTAGCAGGTGGTAGTAATGTTTTATTGGATCCAGAAACGGGAATCGTACTAAATAGTGTAGGGGGGGCTACATTTGACTTAATGTCTTCATCATTAGTTGGCTTGCAATACCGGCCATCCGCAACGACGAATGATAGTAGTTTACTACACAATTATGTCTATTCTGGTGAAGATAAGGTTGTCGTATATGTAACATCTAGGTCAGACGAAACAGAAAGTGTATCATTTAGCCTTGGGGGTTTCTTTCCAGGTGCCTCCCTTATTTCCGCGACTCAAATTGGGTATGATAAAACGAGCTCTGATGGCAGACACTATGACTATGTACAGCGCGAGTTTGTTGATTCTGAAGCAGTAGTAATTGACGGTGAGCTATATTACACCAACGAACACGATGTACGAGCTACCATTACAGAGCACGACACCTCCCAATCTACCAATGGTGTGAATTTCACATTCACCCTCCTTCCGTACGAAGTGGTAGAACTGATCTATGAAATTCCGAACTTTGAGAGGACTGACGGGACGAACGGAAAGGACATAATTCGTAGCGAAGACAGTAGGAATGATTTAGTGTTTAGTCTGGCCGGGAATGACAATATTCAGGCAGGCTCAGGCGATGATAGCATTTATGCGAGCGACGGCGATGATTATATCGACGCTGGACTAGGAGATGATCTTGTTTC
>JBDVSG010000136.1:0-37574 GCA_039967155.1 Sulfitobacter sp. | reverse complement strand
ATAGGAGGACAGCAGCTCACGGATTTCCATTTCAACCAGTTCCAACAACTCTTCGTCGTCAACTTGGTCAACTTTGTTCATGTAAACAACCATGTACGGAATGCCAACCTGACGGCCGAGCAGGATGTGCTCACGCGTCTGGGGCATTGGGCCGTCTGCTGCGTTCACAACAAGGATCGCGCCGTCCATTTGCGCAGCACCGGTGATCATGTTTTTCACATAGTCAGCGTGGCCTGGGCAATCAACGTGAGCATAGTGACGACCTTCGGTCTCATACTCAACGTGCGCTGTAGAGATCGTGATACCGCGGGCTTTTTCTTCTGGCGCGCCGTCAATCTGGTCATAGGCTTTGAAGTCACCAAAATACTTGGTGATCGCCGCTGTCAGTGTCGTTTTGCCGTGGTCAACGTGGCCAATCGTGCCGATGTTGACGTGCGGCTTATTACGTTCAAACTTTTCCTTTGCCATGGTGGCGCCCTTCCAAAACTCACGAGATCCCAAACGGACCTTCATTGCATATGGCGCGCGGCATATTTGGTCTGAAAGATAAAATCAAGCGGGTCTTGCTGCTGTCTATCAGTTTCGTAGCGCTATTGCGGTTAACCGCCTGTCGATGCGTCTTTTTCATCCTCATCAACAGATTTCACCGCGACACCATCGTTGAACCAACCTTCTTCGGCGTTCTTTTTAACGAGGAAGGTCTCAATCTGTTTCACCGCATTCTGGCTGAGGTTCTTGAACTGCTCCTCCGCCGATTTTGTATAGCCCGAGCCAACAAGCGGCCCCTGATCAAGCGATTCCAGGACTGTGATTTGATGCGCCTTAGGGGTAAGTTTTTCATTCTTGGCGTCATCCCAGACCGAGATCCGAATGATCATCGCCGACTTTGGCGCCGCGACAACAGGCACACCGGGAGGTGCAAGGAAGTAACTCTCGATTGAGATCCCAAAATGATACAGGCGGGTGCCGTCATATCTGTCAAAACGCTCTGACACGGCGTCTTGCAGCATGGTTTTCATGACTTCCACATCCAGCTCACGGCCCAGAGGGACCTTCTGCACTTTGGGCGCGACAACGATGTTATGGCCTAGATCAAAATCACCAAGAGGCACGGCGGCTTTGCCCAAATCGGCTGCGCCATTACAGGCCGCAAATGTGGCTGCAACCAACATCGCACCAACGAGCCGTATCGTTTTGAAGTGTGTCATGTGAAAACCGTCCCTTTTCTGCGCCCTTGCGATAGCTCAATAGACCCAAGTTCGCAATGCAGCGCCCCTTACTCACAGATATTTTGCAATGCCACCCAATCCGCATCCGTCAGGATGTCATCATAGCCACCATGCGCCCGCGCCGCTGCCCGTGCGATATTGATACGGCTGGTCAAGGTTGGGTGGCTCATGAAATGGGCAACAAAGTCCTCAGCATCGCCGTGCTCATCGCGCAGCCGCTCAAACATATCACCCAACGCCGCTGGTGAAACGCCAGCGGCCTCAAGCTTGGCATGGGCGAATTCATCTGCGCCTGTTTCGGCATCTTGGCTATAGCTGGCGTTGATCAACTGCTCCGCCAGAAACAAGACCGCAGTGCCCCCTGCAAAATCGCCGAACAGCAACCCCAAGATCCCGATAGATCCCGCCGAGCGGAGCGCATGGCGCGTGGGATCGCGGTTCTCAACATGGCCAATTTCATGGGCCATCACGGCAGCAACTTCATTGGGGTGGCGCGCCGCATCGATCAGGCCGCGAAAGAACACGACATGCCCGCCCGGCAAGGCAAAGGCGTTGATCATGTCATGGTCCAGCACGAACACTTTCAGCGCGCCCTCTCCATTACGATCGACATTCAATCCCACAAGCATCTTTTCGATTGCGGCAGTCCCCGTCGGATTTTCACAAATGGGCAACGGTGGCAGGCCTGTGCCCGCCAGTGCTTGGCGAATTTGGTCAAAAGTCGCCTCGCCCAGCGCGCGCTCCCCTGCGGGGGGGACAAATGTTGCCAAACGATCCGCAAGCAACGGGACAAGCACGCCAATTTGAACAGCCACGGCTGCTACAGCCGCCAACGCCCATGCCGCCAAGCGCCCCCGCCCCTTGGGCGGCGCGCGGTGCGGTAAACGTGGCATATTGCACAACACAGCTCCATCCGCCACATGCAGCCGCGCCAAAGGATCCCCCGTCCAGCGCAAGATGACCCCCTGCTTACCGGCCGTATCCTCCAAGCAGCGGATTTCATCCAAGGGCCATCGCACCCCTTTTTGCGGGCTGTCGGGCAGTCCGATCTCCAGAAACCCTGCGCTTTCATCGACCAAAAAAGTAACCGCGCACGGGGTTGGGCTGTCGCCGTCGAAATACGTGCTGCCGCGCCCGTCAAAGAGGCGCTGCGGCCCGCTGTCTTGCGGTGGCAAATCGGGCGGCATGCTCATATCGCAGCCCCCAAATCCAGCGCTTCGGCGAACCCTTCGGCCTCGGCGAATTCGTCGCGGGCGCGTTGGCTGATCTGCGACAGTCCCTTCACGTCATGTAGACTGAGCGTGATCGCCATGTGGCGCATCAGCGGAAAGGTCACAAAGACATGGTACAACACGCCCCATAGCAAAAACACCGACAAGTACAGCGCGCCAAGCACCGCAAAAGACAGCCAGCGCGGAATGCTTCCCATCATCCTATCATACAAAGAAACGGTACTAAGAAAATCATCAGGCACAAACAACATCGCAGCCGCAATTGCGATGATCCCTACACCGATAATCAAGACCAGATAGGCGATGGTCGCCCCCAGCACATAGATCATTGAGACCCGAGCGCTGTTGAGCTCTGACTTCATGCGCATGCCCAAAGCGTGTTTGTGACTGGCCAATATCCGTTTGCTTGCAAAGCGGTAGTGGATCATTCCGTACCCCAGCAGCGCGATCGCAGGAATAGACAAGAACAAGCGAGAGGGCTTATTCGAATCAAGAAAATCAATGTCCTCATCCCAAAGGCCATCGAGGTTTTCAAAAACCTCCCAAAACGGCTCTGTTCCCAGCGGCAGTAAAGGGTCCAGCCAGATCACCCATCCCGCCAAACCAGCCAATATCGCAACCGCAAAAATGAACGGCGTGGCCGCACGGTAGAGCATCGGCCAACGCCCCCCCTGCACCAACTTGGCAGAGCCAAAATAGGTGCGGTCGGTTTTGTATTTCTCTAGCCAAAATGTCATACGCGGCCAAAGCAGCCCCGCAGTGCAGATCGTGATCATCCAATGGACCAGAGCACGCCACGCATATCCCCACGCCCCTTTTTCCAACCCGAACCGCACAGCACGCCAACGGGTACGCCCCAGCACATACCGCCGCGCGCGATATTGGGCGTAGAACCAAACGGGTATCACCCCCATGAAACTGGCCGCATATCCAACGAAGGAGCTCTGAAACAGTGAGAAGCTCGCAAACATCAGCAGCAAATTCACGATGCCAATGTAGAAGGTCAGGATGACGACTGCGATGAAAAACCCCAGCAACTTCTCCCATGGGTCCCCCACATATTCCAGCGGATACCCCCCCGGCCGAATCGATGACCAGTACCAGCGGCGCAGGCGGGTTTTCATCCAAAACCGATAAAAACCCAAGGTCAGCACCGTCCAAAACCCTGCCTTTAGCGCCAACCAGAACAGGGCAGAACGGTTACCGACGAACCAGACCCCCATGCGCTCTTCCGGCACGGGGGGCGGTGCGATCTCAGGTGAACTTATTGTCACGCGGGAAGCCTCGCGGTGCCATCCGGCCTGCGGTGGCACGTTTGCCAGTCCACTCGCCCAGATCGGCCTCGGTACGGGTGCGGCCAGCAGGATCCAACCAGCTGAGCCCCTCTGCGCGGGTGAAAGTGATCACATCGGACAGGCCGCCATCTTTGTACTTTTGCAAGCGCACCCCTTTGCCGCGCCCCATTTCAGGCAATTCGTCCAGCCCAAACACCAGAACTTTGCGGTTCTCACCGACGGCGGCAATACTGTCACCGCTGACGGGTTTACAGATCATCGCATGCACTTCGCCCCGCACGTTCAGGACTTGTTTGCCCGAACGGGTCTGGGCCACCACGTCTGCCTCTGGCACGACGAACCCGTCCCCCGCTGAGGAGGCCACAAGAAGTTTGCCATCAGGCCGGTGAATGAACAGGTCAACCAGTTGCACCTCGTTTGGCAGATCCACCATCAAGCGCAGCGGTTCCCCCATGCCGCGCCCCCCTGGCAGGCTGGCAGCGGAAACCGTGTAGAACCGCCCATTGCTGCCAAAGGCCAGCAGACGGTCAGTGGTTTCGGCATGGAAGGTAAAGCGCGGACCATCGCCGTCTTTGAACTTCAGCTCACGGGCCAGATCGATATGGCCCGTCATCGCGCGAATCCACCCCATTTCAGAGCAAACAATCGTGATCGGTTCGCGGTCGATCATGGCCTCAATCGGCACTTCTTCGATTTCGCCCGCCTCCGCAAAGGTGGTGCGGCGCGCGCCGCCTGCGAAATCCTTGCCAAACTGTTTTTTCGTCTCGCGCAGCTGGTCAGTGATGTTTTCCCACTGCAGGTGCTCGTTCTCCAAAAGGTCCTCAAGACCTGCACGTTCCGCCATCAGCTCGGATTGCTCGCGCAGCAGCTCCAGCTCCTCCAGACGGCGCAAGCTGCGCAGGCGCATGTTTAGAATCGCTTCGGCTTGAACCTCGGACAGCTCGCCATCGCCAGCGGGGGGCGAAACATAATCTGCTTCGTCCATCGCACGCACATGGGTTTTGCCCCAATCCTCGCGCATCAGTGCGTCTTTTGGTTCATCATCATAACGGATGATATCGATCACACGGTCGAGGTTCAGGAAGGCAACGATAAAGCCTTCCAAGACCTCCAGACGGTGGTCGATCTTTTCCATCCGGTGCACCGAGCGGCGCTCAAGCACTTCGCGGCGGTGATCAAGGAATGCGCGCAGCACTTCCTTCATTGAACAGACCTTCGGCGTCACACCATCAATCAACACGTTCATGTTGAGCGAGAAACGCACCTCAAGATCAGAGGCGCGGAACATCATGCCCATAAGAACCTCTGGGTCGACGTTTTTGCTGCGCGGCTCTAGGACCATGCGGATGTCTTCGGCGCTTTCATCCCGCACATCAGCAAGGATCGGTATCTTCTTGGTCTGAATCGCCTCAGCGATCTTTTCGATCAGCTTGGATTTTTGCACCTGATAGGGAATCTCGGTGACCACAACCTGCCACTGACCGCGGCCCAGATCTTCGACCTCCCAACGGGCGCGCAGGCGAAAGCCGCCCTTGCCGGTGCGGTAAGCGGTGGCGATGTTTTCCTTAGGCTCAACAATCACACCGCCCGTGGGGAAATCTGGTCCTGGCACGTAATTGAGCAGCGTATCGCCACGGGCGTCTGGTGTTTTGATCAGATGAATACAGGCATCGCATAGCTCGGAGATATTATGCGGCGGGATATTTGTGGCCATGCCCACAGCGATCCCAGAGGACCCATTGGCCAATAGGTTCGGAAATTGCGCAGGCAGCACAGATGGCTCTGTCAGGCGTCCGTCATAGTTGTCGCGGAAATCCACAACATTCTCGCTAAGGCCTTCCAGCATCGCCTCGGCAACATTGGTCATCCGTGCTTCTGTATAACGACTGGCGGCGGGGTTATCGCCGTCGATGTTACCGAAGTTGCCCTGCCCGTCCACCAGCGGGTAGCGGACGTTAAAGTCCTGCGCGAGGCGCGCCATCGCATCATAAATCGCCGCATCACCATGCGGGTGGAAATCCCCCATCGTGTCGCCGCTGATCTTGGCCGATTTCAAAAACCCGCCCGTCGAGTTCAGGCGCAGCCTGTTCATCGCGTAAAGGATACGGCGGTGTACGGGTTTCAACCCGTCGCGTGCATCAGGCAAAGCACGGTGCATAATCGTACTGAGCGCATAGGTCAGATAACGATCCCCCAATGCGCGGCGTAATGGTTCTGATGTTTCCTCATGGCGAGGCGGGTTTGGATCTTTTGTATCTGACATGCCCCATGTCTAGCCCTACGCGCAAAGACCGACAAGCGTTCGCAGCGCGAAATCAGCACGCTCTTTTTAAATTCGTGTCATTCCTGTGACGTATGAAATTTCTTCGTTTTTCCCCTCAAAAATTGCCGCAATAGTTGCTACAACGACTTTGGGGGAAGCCTTATGCATGGCTTCAGTTTTTCTGTCGGAGTGAGTGCCATGAAAACGTTTATACTTTTGACTTTCGGCTTCCTGGGATTCGCCTTCTATGAAATGAGCGGCGGCGCCGATTTTGTCCCTGCCAGCGCACGTATGGCAGCAGAACAACCGGATGAAATTGCTCCGGTGGTATCAACAGAAACAGCTGTGGAACCTGTGACAACAGCCGCTGTCACCCAAATCGACAGCACCCCGAACGTGACCCGCGTCGCTCTTGACCTGACGAACTTGGACGACGCCGTCACGCAAGCCACGACACCACAGGTCGAAGCCAGCACCGCCACAGTCACGGACAGCGCAGAAACACCGCAGATCATCCTTCCCAGCCTGATCGCAACCACACAAACAGCAACGGATACATCAGACGATATCCGCACCGTTTCTGGTAATCGCGTGAATGTACGCGGCGGCCCATCAACCAACTATGGGATCGTCAACAAGTTGACGCGCGGCGCGACTGTTCAAATTTTGGAAGACAATGGCGATGGTTGGGTCCGGATGAAGCCTATCGATGGCGGAGAGAGCGGCTGGATGGCAGATTTCCTGCTCACTTCGGGCTGATCCGACGCGGCTTTGTTGCAAACGCTACAAAAACAGCGCATCTGAGGCCTCGTTCATCTGCGAGGCCTTTTTTGATGACCCAACGTACAATTTTGATCACCGGCTGCTCTTCTGGCATTGGATATGCGGCTGCGTATGGGATGCGCGCGCGGGGCTGGCATGTCTATGCTGCCTGCCGCCAAGAATTGGACTGCGCCCGCCTTCGCGAAGAAGGCTTTGACAGCCCACAAATCGACTACACCGATCCCGATAGTATCATCACAGCCCTAGCGGACATTCTGGAAGATACAGGCGGCACGCTGGACGCGGTTTTCAACAACGGCGCACACGCCACCCCTGGTGCAGTAGAGGATTTACCAACAGAAGCCCTGCGCGAGATATTCGAAGCCAACTTCTTTGGTTGGCACAGCCTGACGCGCGCAATCATTCCCATCATGCGCGCACAGGGACATGGGCGGATTGTGCAGTGTTCTTCGGTTCTGGGGTTGGTCGCGCAACCTTGGCGCGGCGCATATAATGCGACCAAATTCGCTCTCGAAGGCCTGACAGACACATTGCGCTTGGAAATGCGCGGCACAGGCGTGTATCCAATTTTAATCGAGCCAGGTCCAGTGACCTCCAAAATTCGCGCCAACTCCATCCCGCATTTTGAGCGGTGGATTGATTGGGAAAACTCCGCGCGCGCGGCTCAATATGAGACCGAGCTGGCCCAACGTCTTTATGGCGATAACGGCCCAGACATGTTTGAACTCCCCCCCCAAGCCGTTGTCAAAAAATTGATTCATGCCGTAGAATCGCAAAACCCCAAACCGCGCTACTATGTCACGATGCCAACCTATCTCGCAGGGATTATCCGCCGCATACTGCCGACAAAGATGTTAGACCGCGCTCTGTCACGCTAAGACTGTCGCAAACAAAAGGACTTCTATTATGGCCGACCCGTTTTTCATTTTGATTGTTATTGCAGTCATTGCTGTTGTTATTGTGCTTATGATGGGGTTGGGCGGTTTTGCCAGCGGCGGTAAATTCAACAAAGCCAATTCGAACAAATTGATGCGGTGGCGGATCATTGCACAGTTTATCGCTGTGGTCCTGATTGTCATTTATGTTTCGTTTTTAAAAGGTTAGGCTCAATGGTCGTATTAAACAAAATCTACACCCGTACAGGCGACAAAGGCGACACCGCCTTGGGGAATGGCAGCCGTGTTGCCAAACATGATCCACGGGTTGAGGCCTATGGCACTTCAGACGAACTGAACTGTTTTGTCGGGATCGCGCGCCTTCATGCAAGCGGTGATACTGATGCCGCGCTTTCGCGGATCCAGAATGACCTTTTTGATCTTGGCGCTGACCTGTGTCGTCCCGACATGGAAAAAGATGCCGATGCCGAATACCCCCCGTTGCGTATGGCGACATCACAAATTGACCGGCTCGAGGCCGAGATTGACGTGATGAACGCAACATTGGAGCCGCTGCGCAGTTTTATTCTGCCAGGAGGGACGCAATTGGCCGCAAATTTACATGTTTGTCGCACCGTGGCCCGCCGCGCAGAGCGGCTTGCAACGGAGTTAGCAACGGCCCAAAATATTAATGACGCGGCAATCAAGTATTTAAACCGTTTAAGTGATTGGTTTTTCGTCGCAGCGCGCATGGCCAACAACGACGGAAAAGATGACGTTCTTTGGGTGCCGGGCGCCAACCGATAGCCCGCCAAAACAATTCAAGCGTCGAAACACTCACGAAACAAAATTACCAAAGAATGCAGAAAAAGTCTGTAACGTGACGTGCAGCGGCCGCCATGCGGCGATTTTGCGCTGTTTTGCCGTTACGCGCTTCGTTAGACATGTCCCAGACTACTGACTCGGCCATTATCGGTCGCAGTTACCAACCAAGGAGATATTCGCCCATGAAGGTGCTCGTACCTGTCAAACGCGTGATCGACTATAACGTAAAAGTGCGCGTCAAAGCGGACGGTTCCGGTGTCGATCTTGCCAACGTAAAAATGTCCATGAACCCGTTCGACGAAATTTCTGTCGAACAAGCCATTCGCCTGAAAGAGGCGGGTCAAGCGGATGAGGTTGTCGTCGTTTCCATTGGCGTCAAACAAGCACAAGAAACACTGCGCACGGCATTGGCCATGGGCGCAGACCGCGCGATCCTCGTGACTGCTACGGATGATGTGCACAACGACATTGAACCGCTCGCCGTTGCAAAAATCCTGAAAGGGATTGTTGACGAAGAACAGCCCGGCCTTGTGCTGTGCGGCAAACAAGCCATCGACAACGATATGAACGCAACCGGCCAAATGCTGTCAGCACTGATGGGCTGGTCACAGGCAACATTCGCTTCTCAAGTTGCAATCGAAGACGATAAAGCCGTTGTCACGCGCGAAGTTGATGGCGGTTTGCAAACCATCAAAGTCACTATGCCAACAGTCGTTACCGTTGATCTTCGCCTGAACGAGCCGCGCTATGCTTCGCTGCCCAACATCATGAAGGCAAAGAAAAAACCACTGGATGAGAAGACGCCAGCCGACTACGGCGTTGAAACATCCAACCGTCTGGAAATCATCAAAACCGAAGAACCAGCAACGCGTGCCGCAGGCATCAAAGTAGGCTCGGTTGACGAACTGGTTGCGAAACTCAAAGAAGCGGGGGCTGTGTAATGGCTGTTCTACTCCTTGCAGAAGTTAACAATGGCGAGCTGTCCATGGATGCAACGGCCAAGGCCGTAACAGCAGCCAAACAGCTGGGCGACGTTACAATTCTAGCCGCAGGCGGTTCTGCCGCTGCTGCGGGCGATGCCGCTGCCAAAATTGATGGTGTGGCTAAGGTACTGGTGTCAGAAGACGCTTCGCTGGGCCACCGCCTTGCGGAAACCACTGCCGCGTTGATTGTCTCCTTGGCGGGTGATTACGATCATATCGTCGCCCCCTCCACCACAGATGCAAAAAACGTGATGCCACGTGTTGCTGCCTTGTTGGACGTTATGATGATTTCAGACGCCACTGCGGTGGTAGACGCTGATACATTCGAGCGCCCCATCTATGCCGGCAACGCGGTTCAGACTGTCAAATCTTTGGATGCAAAAAAGGTCATCACCTTCCGCACATCCACATTTGATGCCGCTGGCGAAGGCGGCGCAGCTTCTGTTGAAACCGTTTCAGCCGCTGCTGATCCTGGTCTGTCCGAATGGGTAGAAGACAAAGTCGCAGCAAGCGACCGCCCAGAGCTGACCTCGGCTGGGGTTGTCGTGTCTGGTGGTCGTGGCGTTGGGTCAGAAGAGGACTTCAAACTGATCGAAACGCTGGCAGACAAATTGGGTGCCGCTGTTGGCGCATCCCGTGCTGCGGTCGATTCTGGCTATGCCCCGAACGACTGGCAAGTTGGTCAAACAGGCAAGGTCGTCGCGCCAGAGCTTTATGTCGCCATCGGTATTTCAGGTGCGATTCAGCACCTTGCCGGCATGAAAGACAGCAAGGTGATCGTCGCGATCAACAAAGACGAAGAAGCACCTATCTTTCAGGTTGCCGACTACGGTCTTGTTGCCGACCTGTTCGAAGCCGTACCAGCACTGATCGACGCGCTGTAAGCACAGCGATCAAATCAAATTTGAAAGGCCTGCCATTTCTTATGGCGGGCCTTTCTACATTAGGCGGTCCAAAACCGGCAAGAGCGCCTGAGCCACCTTAGAATGGCATTGCGGCGCAGCCACTTTTTGTACGGCTTCTTCTTCCGTGAAATTAAACACCAACCCGTCTGTGCGCACGTGCGGTTGTGCGGCAGCACAAGGCACATCAACAAATTCTTCAACAAGGCCCGAGAGTGCATCAATCATTTGATCCGTAACAAAGGCTGGTGCGAAACTGTCTTGCCACCCCAGCGCCCCCTCCGGCTTCTGCCCGCTCTCCCCGATCCGCAGCAGCACAACAGCACTGCCCAGCCGTTTCAGTAACAATCGCATTTTACGCACCCAAGTGCGCTGCAGCACCCGTTTAACCGTCTGAAATCGTTCCTGATCATGGGCCTCCAGATGTAAAAGCATGTGTTTCGTAAAATTGAATTGGGAAAAATCTACTTCTGGGTAGAGATGTCTCATTTGCGCGGTCGTCCTGAGAAAGCGGTCGTTGCGCCGTGGATGGACCGAATAAATCAGATTCGACATATTCGTCGCCCCCATGACCTCAATCACCGTTACGCGCGCCTGCTGTGATGCCTCCAGAACCACCTGTTCTTTGGAAAACACATCCAACCCCGCATTGATCTGGCCAAAATTGACGGAGGGCACCCCCGTCAAATGCTCAACCCTAAGCGGATAGGGTTGTTCAATAAATTTTCCGAAGGTTTGTGTGCCTCCCAAAAATGCCAGATACGGTTCCTTTAAATTCCGCTTTGGTCCACGAAAGCTCAACTTTGACGTGCCATAATGGCACGGCATATAATCGAGGGCCCCCGCCCCCAATACATCATAGGTCATAACGCCCACCTTTTTTTCACCCGACACCACAATTGTGTACTGGCCCTTACGATTCGCTTAATGGTCTAATTTGCGTCTCTTTTTCGCCAACAGCGCCCCTTGCAGCCCATACATTCTACGCCGTAAACTGCACCAAACGCGCAAGACCGCTCCCAACAAAGGAATAACCTCATGAAAATCCAGACCATAGGTATTGTCGGTGCAGGACAGATGGGGAATGGCATCGCCCATGTGATGTCTTTGGCGGGCTATGACGTAGCGCTCAACGACATCAGCGGCGATGCGCTGGACGGTGCGATGGAAATCATGCGGGCCAACATGTCCCGTCAGGTTGGCCGTGGTAAAATCGCGGAAGCCGACATGGAAGCCGCCCTGGCCCGCATCACGACGACCACAACATTGACTGATCTGGGCACATCCGATTTGATCATTGAAGCAGCAACCGAACGTGAAGTTGTCAAACAAGCAATCTTCGCCGAGCTATTGCCCCATCTAAAGCCTGAGACGATCCTTACGTCAAATACCTCATCCATTTCCATCACACGACTGGCCAGCCGCACAGACCGACCCGAGAAATTCATGGGCTTCCACTTTATGAACCCCGTACCAGTGATGAAGTTGGTCGAACTGATCCGAGGGATTGCAACGGATGAGGAGACCTTTGCTGCCTGTAAAGAGGTTGTCGACCGCCTGAACAAAACCGCGGCTTCGGCAGAAGATTTCCCTGCCTTCATCGTCAACCGCATCCTGATGCCAATGATCAACGAAGCCGTCTACACCCTGTATGAAGGCGTCGGGAATGTTCAATCCATCGACAGCTCCATGAAACTGGGGGCGAACCACCCCATGGGTCCGTTAGAACTGGCTGATTTCATCGGCTTGGACACCTGTCTTGCGATCATGAACGTACTGCATGACGGACTGGCAGATACCAAATATCGCCCCTGTCCGCTGCTGACAAAATATGTCGAGGCTGGGTGGTTGGGCCGCAAAACCCAACGGGGATTTTATGACTACCGCGGCGAGATGCCTGTCCCTACGCGTTAGCCTCTAAAACTAGCTGCCTGCATCTAACCCAATGGTGTGGGTGCGCAGCCATTCCATAAATCCGCGCGGATCATCTGCACGCGCGTCGATCTCTGACTGGGGGATTGGCGCGCCTACGATGGGGGCCTGTGGTTTATCGCAGCTGTGAACAATTTCATGCAGCAACAGCCCCTGCCGCAACATCGGCGACAACTGGTTGGCAATTTGATAGGCGCGGCTGTTTTGACCCGGGAATTTCATCGGCACGACCTGCGCGCCCGAGCGGCGGATCATCTTGGCGGTGAAAACATTCCATTCAGCCTCAACCGCCGGTCCCCACCACGTTTCTGACGCCGCAACGACACCCGATGGGAATAGGGCCACAACGCCCCCCTCTTTGAGATGCTTCATTGCCTTGGCCCGCATCTCGACCCCTTTGCGCTGCGCGTCAGGGTCATGAGGGAAGGGCACAGGGATCATAAAGCTGCCAGCAACCTCATCAATCGATGTTAGCAATGACCGCGTCAGGATACGGTAGTCGGGGCGCACGCGGCCAATCAGATCGGCAAAGATCATCCCGTCGACCATGCCATGCGGGTGGTTGGCCACGACAATCACAGGACCCTCTTTTGGGATCAAATCCAGCTGCGCCTGCGGTGTCCGCAGATCGATACCCATTGTATCAAGGGCCGCACGCCAGAAAGCCTGCCCAGACGGTGCGCCGCGCCGCTCAAACTTGCGGATCATGCGCAGGATTTTCAGTTTGCCGGTGAACATCTCCATTGTGGAGATCATGCGTGACTTCCAAGGATCATCAAACGTCGACGCGTAGGACAGGCTGCGCCGGTCATATTTTTCAAAAGTCACTTGATCAGCACTGACATTGTTACTGTCATTTGTCCCGATGGTTTGGGTATCTTCCGCCACGTGTACAACCTCACTCAGCTTACTGGCACTCGCGGCGATACTACATTCCCTCGCCAAATTTGTCCGCGACCAATGTGGTTAATGCAGCGGCAAGCGCCTCCGCATCCGCGCCGGACGTCTCCACGTCAATAAAGCTTCCCTTTGCCGCTGCCAACATCAAAAGTCCCATGATGCTGTCACCCGACGCATTCATGCCATCCTTGCTGACTTCGGCTTGGGCATCGAAACCTTCGACCACTTCGACCAGCTTTGCCGACGCACGGGCGTGCAGGCCTTTTACATTCACAATTTCAAGGGTGATTTGGGTCATTCAAGGGCCTTATCAATCTGCACTGACGTTTTGTGCGTCAATGTATTTCTTACCAGCTTCAAGTGCAGCGCGCACCGCGTCTGGCAACGGTTTATCGCGGCTTTTTGCCAATTTTATTAACATAGGTAAGTTCGCGCCATAAACAATGCGGCGGCCCGCGGGTTGGCAGGCCAAAAGACTAAGGTTCGAGGGAGAGCCCCCAAACAAATCGGTCACGACAACAACGCCTTGTCCTGTGTCCACGGCATTGGCGGCTGCGCAAATCTCGGCTTCTTTTGCCGAACGGTCATGGTCTGCAGTGATCTCAATGGCGCGCGCGCCGGTTAGCGATCCGACGACATGTTCGATAGCGGCCAAATATTCCGTCGCAAGCCCGCCATGTGCTACAATCACTATACCAATCACGTGCTTTGCGTCCCTATTTGCTGGCGTGCGATGATCTCTCTGTGCCTAATTGACACCTGCCAGCCCGCTTCTGCAAGCTGCTTTGCATGGCTTTCAGCCAATGTAACCGAGCGGTGCTGCCCCCCTGTACACCCAAATGCGATTGAAAAATGGCTTTTGCCTTCCTCACGGCAGGCAGGCAGAATTAACAAACTAAGATCCAGCACACGTTGGGAAAATTCATCATAGCGAGGGTCAGTAGCAACATGCGATGCAACCCGCGCATCCGTACCGTTGAGCGCGCGCAAAGGCGGCTCCCAATACGGGTTTTTCAAAAACCGACAATCATAAACCATATCAACCGAGCGCGGCAGCCCACGTTTGTAGGAGAAAGATTGCACACTCACAGACAATCGTCGTTTTCCATCAGGGGCAAACCAATGCTCAACCTCTGCACGCAACTCATGGACATTCAGGCTGGATGTGTCGATCAATACATCCGCCCGCACTCTGAGGGGCGCCAGAAGATCCTGCTCTGCCTCAATGCCTTCAGCGGGTCGGTCTGCGGGGGCCATCGGATGGCGACGGCGTGTTTCGGAAAAACGGTTCAGCAAGATTTCTGTGCTGCAATCCAAAAACAATAGCTCAGCAACAATCCCTTCCTGCATGGACAATTGCCCCAGCAAATCCACCACCCGGTTTGTCGAAAAATCGCGATTTCGGGCATCAATCCCCAAAGCCAGCGGCCGAGTCTGATCCGGTTCTTCAAACAACTTCGGCATCAGACGAAGCGGGAGGTTATCAATCACCTCAAATCCCGCATCCTCTAGCACATTCAGCGCAGATGAACGCCCTGCCCCAGATGGGCCAGTAACAAAAACGATGCGTCGCAGGGTTGGTTCAGGTGTTGTCATTGGGTCTCGTCGGGTAGGCCACGCAGATACGCAATGATCGCTGTGGGAAAATAAGATGCGTCGACCTTGTGCAGACAAGGAAACGCTATGTCCAGCACGGTATGAATGTGTTTTTCAGGCAATCGTGCCACTTCATTCTGTGACATATCAACGACCAGCGCAATGCGGCAGCTGTCAATATTGGGAAGCGTTAGAATACCCACGTTTCTAGCCTCTATCAGCCCTACAATATTTGGTGGGCAGGTCGCCGATACGTCGCCCCCCCTTGCAGCCAATACTGTCCGATCATCTGCCAGAAGTTCCGCGCCGTTTGCGATCAGATGAAGCGCCAGCGCGGACTTACCACTGCCTGACGGGCCAATGATCAATATGCCCTTCCCCTGCCACGCAACACAGCTCGCATGCAGGGTCAGCGTTTCATCACACATATATTAGATGGGCAGGCCAACAACAAACCGCGCGCCTAGCGGTTCGGAAATAATGTCAGCTTCAGTCGGGCGAATATTTTCGGCCCAGATGACCCCGCCATGTGCCTCTACGATTTGTTTAGAAATAGCGAGCCCCAGACCAGAATTGTTACCAAAGTGTTCCTCGGGGCGTTCCGAATAGAAGCGCTTGAAGATTTTGGCGAGCGCCTGATCCGGTATGCCGGGACCCGTATCCTCAACCACAACCAGTACGCGGTTTTGGCGCTTGCGCGCCCAAACCCGGATGGCATCGCCATCTTCACAGAACGAAATCGCGTTGGTGATCAAATTAACAAACACTTGCGCAAGCCGCGCTTCCAAACCTTGTACGACGATCGGATCAGCAGGCAAATCAACGATAAAGTCGATACCCTTTCCTTTGGCATCCTCGCCCAGATATTGCCCCAAATTGCCCAACATATTCATCAGATTGAAGGGCTCTTCTTCTTCTTTGACCAATTCACTGTCCAAACGGGATGCGTTTGAAATATCGCTAACCAAACGATCAAGGCGGCGCACATCGTGGTCAATCACATCAAGCAATTTCTCGCGCTGATCCTCACGTTTGATCAAACGCAATGTGCCCACAGCCGAGCGCAAAGAGGCAAGAGGGTTTTTGATTTCATGTGCGACGTCCGCGGCGAACTGTTCGTTGCCGTCGATACGGTTGTAAAGCGCGGAGATCATGCCCCGCAATGCACCGGAAAGACGCCCGATTTCATCAGGCCGCGCGGTTAGATCTGGTATCCGAATACGGCCAGGATTCATCTTACGTGCATCTTTGTCGCGGCCCAGCTCGGCTGCGGCGGCCAAATCTGCCAAAGGGTTTGCAATTGTTGAGGCTAAAACAAGGCTCAGGCCGATGGAAACTAGCGTAGCGATGATAAACATCTGCAAAACGCGTTCTCGTTCCCCCCGAACAAGACGGTCAATTTCGCCACTGGCACTCGCGATTGCGACTGCGCCGACAGCAACACCGTTCTGTTCAATCGGCGTCGCAACGGCGACCAAGGTTGCCCCGTTTTCGTCTCTGTCTTCTTTGATTTGCGCCCCATTCGTAAGAGTTGCGGCAATGACCGGTCTCAGCCGATCCTCGATCGAGATCGCCTCCACCTCGGAATTGAACGGCGCGGACAGCGCCTCCCAAAGCCAATTCAGGCCATCAGTCAGGATCGTTGAGCTTTCACCACCTGCACGCCCCTCAGCCAACGCATCACTTGCACCTTCGTGGCGCGCAATCAGCGCGCCGTCGGGATCAAAAACAAGCACCTGAATTCCGCTGCGCAAATCCAACCCATCAAGGGTTTTCTCGATATCAACGCCTTCGCCTACAGAGAGGTCGACAATCTCCTCTTCTGGCAATTGCGCTTCTACGACATCCGCGATCAGTTCAGCCTCGGAAACAATTGAGGCCGCACGCTGCACAGCAAGGCTTTCGCGTGAGGAGTTGAGGTACAGAATACCCGCAACCAGCACATTCAATGCGATAAGGTTGAAGGTGATAATCTTGCGCGTCAGGGGGGAGGCCCGCAGCGAAAACAGGCCACGCCGTTCCCGGCGCACCCTGATTTCATTTGGCGCAGCACTGTCGGGGGCGACCCAATCGTCGCCTAGAACCACATCGCCATCGCTTTTTGCCGGAGCTAAATCGCGCACAATATCCCTCTCAATAATCGCCACAAAGGCGCTTACTCTTCATTATATCTGTAACCGATCCCGTACAGCGTCTCAATCGCCGAGAATTCATCATCGGCCGACCGCATCTTTTTGCGCAGGCGTTTGATGTGACTGTCGATTGTACGGTCGTCTACGTAAACCTGATCATCATAGGCAACATCCATCAACTGATCCCGAGACTTCACAAATCCAGGGCGTTGCGCCAATGCCTGCAGCAGAAGGAATTCGGTCACTGTCAATGACACGTCTTTGCCGCGCCAGCTAACAGCGTGGCGCAAGGGGTCCATACGCAGATCGCCACGTTCCATGACTTTGGTGTCTTCTGTTTCACCGACTTCGTCAGTGGCAACCGCATCCTGACGGCGCAGCAATGCACGAATACGTTCAACCAAGAGCCGCTGAGAGAATGGTTTTTTAACATAGTCGTCAGCCCCCATGCGCAGGCCAAGAACCTCGTCAATTTCATCATCTTTAGAGGTAAGGAAGATCACTGGCATGGCCGTTTTCTGGCGAAGCCGCTGAAGCAAATCCATGCCGTCCATTCGGGGCATTTTGATATCCAAGACAGCCATATCTGGCATACGTTTGTTAAATGCGTCCAATGCCGCCTGACCGTCGTTATATGTTTCCACCTCGAAACCTTCGGCTTCGAGAGTCATCGAAACCGACGTCAGGATATTCCTGTCGTCGTCGACCAATGCAATTTTTGACATTGCCTGTTTCCTTGTGCTGCTCAATGTAATTTTATTTTTTCAAACATTGATCACTCCTTTTGCTCTCGAATCAATCCCAAACTGCGAATCACTTCCTTCTACGGCCACATTTCAGCCATAATTTATTTCGGAATGGCTAAATTGCCTCACATTTGGGGATATTCAACCTCCGCTTTGGGGGTCTCCACACTCAATGCAGGCAAGAATATGCCTCAAATGGTATTGTCACATCAAATACAAATCTGGTGGCGCTAACGGCGCAAACGTGCCTGTTCAATACATAAATCATCGTGTTAAGACCCCGTTATTCCACAATCGCCCGTGCGCTTTATGGTCTCGGGCATAAGCCAAATGCTGCACCACATGTGCAGCTTCCAAAGGAGACATGGCATGCAAACCGGACGGGTAAACCCGAACTTCAGCCTCGACGATCAAGGGATCAAAGGGTTGGGCAATGTCTATTATAACCTGATGGAGCCTGCCCTCATCGAAACCGCAATCAAGCGAGATGAAGGCAAATTAGGCAAAGGCGGCTCATTCCTTGTTACTACAGGGAAATTCACCGGCCGCTCCCCCAAGGACAAACATGTTGTGATGTCCGACAGCGTGAAAGACACGATTTGGTGGGAAAACAATGCGGAAATGTCTGCAGATGGTTTTGACGCTCTGTACACAGACATGTTGGCTCACATGGAAGGCCGCGACTATTTTGTACAAGATCTGGTTGGCGGCGCGGATCCAAAGCACGCAATCAACGTGCGCTTTGTGACTGAGCTGGCTTGGCACGGTTTGTTCATTCGCACCATGATGCGCCGCCCCGATCGCGACCAGCTGGACGACTACTTGGCAGACTTTACTGTCATTAACTGCCCCAGCTTTTCAGCGGATCCAAAGAAACACGATTGCCGTACCGAAACGGTAATTGCCATGAACTTTGACCGGAAGTTGATCTTGATTGGCGGCACAGAATACGCCGGTGAAAACAAGAAATCTGTATTCTCGCTTCTAAACTACCTGCTGCCAGAAAAAGGTGTGATGCCAATGCATTGCTCGGCCAACCATGCGATTGGCAACCCTGTCGATACGGCCATTTTCTTTGGTTTGTCGGGCACAGGAAAAACGACACTGTCTGCGGATCCTGAACGCACCTTGATCGGCGATGATGAGCACGGTTGGTCCGACACTGGCACCTTCAACTTCGAGGGTGGTTGCTATGCCAAGACCATCAACCTCAGCCCAGATGCAGAGCCTGAAATCTACGCTACTACCGAAAAATTCGGCACCGTCATCGAAAACATGGTCTATGACGACGAAACCAAAGATCTGGATTTCGAAGATGACAGCCTGACGGCGAACATGCGCTGCGCCTACCCGCTGCATTACATTTCTAACGCGTCCCAAAAAGCCGTTGGCGGGCACCCGAAAAACATCATCATGCTGACATGTGATGCCTTCGGCACCCTACCGCCCATCGCACGCCTGACACCTGCCCAAGCAATGTACCACTTCTTGTCGGGCTTCACGTCCAAAGTTGCAGGCACAGAGCGCGGTGTAACCGAGCCAGAGCCGACCTTCTCCACCTGTTTTGGCGCACCATTCATGCCTCGCCGCCCAGAAGTTTACGGCAACCTGCTGCGCGAAAAAATCGCCGAGCATGGCGCCACATGCTGGCTGGTGAACACCGGCTGGACCGGCGGCGCCTATGGGACTGGTTCTCGCATGCCAATTCGCGCCACGCGCGCCTTGTTGACGGCGGCGCTGGATGGCTCTCTTGTGGCTGGGAAATTCCGCGTGGACGAAAACTTTGGTTTTGATGTGCCTGTTTCAGTCGGCGGTGTTGCGGATATTCTGCTCGACCCACGCCGGACATGGGATAACCCCGAGGCCTACGACCGTCAGGTTGCGAAATTGGTTGCCATGTTTGCCGAAAACTTCGAGCAATACCTACCGCATATCGACGACGAAGTAAGAGCCGCCGCAATCGGCTGATTTCGCTACGCAAACGAACAAAAGGCCGCTGTCGTCCAACAGCGGCCTTTTTTGTTTATCTCTGTGCCATTCGAAATTGGCAAGTTGACTAAAATTTTAAAAATTTAGGCTGCCAGAGCAACCAAATCCGTCATCGACAGCTCCAACACATAGTGCAGATCATCGCGGCTCATGAAGGTCATGAAGCCTTCAATCGGGGTATCGCTGCCTTCAAGAAACCACCGCAAGGCGCCAGGCTGGGTGTTCATCCAGCCCAAACGCTGCGGAAATCCCTTGCACGCCACTTGCTTGGCCATGAACCCCACCATGTGATCTGGGTCCCAATGCTGCATCGCTTGGAAAAACGCATACCGTCCCAATACGGTTGAGACCCCCTGCCCCCGCAAAGTTGCTTCGCCAGGTTTGATCCAGAATTCGCCGTTGTAACAGACCCGTCCTCGGCTGCGCTTGGCACAGGGGCCTGCCCTGAAACGCGAACGCTGCAGATCGATACCTGGCACTGGTGGCGGAAAATCGCGAAAGCGATGGGTGAAATAGTCAGCAATTGTCTGTCCATTCATGTCCAACATGCGCAACGCCTGCGTATGAACGATCTCGCCATTAGATTTTCGACCAATCATCCACAACGCATTGCTCGGCGTCAGTTCGTGAACATCGGGGTTAAACGGCTCTCCGAGGGGTTGGTCCGGACGGGCAAAATTGATGACCTCTTTATAGAGGTCAAAGTCATATCCTACTTCCATTTCAATACCATAGTGCTGAAAGATCTCGGCACTGTTTGCTACAAATCTATCCGTAGATTGGAGGGTGACTAAGGTCATCGGGAATCGCCTTTGGTTAACGCTACCTTACCAGTGTAGCGAATTCCGCAACAATCTGCCCTATTTTTAACGTCAGCCCTTAAATTCTATACGCGCAAAATCTGGCACCTTTCCTAAATACCCCGGATCAAGGTCGGTAACGCGGATCTGACAGGATCTATCCACAACAGAAACAATGACCGGCGACCCATCTGGCAGCTTCATTCCCAACAAAAGGCGGTCGAAAGCAATGACTTCAAGAGGCCCATCAAGCCCCCCGAAACGCAGCTTTGTCACCACCTGATCTACCCGCGCCCCTTCCCCGACGCTGACCGATTGAAACGGCGCATCAACCAGGCTCGCGATTGCTGAACCCCCGGGGAACTGATTGAGAGGCCGGCCAACGCTGCTGCGCGCCTGCGCCCACCCGAACCATTTTGCATAGAAGGAGCTTTCGCCAACCTCCGTGCAGATCCAGCCCTGCGGCGCGTCCCGGTACGCCACAATATGGGGCCGAATCTTGGCCATGTCCTCGCTCTCCAACTCTCCGCTAGAGGCGGCCCACGCTTTCAGGGCCGCCCGCAACAGCGGAGATTCACAAGACCAAACCATGCCAAGCGGGACTTCCTGCTGGTGATACATCCAGCCTGTATCATCCTCTTCATCCTCTACCGAGAATTTGAGCATGCCTCCCACATGTTCAAATTGGCCCTGAAACCAAATGGCGCCCTGATCAAGCAGAACCTGAGCTGGCTTCAGCGCGCGTTCACCCTCTTCGGTCAGGGCATACCGTCGCTGCTCAACCAAAAAGAGCTTCATTCCCATTGCGTCTTCCAGCTGGGCAATGTGGCGGCGCACGGTTTGGCGCGTGCTCCCAAGCTCTTCAACAGCTTGGCTGAGATTCAACACTTCGGCCAAGCCAACGAATGAGCGCATCATTTCATACAGCAAGGACGGCGCATCATTAGTCGATTGCGCAAGATTGGTAATTTGAAACCGCTCAGCCATGGAACGAATGTAAGCAAATCACCCATTAGCGCAACAAAAATCACCCATTAAGGGTATGTAAATAACCCAATCGTGAACCAAAGATTCATAAAAAGTTACTAAATCTATCCAATTGATCGAAAGCGGGAATTTTCGGAAACATAGGTCAGACACAACCTAAGGTTTTTAAACATGGCACATCCAGTTGACGTACACGTAGGGCAAAAGCTCAAACAGGTCCGCGCAGAGCGGCGCTTCTCGCAAACAGACGTAGCGCAGCGGCTTGGACTATCGTTCCAACAGATCCAAAAATATGAAATTGGGTCAAACCGGATCGCCGCAAGCCGCTTGTTTGAGCTTGCGCAGATCTTTGATATTTCGCCCTCTTACTTCTTCGAAGGTATCGAAGGTACAGAAAAGAAATCCTGTGAAGCGCCGGCCTCGGGCTTAGAGATCAGTCGCGTGCTTGCATCCATCGAGGATGAAAACGTAAAATCTCAGATCGTCACATTCATTGAAGACGTTTCAGGCATTTCAGTCGTTCGGCAGAGCTAATCAGCCGAACCATGCGCGTCGGATCAGGTTCAGTCCCACCACAAGCAGCACACATAATGTTGCGCGGCGGAACATGACCTGATCGATCCGATCCATAACGATCATCCCGACCCGTACCCCGATCAGTGCAATGGGCAGCATAACCAACGAAAAGCTGATCGTTTCCATCCGCAGCACACCCGAGCCAATATGTGCGCCCAGCAACGCGATGGCGCCGAGGCCATAGATCACCCCCTGCACACGCATCTGGTCAAGCTTTGCAGTATTCAACGCGGTCAGATATGCGACCGTAGGCGGCCCCCACACACCCGACAGTCCGCCCATGCCGCCCGCGACCACGCCTGCGATGGCCTCAACCTTTGGGCTTCTTTTGCTCAGCTTGAATTTAAGCCCGCTCAGATCCAACACAACGAAGAACGTGATCAACACACCGATCAGTCCCAGCAGAACGTGTGACGGAAACACGCGCACAAACTGCGCCGAAACGACCAAAGCAACGAAGCCGACACATAGGAACACGCGAAAATCAACGGTTGATCGTACCGCAGCTGGCACCCCCTGCCGCAAAGCTTGGAACAAATTTGTTGCAAGTGTCGGCACGATAAGCCCCGCCAAAGCAAGCTCGGGTGACATGAAGACGGTCAATCCCGAGATAAATATCATCGGCATTGCGAAACCGACCACCCCTTTGACGAAGCCTGCGACCAAGGCAACCAGCGCTGCAAGCAGCAGTTCATTCGGGCTCAATAGTGGGAAAAGTGTATCCATGCGCCCTACATAGCAACTTTTTGGCTGACGGCGAGGTCATTTTCATCGGGAAATTTTAAAACAAATTTCGATATTGAAACGCATCTTTGTTGCGCTGCGGGTGCAAAGTAGCTATCCCCGTTCTTGAGAGAAAAAGGGATGTAGATGATGGCACATGATGGACAACTTAATTGCGCAGGGTCGGCCTTGCTTGATGATCTTCTCACACTCACAGCAGCGGCTGTTGGCCCTGTAGAAACACTGCTGGGCAAAGCAACAGAAACCGTGCGCGAGCTGGTCAGCGATTCTGGTCGCGTCTCAAACGCGCTTGTCGAGCAAAACCAAACTGCGGCCCATGGGCTCGCGTGGCTTGCAACATATGCACAATCCTTGCGCCAGATGCAGTCTTGGGCTGAAAAAATGCAATCGCAGGGCAAGTTTGGCGAGATCGAATCCCTCATCCATCAAATCGCTTTCGGCGAATACCTCTGGCAAATTTATGGCGGCATCTTGATGAACCAAGGTGAAGTCGTACGCCTGCAAGATCTGGGGCTCAGCCAAGACGACCAGCGCGCGCTTATTCAGCCAGAAATCGCCACACTGACACAGGGCGGCAACACGCAGGCTGCCCGCACCCGCCTTGTTGAGCTGATGCAAGAACAATCCGCCAATGTCACGGTTGGCGCTACAGGCCTCGATGAAGAACTCGAGATGATTCGAGACCAATTCCGCCGATATGCAATCGAGAAAGTCGAACCCTTTGCCCATGAATGGCACCTAAAGGATGAATTGATCCCAATGGAGGTCATCGACGATTTGGCTGAAATGGGCGTGTTCGGCCTGACCATTCCAGAAGAATTCGGCGGCTTTGGCCTGTCAAAGGCTTCCATGTGCGTGGTTTCGGAAGAACTGTCACGTGGCTATATCGGGGTCGGCTCTCTTGGCACCCGCTCTGAAATCGCGGCGGAACTGATCATTGCCGGCGGCACAGAGGCGCAAAAGCAAAAATGGCTCCCCCGCCTTGCCTCTGCTGAAACCTTGCCGACAGCCGTTTTCACGGAACCAAACACCGGTTCCGATCTGGGGGCGCTGCGCACCCGCGCGGTAAAAGAGGGCGAGACATATAAAGTGACCGGCAACAAAACGTGGATTACCCATGCTGCGCGCACCCATGTCATGACCCTGCTGGCCCGCACCGATCCTTCGACCGACAACTATAAAGGTCTGTCCATGTTCCTTGCAGAAAAAACGCCCGGCACGGATGAGATCCCCTTCCCAACTGACGGCATGACGGGTGGCGAAATTGAGGTCATCGGCTACCGCGGCATGAAAGAATACGAACTGGCCTTCGACGGCTTTGAAGTTAAAGAAGACAATCTTCTGGGCGGTGAAGAGGGCAAGGGCTTTAAACAGCTGATGGAGACCTTTGAAAGTGCGCGCATCCAGACCGCCGCCCGCGCCATCGGCGTGGCGCAATCGGCGCTGGATATCTCGATGCAGTATGCGATCGACCGCAAACAGTTTGGAAAATCCCTTATCAAATTCCCGCGGGTCTCTTCGAAATTGGCAATGATGGCTGTCGAGATCATGATCGCGCGTCAGCTCACTTATTTCTCGGCCTTTGAAAAGGATGAGGGGCGGCGTTGTGACGTCGAAGCTGGTATGGCGAAATTATTGGGTGCGCGTGTTGCTTGGGCTGCTGCAGACAACGGTCTTCAAATCCACGGCGGCAACGGTTTTGCCATGGAATATAAGATCAGCCGCGTTTTGTGTGACGCCCGAATCCTTAACATTTTTGAAGGAGCGGCCGAAATTCAGGCACAAGTCATCGCACGCCGCCTTCTGGGCTGAAGATTGCCGATCAGGTGAGGGCGGGCTCTTGCAGCGAGGGCCCTCACCGCTTACCCATCAAGGTATGAGCAATACCAGATTATCTCCGGAAAAATGGATCGAAGCAGGCTTTGCTGCGCTAAATGCTCTTGGGCCAACGGCCCTAGCGGCCGAACCTTTGGCACGCCAGCTTGGCACCACAAAGGGATCCTTTTACTGGCACTTCAAAGATGTCCCCACCTTCCAAGCAGCGCTTTTGCGCCAATGGCACACGCAAGCATTGGCCGATGTTGTTGAGCGCCTCTCTGACGAAGGATCGCCTGATGCGCGGCTGCGCAATTTTGGCCACGGCATCCTGCACAACCCCAATGAAGCGGCCCTACGCCTCTGGGCACAAAATGATAGTATTGCCGCGGCCAGCCTGAAGGAAGTAGACGCCGAGCGCGCGACCTACTTAAATCACTTGCTGCGCCAGTTCGGCCTGCGCAATCCCGCCTTTGGGCAGGCCATCCTTGCCACTTTGGTCGGCCTCCCCCAGCTGCAGGCATCATCGGATTCTGAAGCTGCCTTTGACGCGCTTGTTGATACGATCCTCGCGCTCGCATGAAAATCGCCTTCGCCCTCGCCGTGGCACTGGTCACACTATCGGCATGCAACAAAGACGAAACTGTGCGGGCCTATGGCGGGGGCGACCACATTTGGATCCTGTCCGAGCTAAACCACGCGCCATTTCCAGCACACGCCACGCTCACCTTCCCCAAGACAGGCGAAATCGCAGGCGATGGCCCCTGCAACAGCTATTTTGGCACGATGGAGGCTCCCTATCCTTGGTTCGCTGTAGGGCCAATTGGCAGCACGCGAATGGCCTGCCCCACGCTGGCAGCCGAAACCATGTTCCTAAACGCGCTAGAGGCCGCAACCCTCTCAGAGATCGCAGGCAAAACGTTGATACTCTCCAATACCGACGGTCTGCACATGGTGTTCAAAGCGAGCGAATAAACGCCTCAACATAGCGCGCCCGCGCCACGGGTAATGGACGGTTCCCCAAATCGCGGGCCAAGTGGTTTTCCAAAAAATGTCCTGTCGTTCGAAATGCTTGGACAATTTGACCGTCATCAGCCGCCCCCTCCCCGCGCAGAACCTCCGGTAGCGGCAGCAGCCGATCCGCCCATTCCCCTGCAGCAGCCCTAGATACCGCGCGCCCCGATTTCGGTGAGACATAGATCAAACCCTCAACGCCCCCCGTGACAGCACAGCAGGTCAGATCAAGCCCATAGCCCAACTCTTCTAACAGGCCCAACTCCCACTTGAGATAAGCCAATGGCCATATTTCGTCATGGCCCAATAGGTCCAATAGGGCCTCGGTCCGTCGGTATAGCGGCTCATGCGCGACCCGTTCAGGCAGGCTGAATCCCAACAGCCCCGTCACAGCGTTCAGCCCCGCCAATGCAACCCGACCGCTCATCGCTGCGACAGCCCGACTGCGCACAGGTTCCACAGTGAAAGACCCAATATGATCCTCTAAACGCGCGCGCCACATCACATCCAGCTGCGCACCAGGTTGTAAAATTGGTGCAATTTTACGGCTTGTTCCGCCACGGACAATACCCGCATGACGACCATAGCGCGGCGTAAAAACCTCAATAATTGCAGAGGTCTCCCCATGACGGCGTGTACTCAGCAAGATCCCCTGGTCACGCCATTCCATCAGGCCAAACCGTCTTGATCCAACAAATGACGTCCCGCACGGTCCTCGACCTCAATGACCCATAGATCAGGATCAAATCCCCGCTGCTTGGCGATTGCCCCATCGACCTCGGCCTCAGGCCCCGCCGACAACTCTGCCCAAATCCGCGCGCCTGTCATCAAATCAAAAGTTCGCTGAAACAAAACCGCTTTACCATCCAGTGTGGCAAGCTTCACCAAAACAGCGCCGCCTGTGTCATCACCATGCGCGACAACAAAGGCAGGGATATCAAACATCCGCAAACGCGCCAAATACGCATCAACCCAGAACCTCGCCGTTAGACGGGCCACAGGCCGCGCTTCTTTATTTTGCCTTTAAACTCAAACCCACAGCCGCCCCACACGATCCCGACTGTCACTGGTTGCCGTCCTTAAACTCCAACCCCATCTCAGAGTAACGCTCGGATTCTTCTAACCAATTCGGGCGAACCTTAACCTTCAAAAACAAATGGCACTTGCGCCCCAAGAATTCTTCCAACTCTTCGCGCGCGGCCTTACCGACGGCTTTGATCGTCTCACCGCGGTTACCCAAAACGATGCCCTTATGCCCGTCGCGCATTACATAGACCAATTGGTCAATCCGCGCGGACCCATCTTTTCGTTCTTCCCAGTTTTCCGTCTCAACGGTCAACTGATAGGGCAATTCCTGATGCAAGCGCAGCGTCAGCTTCTCACGCGTCATTTCCGCCGCGATCATCCGCATGGGCAGATCAGCGATCTGATCTTCTGGGTACAGCCAAGGTCCTTCTGGCAGTTCCCCCGCCAACCATTCACGCAAGACATTCACGCCGTGGCCTTTTTCCGCCGAGATCATGAAGGTCTCAACGAACGGGTAGGCTTCGTTCAGCTTTGCGCTCAGCCCTAGCAACACCGGCGCGTCTACGCGGTCGATTTTGTTGATCGCCAAAGCCACGCGGCTGCCGTCGCCGATCTCGTTCAAGCGCTCCAGAATTTTTTCTACGCCTTCCGTCAAACCGCGCTGCGCTTCGACTAATAACACAACAACGTCTGCATCCGATGCACCGCCCCATGCAGCAGCCACCATCGCGCGGTCCAAACGGCGGCGCGGCTGGAAAAGGCCCGGCGTGTCCACAAACACAATCTGGCTTTGCCCTTCCATCGCAACACCGCGAATGCGCGCGCGTGTGGTTTGAACCTTATGCGTCACGATCGAAACCTTGGCCCCGACCATCCGGTTTAGCAATGTCGACTTGCCCGCGTTCGGTTCTCCGATCAGGGCGACAAAACCCGCGCGCGTGGCCTCGGCGGTTGGCTCACTCGTCGTGGCAGTATCAGTCATGTATTTTGCTCCAATTGCGCCAACAGCAGGGCTGCGGCATCTTGTTCGGCGGCGCGTTTTGCACCTGCGGTGGCGCTGGCCGTCTCGCCCGTCGACAGCTTCGCTGTGATGGTAAAGATCGGCGCATGATCCGGTCCGCTGCGATGTGTCAGTACATAGGCTGGCGGTTCCAGCCCACGCGCCTGCGCCCATTCTTGCAGCGACGTTTTCGCATCTCGCGCGTCTTCTTTAACAGAAGTTGTGCGTTTTCCCCAGAGCCGCAAAATCAGCGACCGCGCCGCATCAAACCCGCCGTCTACATAAACCGCCGCGATCACCGCCTCCATCGCATCCCCCAGCAACGCTTGCTTGCGCCGCCCGCCTGACAACATCTCAGAGCGGCCAAGCCGCAGCACCGCGCCAATGTCGATTTCGCGGGCAACATCCGCGCACGCCTCTTTGCGCACCAGCGCATTGAAACGTGGGGCCAATTGCCCTTCGGAGGCTTTGGTATCAAGGTTCAACAGCGCTTCGGCCATAACCAGCCCCAGCACGCGGTCGCCTAGAAACTCCAGCCGCTGGTTATCATCACGGTTCGGCGTGGACATCGACGCATGGGTTACTGCTTCGCTTAGCAGCTTGGGCGTTTTGAACTCATACCCAAGACGGGCTTCAAACGCGCGGAGTTCGGCGGACAGCTTCACTTGATCCCTTTGAAGAAGCGATCACCGCGCCACGTCCAGAAGAACAACATCGACCGACCACCCGAACTAAAGACAATGCGGTCTGCGCGGCCGATCAGGTTTTCATAGGGAACAAAACCAACACCCCCCGCCGTCTGCGCCAAACGGCTGTCGGCAGAGTTGTCGCGGTTATCACCCATAAAGAAATAATAGCCCTCGGGAACAGTATAGATCCCTGTTCGGTCGGACGCCTGACGGCCAATGTTCAGCACTGCATAGCTTTTGCCATTGGGCAGTGTTTCAATCGCGCGTTCTTTGAGGCACGTCCCACCCTGACCAACAGCACCATTTGCACAGCGCGGGCGCAGGCCTTGCGGGCCTTGCAGCTCCATCAGTTCTTCAAAGTTGCCATCAGCAACCTGCGGAACAGCTGCGCCGTTAATCTTAATAACACCATCCGTGATCTGGACCTGATCCCCTGGCAAACCGATCAGACGTTTGATGTAGTCACGGCCCGAGATCGGATGGCGGAATACAACAACATCGCCGCGTTCGGGCTGCCCGCCGAACAGGCGCGTGTTATCACCATCAAAAGAACCGCAGAGTTTTTTGGCATCCAGATCAATGCCCAAACGTGGCACGATCACACTGGGACAAGACGCATAGGAATATCCATAAGCCATCTTGTTCACGAACAAGAAATCACCGATCAGCAGCGTTTGCTTCATCGACCCTGACGGGATCCAAAAGGGCTGGAAAAACAACGTGCGGAACACACCCGCAATCAGCAAAGCATAGACAACAGTCTTAATCGTCTCGACAATAGCGTTGCCTGTCTTTTCCGTCTTGGCCATTCGGCGCTCCTCTTGTTTTATAAAGGTTACATGCGCAGGGCGGCGCGCAGTGTCAAGGTGCGCTTGCCCCAAGCGGACGTGCCTCGATCACAACAAAGGCCTGCGCCCACGGGTGATCATCTGTCAAAGTCACATGAATGATCGCCTCATGACCCGCAGGCGTCATCTGCGCCAGACGCTCCGCTGCCCAACCGGTCACTTCCATCACGGGCTGGCCTGTGCGCAGATTGCTCACAGCCATATCGCGCCAACTAATCCCCATGCGCAGCCCTGTGCCCAGCGCTTTGGAGCAGGCCTCTTTTGCGGCCCAACGTTTGGCATAGGTGCCAACGGTATCTTTGCGCCGCTCTGCTTTGGATTGCTCGACTTTTGTGAAAACGCGATTGCGGAAGCGGTCGCCAAAACGGTCCAATGTGCCTTGGATGCGTTCAATATTCGCCAAATCCGTGCCGATACCCAAAATCACCAGACCACCTACGCGCGCGCCGCGTCCATCAGGCGGCGCATTTCAGCCATCGCGGGCGCAAGCCCTACAAAAATCGCCTCGCCAATCAGGAAATGGCCGATATTCAGTTCGCGCACTTCGGGGAAAGCAGCCACGGGCGAGACAGTTTCATAAGTCAGCCCGTGCCCCACATGCATTTCCAACCCCAAATCATGCCCGAAGGCGGTCATTTCACGCAGTTTGGCCAGCTCGGCATCAGCTTCCTCAAAGCGCCCTTCATGGAAAGCATCGCAATAAGCGCCCGAGTGCAGCTCAACTACGTCAGCACCAATGCGGTGCGCCGATTCCAGCTGGCGTTGTTCGGCCCCGATAAACAGCGAAACACGGCAGCCCACATCCCGCAAAGGCGCGATAAAATGACCCAAACGGTTCTCTTCACGGGCGACTTCCAAGCCCCCTTCCGTTGTACGCTCCTCACGTTTTTCCGGCACAACACAAACCGCATGGGGCTTGTGGCGCAATGCAATCGCCTGCATTTCCGGCGTCGCGGCCATCTCAAAGTTCAGCGGCACCGTCAACACCTCCATCAACCCTTCGATATCAGCATCAGAGATATGCCGCCGGTCTTCGCGCAGATGCGCGGTGATGCCGTCGGCGCCAGCCTCTTGTACGATCTGCGCCGCACGCAAAGGGTCTGGCGTATCGCCACCGCGCGCGTTGCGCACGGTCGCCACGTGATCGATGTTTACACCCAAACGCAGTTTTTCAAGCTTAGCCATTAGCCTTTTCCTTCTTTTCGCGCGCCGCGAGCTTCTTCTCTTCTGCTTTTGCAGCTGTTTTCGCCTTTAGCGCTTCGAACTTTGCTTTGATAACGCCCCTGCGGCGGCGTTGATAGGCGCGCAGCAACGGGACCGCTAGATAGTAGCTGATCGTCGCGAATAGGATACCGGGCAGAATGCCACCCACCAGATAGGGATAGAACACATCGCGGAAAAACACCTCAAGCCCGTGCCAATCCATCTTTTGCGGTGCAAACAGCGACATCGCATTGTGCCAAAGATCATGACCCGCATTAGAGAATTTATGCCGCAGACCGCCTAGTTCTCCGTCGGCAAGTTCGCTTCCCAGTATCCAGTGACCGGATTTCAGCGAGGACAGCGCGATGAAAACAAACGTCAAAGGGTTGCCCACAAAAGTCGCCATAACTGAGGCAAGGATATTGCCCCGCATCAGTTTGGCGATCAGCATTGCACCGAAAATATGGAAACCAAAAAGCGGCGAAAATGTAATGAACACCCCCGCCCAGATACCGCGGGCGATCCGCTCTGGGCTGTCAGGCAGGCGGCGCACCCGATGTTTGACATAGTGAAACGCCCGCGCCCAGCCGCCACGCGGCCACAACAATTCAGCAATGCGCCGAAAGATGGGCTTGGGATCACGCCGCTTGAAAATCACGAACTGTCCTTCGCGATCGCATGAGCCTGCCTGCCATTATCGCGGTATCGGCTGATCGCAGCTACATTGCTTTCGGCCTCTAGGGTCAACATCAGCGAATGCAACTGCGTTACATCCCGCATGTCGACGCGCACGAGCAAACGGAAGAAATCCGGCTTACGGTCCTCGAAATTCATATCTGCAATATTCGCACCGGTTTCCCCGATGAGCGTGCAAATACGTCCTAAAACACCCGGATCATTGGCAACCGTCAGGTTGATTGTCACGCCATAAGCCGCTGAGTGACTTCCGTCATGCCAGCGCAGGTCGACCCAACGTTCGGGCTGTTCTTCGTATTCGCTCAGCCGGTCGCAATCGATTGCGTGCAGCGTGACGCCCCGACCGCGAAATGTGATGCCCACAATCCGTTCGCCGGGCAACGGGTCACAGCACGGCGCGCGGTCAAACGACTGCCCCGGCTCCAAACCAATGATCGCGCGCTTGCGGTCGATCTCTTCGCCAGTCACTTCAGCCAATTTTGGATAAACAGCGCTGACGACTTCTCGCGTGGTTTTTTCAGCGCTTCCGAGCTTTTCAAGAAGATGATCCACCCCATCAAGCCGCAAACCCCGCGCCGCTGTGGCCAGCACCTTGTCGGTCGCTTTCTTGCCTACATGCTCAAACGCGGAGCGCGCCAGTTCACGGCCGAGTTTCACAAACCGTTCACGATCAACCTCCCGCAGGGAGCGTCGGATTGCTGTTTTTGCTTTGCCAGTTGTCGCGATGTCCAGCCATGTCACCTGCGGGGTTTGACCCTCAGCTGTGATGATCTCAACCGATTGACCGTTTTTGATCCGCGTCCATAGCGGCACGCGAATTCCGTCAACTTTGGCCCCTACGCAGGCAGACCCTATACGGGTGTGGATCGCATAGGCGAAATCGATTGGTGTCGCACCGCGCGGCAGCTTGATCACTTCTCCCTTTGGCGTGAAGCAGAACACTTTGTCTGTGTACATTTCCAGCTTCACCGCTTCGAGGAAATTCTCGTGGTCATCTTCGCCGTCAAATTGTTCGGTCAGCTGGGCAATCCATTTCGCAGGATCAACCGCAAATGGGTTCCGCGAGCGTACGCCGTCACGGTAGGACCAATGCGCCGCCACACCCGTTTCCGCCACATCGTGCATTTGCCGCGTGCGGATCTGCACTTCAACACGTTTGCCGTCACGCCCCGATACTGTTGTGTGGATCGAACGGTAGCCGTTGGTTTTTGGCTGGCTGATATAATCCTTGAACCGCCCCGGGACTGCGCGCCACCGGCTGTGGATCGCGCCCAGCGCACGGTAGCAGTCCTCTTCGTCGTCGGTGATAATACGAAAGCCGTAGATATCGGATAGCCGTGAGAAAGACTGCTCTTTCTCCTCCATCTTGCGCCAAATCGAGTAGGGCTTCTTTGCCCGTCCAATGATCTGTGCCGAGACATTAGCGTCCGCCAGTTCCTTGCGCATATCCATGGTGATTCGCGCGATAACATCGCCTGTCTCTTTTTGCAGCGTAATGAAGCGCCGCATGATTGATTTACGCGCCTCGGGGTTCAGCACCTGAAACGCGAGATCCTCCAGTTCTTCGCGCATCCATTGCATGCCCATACGGCCTGCCAGCGGGGCAAAAATATCCATGGTTTCACGGGCTTTTTGCGCCTGTTTATCAGGGCGCATCGCCTTGATCGTGCGCATATTGTGCAAGCGGTCCGATAGTTTCACCAATATCACACGCAAATCTTTGGCCATCGCCATAAAGAGTTTGCGGAAGTTTTCGGCTTGTTTCGTCTCGGATGACGTGAGCTGCAGATTGGTCAGCTTGGTGACACCATCCACCAACTCTGCGACTTCGGTGCTGAACAGCGCCTCGACCTCACCATAAGAGGCGGGGGTATCTTCGATGGTGTCATGCAGCAATGCGGTGACGATGGTCGCATCATCAAGCTGCTGTTCTGCGAGAATCGCAGCAACAGCAACTGGATGCGTAAAATAGGCCTCACCCGAATGACGGAACTGACCCTCATGCATCCGCTCGCCATATGAGAAGGCGTCACGGATCAGAGCTTCGTTTGTTTTGGGGTTAAACCCGCGGACCAATGTAATGAGGTCATCGGCAGTGGTTGTCATTATCCGCCTCTACCCTCGGGCAGCAAAAACCTTGCCGCCGCGATTACCCCTGCCCTTGCGCCGCCATCAACTGACGCAGCAACATCTCTTCTGACATGCTGTCTTCTTCGGGCTTGTCTTGCTCTGCGCCCATAAGAATCGCCATTGCGTCCTCTTCAGGTTCATCCACCTCGATCTGGCTCTGGTTGCTCTCGATCAGGCGTTCACGCAAATCATCTGCAGACTGTGTCTCATCCGCGATCTCGCGCAGAGAAACGACAGGGTTTTTGTCGTTATCACGATCAACAGTTACGGCTGAACCAGCCGAAATTTCACGTGCACGATGTGCCGCAAGCATGACCAGTTCGAACCGGTTTGGAACTTTATCAACACAATCTTCGACAGTGACGCGGGCCATTGGACGCTCCAATACAGAATATAAGCTAGAAAGGGACACCTAGGCCCCTTCCGGTCATTTTACAAGCAGGTAATGCACGGCCCCGATTTGCCTGTGAACTGCTTGTTACGATACATTTTTCTTTGAGCGCGCTCTCTTTGCACGTTTTGAAGCACATTCATTCATTTTTTTGGTGATAAAATTTCGCATGTGTAAATGATTCGCCCCCGTAGCCCCGCAAGATACAGGTCGATATTTTCCGCCACTTTCCGCAAAACGGCCGCAATTTTCCAAAAACAGTGCAAATTCCCTTCAATACCCCCTCATTTGACCCTAGGGAAATCGCCCAATTCACGCTATGATTGAGGGATTCTGTATTTCTTTTCCCCCTTCACTATGCCTTGTTACATCTGCAAAATTCATTACATACGTTCAGGATCTAAAGCGGCCAAAGTTGGCCCAAATTATTTGATTGAAAATTTCTCACGCTTCTCTCGGCGGGTATTTTTGAGGACAAACCATGTTTTACAAAGACGAGCGCTTGGCGCTCTTTATTGACGGCTCAAATTTATATGCAGCATCAAAATCACTTGGTTTCGATATTGATTACAAATTGCTCCGCTCCGAGTTCATGCGCCGCGGCAAATTGTTGCGGGCGTTTTACTATACTGCCCTGTTAGAAAACGACGAATACTCGCCGATCCGCCCACTAGTTGACTGGCTGCACTACAATGGTTTCTCCATGGTGACCAAAACGGCCAATGAATATACCGACAGCATGGGCCGTCGCAAAATCAAAGGGAACATGGATATCGAACTGGCCGTGGACGCGATGGAGCTTGCACCGCGCGTGGATCACATCGTGATCTTTTCCGGTGACGGTGATTTCCGTCCCTTGGTCGCGTCCCTGCAACGCAAAGGTGTGCGCGTGTCTGTGGTCTCAACGATTCGCAGCCAACCTCCAATGATTTCGGATGAATTGCGCCGTCAGGCCGATAACTTCATCGAACTTGACGATTTACGGGACGTTATCCGCCGCCCGCCGCGCGACCCCATTACGCCACCTGAATAAGACGGACACACCAAAACGTCGCTGGACCTACGGGCCATGCGCCATTACCTCTGTACCCAAAGACGGAGATTATGATGAGCATGCCCCCCCTCACCTTATTTCTCGCGGCCCCCCGCGGGTTTTGCGCCGGCGTAGATCGCGCGATCAAGATCGTTGAGATGGCGATCGCCAAATGGGGCGCGCCTGTTTATGTCCGCCACGAGATTGTGCACAATAAGTTTGTCGTTGATGGGCTACGCGACATTGGCGCGGTATTTGTTGAAGAACTCTCTGAATGCCCTGACGACCGACCCGTGATTTTTTCGGCACATGGCGTGCCGAAATCTGTGCCCAGCGCCGCCCATGCGCGCAATATGGTTTATGTCGACGCGACCTGCCCCTTGGTCAGTAAGGTCCACATCGAGGCCCAGCGCCACGCGGATGCTGGCCTGCAAATGATTATGATTGGCCATGAAGGCCACCCTGAAACTGTCGGCACAATGGGTCAGCTGCCCGAAGGTGAGGTGCTGCTGGTCGAAACCCCTCAGGATGTTGCAAAGGTTGCCGTTCGCGATCCGTCCAAGCTTGCTTACGTCACTCAAACCACGCTCAGCATTGATGACACCGCTGACATTGTCGACGCGCTTCAGACACGGTTCCCCCAGATCGTCGGGCCCCACAAAGAAGACATCTGCTATGCGACCACCAACCGCCAAGAAGCGGTCAAGGCAATGGCCCCGAAATGCGATGCCATGTTGGTTGTCGGTGCGCCGAATTCCTCTAATTCAAAACGTCTGGTCGAAGTCGGCGCCCGTGCTGGCTGCGCCTATTCGCAACTGGTGCAGCGTGCGGACGATATTGACTGGCGTGCACTAAGCGGCATCACAAGCATCGGCATCACCGCTGGCGCCTCCGCGCCCGAGGTGCTGATCAACGAAGTCATCGACGCCTTCAAAGCCCGCTACACAGTTACTGAGGAACTGGTTGAAACGGCCGTTGAGAACGTTGAATTTAAAGTGCCCCGCGTCCTGCGCCAAACCGCCTAGGAGCCCCTCCATGAGCGATCCGGAAACCCTTGCTGTCTATGCCGCCCAAGCCGACCGCTATGCTGTCATGAGCAAAGAGGCGACAGCACGCGATCCAATTCTATCTGATTTCATCACCGCCATACCGCCAGCAGGTGATGTCCTCGACCTAGGCTGCGGCCCCGGCGACAGTGCGCGCATCATGGCCGCCGCAGGCCTCAAGGTGCTTGCCGTTGATGCCGTCGCAGAAATGGTCACACGCGCAGCACAGCAGCACGGCGTCACAGCGGTTCAAAGAACCTTTGACGACATAGACGGTGCCAACCTCTACGATGGTATTTGGGCGAACTTCAGCTTGCTTCATGCACCGCGCGGCGACCTGCCCCGCATCCTCAAGGCCCTGCATACAACGCTCCGCACCAACGGCCGTTTTCACATCGGCATGAAGCTTGGCACAGATACAAAACGTGACGCGATCGGACGCGCATACACCTATGTGACCCAAGATGAACTCTATGACCTGCTCTCCTCCGCAGGCTTTACGATCACAAAAACCGTCACGGGGCGCGATAAAGGGCTGGACGGCACCTATGCCGATTGGATAGCAGTCGCGGCAGATGCCTAAGTTATTCGCATATACAGACGGTGCCTGTTCAGGCAATCCTGGCCCCGGTGGCTGGGGCGCCTTAATGCAGGCCATGGATGGCGACACGGTCGTAAAAGAACGTGAACTGAAGGGTGGCGAACCCAACACCACCAACAACCGTATGGAACTTCTCGCCGCGATCCACGCCCTAGAAGCGTTGGAGCGCAACACAGAAATCACGGTCGTGACAGATAGCAACTATGTGAAAAACGGGATCACAGGCTGGATCTTTGGCTGGAAGAAAAACGGCTGGAAAAACGCCGCGAAAAAACCTGTAAAAAATGCAGAGCTTTGGCAACGTCTCGATGCTGCCAATGCCCGCCACCGTGTGACATGGGAATGGGTTAAAGGCCACGCAGGCCACCCCCAGAATGAACGCGCAGATGAGTTGGCCCGCGCTGGTATGGCGCCCTTCAAACCAAAATGAAGCACCTTACCTGCCCTGTTGCTCTCCACCCTGATGGCGCGCCTCTGCGCCTCGCATTGGAAACAGGTCAAATGCTTCCCCCCTTTACAGAATTCCTGAATGACCCAGCCCCAGCCGCAGCGCGCCACCTTTTCTCAACATTGGGACTAGAGACCCGCAGCGCTGTCCCAATTGGTGTATCCAAGGAAACCGTCGAAGCCTGCACAACCCACTTCGTGCTCTGCCGCATCGCTCCGCCGACACGCAGACAATGGAAACACCTGCAACCAGATGGCACCATGATTACAGCACATTGGGTTGCCTTCGAAGACTTGCCTTCCAGCCCCCGAATGGATTGGATCAAGGCAAACCTATGACTCTGCTCAGCTTCCTAGATTACGCTTCAGTCATCGTTTTCGCGATCACAGGCGCACTCGTTGCCAGCCGCGCGCAACTAGATTTGGTGGGCTTCGCGTTCATTGCCTGCCTCACGGCCGTCGGCGGCGGAACAATCCGCGACCTGCTGTTAGATCGAAACCCAATATTCTGGATCGACCAACCCACCTACCTCGGAGCCGCCGCCCTCGCGGCCCTCGCAACATTCCTCTGCGCCCACTTGCTCGAAAGCCGCCTGCGCGCCATCATCTGGCTCGACAGTCTGGCCCTAGCCGTCGCGGTCCCAGCAGGGGTCGGCATTGCTGCTGCCCACGGCCAAAGCCCCTCCATTACAATATTGATGGGTATCGTGACCAGCTGCATGGGCGGCCTCATGCGCGATGTCGTGGTGGGCGACGTTCCCGTTGTGTTGAAACAGGGCGAACTCTACGTCACAGCCGCCTTCGCTGGCGCGGCCACAGCAGTGCTATTAAAACTGTTTGTCCCCC
>JBDVSG010000135.1:0-8267 GCA_039967155.1 Sulfitobacter sp. | reverse complement strand
AACGTATCTTCAATCGCGCGCCGTTCACGCAGGTTTAGCTCTTTATGTGCCATCTTTCATTCTCCTTGCTTTGCAGCAAGATAGGGGAAATTTCGCAACCCAGTTTAGAATGTGCCCCGGTTACATAAAAACATGTGTAATCCTAATTATGTAAATAATTTCTGTCTGACGTCAGCACATATGGGACAGATTTGGGGTTTTCGTAAAAATCTGGAAGCCACAAAACGTCTGCAGATAAATTGGTAGAGAACATCCACCGCAAGCCCCGGCAAACCTATTCGGCGAAGGAGAAGATCCGCATTGTGCTGGCAGGGATGTGGGGTGAAGAAAGCATCTCGGCGCTGTGCCGCCCATTGCCTGTCAGGGTCATGCAAAGCATGATACCGAGAGGGGGGAAAGGTATCGCGGAAAGCCGGTATACAGTTGGTCGAAAGAGTTTCTTGAAGCAGGCAAACGCCGTCTATCGGGCGATACAGCACGTCAGGCGACCTCGCCAGAAACAAAGGAGCTGCGTTCAGTGTCTTTTGCTTTGAAATAATGCGTGGCTGATCTGACGGCTTGAGAGCCGGATTCTAAAAAGCTTGAAGTCAACCGCACGGTCGAGGGGGCCGCCTACCGACAACGCAGACCCTCGCCGTACTGGGCATTTCCCGCACCATGTTCTATTGCTGGTCCGATCTGTATTTAGAGGGCGGCTTTGATAGGCTATTTAACAAACCCCCACGCCCCAAATCCGTCTGGGACCCTATCCCAGATGATCGCCACGATGACCTGATCGTCTTTATATGGGACGATCAGGCGTTCACGACGCGCGAGCTCGCTGTCAAATATACTGATGAAAAGCATTACTTTGCATCTGAAACATCGACTTATCGCGTTCTGAAGGAGGTTGGTTGGATCACGGCTTTAGATTACGTGGTGATTAAGGCCGCTGATGAGTTCACGGATAAAACCACGGCCATCAACCAAAAGTGGCAGACAAGCCTGGCTTATATCAAAGTTCTGGTATGCGACGGAATCTGTTTTAGCACCGTCCTCGATGCTTGCGGTCGCTATATTGTCTCCTGAAAGCTCTGCGCCAACAGATGGGCTGAAGACCTGACAGATACACCGGACCTCGTATTGAAGGCATCTGGCTGTGACCAAGTGCACGTTGAGCAAAGTTCCCAAACGAGGAAGGTTTACATTGTAGCTCTGTGCCTAATAATGCAAAGTGCGCGCACGTTTAGTTGTGCTCGAGCACTAGAGGTTTAGAATGACTGAAGATCAGAAAAAGAAAATACTTTTCTTACATATTCGTAAGACAGCAGGCACTTCTGCTAGAGTTGCACTCAAAAAACTTTTTCAACTTGAAGAAGAATGCCCCATTCGGTCTCAAATGGAGTTGAACGGCAAAGTTCAAAAAGGAAAGCAAGCAGACTACTTACGGAAATTTGATTTCATTGCCGGCCACTTCAATCGCGTTGCCCCCATTGCTGGACCAGATTTCAAGACGGTTGTGTTCCTGCGTGATCCTATTGATAGGGTGATTTCTGCCTATAATCACATCAATAATGACACGACCGACCCTCTCCATCGACTTGCTGCAGGTAAATCTTTGCTCGAGTGCCTGGATATGCCGGAGCTGGCTAGTGAGTTTGACAACTCTCAAACTAGGTACCTTGTCGGCAATGCAGGGTTTTCCTATGATGATCTAAGTGACGAAGAGCGGTGCCGTATCGCAATCGATTATCTGTTGAAGATAGACTTCATTGGCCTGACTGATTTTTTTGATCTATCACTCGCCCTCATTGCCCGTTCAATTGGAATGCACCCGTTGCAAAAGCCCCCGAAGGTCAATCAAGAGATGACTGCGGGAGGGCCCAAACGACTGGATATGATCGAACAACATCCCGCCATCCTCAAACGGAATATGTTAGACGCTACTGTCATTGCTCAGGCCCGTATTGAATTTACAGTGCGTGCTGTGGGCCAACTTACCAATTCTAAAGTGCTGTCGGCTCACAGCCCATTAGGCACGCCCGCGCACTTTGATGACGCTTATGCTGCTCTGCAAGGGTTGAATGTATCTGCGGGAGGCAAGTCGGTTCTATCGCTTTCTCTGGCAGAAACATCAATCCAGTCGTGTCCAGACGTAGCACGATACCACTACCGACATTCCGAAGCGCTGGAACAGATCGGTTCCAGCGAGGAGGCTCTAAAGGCTGCGAAGTGCGCCTTTGACAGCAACCCGCAAGAGCCGATGTTCAGGTCGCACTACCTCAGAGGTCTAATTGCTAACGGAGACTTTGATGCGGCGCAGGCTATTATAGCAGTGCATCTACCGAGCTTATCGATAGAGAATGTGTCCGAGTTTACACGCGCTGGATTCTTAGGTAACGCTCCCGAAGGATTTTTGAAAACGTTGCTTCCATGGGCCGACATTACATCCACCCCAGATGTTTTGCAGTCTCCTAAAGAGATACAGGTCAAAAAAGAGGCGCAGGCGCAGAAGATCAGCATAGGCCTACCTCAGAGTTTTTTTCACGCACACATTCTCTGGCGCCGTATCGTCATCATGGGGGAATTTTTCGAACGGCTATTAGCTCCCGAATTTGCCGATCAGACGACACAGTTTAACCTTGATTTATCTGATGGAGTGGCGGGGAATAGTGAGGCCATTTGTTTTTGCGCCGCAGGCAGCAAAACAGTACTAATCCCAGACCCTACGTTCATCCGTACACGTGGTTATGCCGATCTTAAAGCCCAATCAGAGGCCCATGATCTGCCCTTTATAGAACGCAAGGGCCAAGCTTATTGGCGTGGTGCTGTGACAGGTCAAGTAGAAGAAGCCCTTTCTTCTGAGGATTCACTTCGAAATGTTCTAGCCACTTCACGCATTCAATTTTGTGCAGACAGTAGCGCCTTCTCTGAGATTAATGCCAAGATCACAAGCCTTGGAAACTATTCTAGCGATAAGAAGCTCCAGAAAACACTTGCTAAAATGAATGTGTGGGGTGATCGCGAGCCCATAGAACAAAACTTCAATTACAAATATCTCATTGATATAGATGGCAACACGAGCTCTTGGCCGGGCCTGATTTCAAAGCTTATATGCGGTGGCGTAGTGATTAAGCTGGTCGGTGATACGAAGTACCGTCAATGGTATTATGATGAGCTTGTACATGGCGAGAACATTTATTTTGCATCGAATGTGGCTGAGGTCAGGGAGATTGTCGTGCAATTGCAGAAAAACCCCGATAAAGCCGCACAAGTCGCGGCGGCTGCAAAAAAATTAGCATTTTCACTGGATTTCGAAAAAGCTTTATCAGATGCTGTTTTTAGAATATTTAGCACCAATTAATTTATTGAAAGAGTAATATATATGGCGGATTCTCGTGTTCTTGTAACTGGAGGCGCAGGGTTTTTAGGGTCTCACTTGTGTGAGCAACTTTTGGACGCAGGTCATGACGTTCTGTGCGTTGACAACTATTTTACGGGCCGTAGAGCAAACATTGCTCACCTGCTCGACAATCCTAATTTTGAAATGATCAGGCATGACGTCACTTTCCCTCTTTATGTAGAGGTTGATCAAATCTACAATCTAGCCTGCCCAGCTAGCCCAGTGCATTATCAGCACGACCCAGTGCAGACGACCAAGACGAGCGTACTTGGAGCAATTAATATGCTGGGGCTCGCAAAACGATGCAACGCAAGAATTTTCCAGGCATCGACTTCGGAAGTGTACGGTGACCCAGAGCTTCACCCTCAACCCGAAGGGTACTGGGGGCACGTCAACCCTATTGGTATGCGTTCATGTTACGATGAAGGTAAGCGCTGCGCTGAAACGTTATTTTTTGATTATCATCGTCAACACGACGTCGAAATCAAGGTGGCACGTATTTTCAATACATACGGACCACGCATGCATCCGAATGACGGTAGGGTGGTTTCGAATTTCATTGTTCAAGCGCTTAATAACGAGGATATCACGATTTACGGAGACGGCTCACAGACACGGTCATTTTGCTATGTTGATGATCTGGTCTCTGGCTTCGTTCGCTTAATGGAAAGTGACAAAGAAATCATGGGTCCAATCAATATGGGTAACCCTGGTGAGTTTACTATGATCGAGCTCGCCGAAGTAGTGTTACGGTTGACTGGATCGAAGGCGAAGATGGTGTTCATGCCTCTTCCCATGGATGACCCTAAACAGCGTCGCCCAGACATCGCATTAGCTGGAGAGCATTTAGACTGGAAGCCGGCAGTTCAGCTAGAAGAAGGTCTCACAAAAACCATCGAATATTTTCGCCATAAACTCGAACTGTAAATAGTCTCTAGTATTATAGACAGATTCCTCCCTAATTTATAGGCAAGGAGGCCGTTATGGCGCAAAACAGATACATTAAAACACGATGGGGACTACCTAGTGCAAATAGAAAAAACAAAACTTGAGGGTGTCTTGATCCTCACGCCTCAACGGCATGGGGATGCCAGAGGTTTTTTCTCCGAAAGCTGGAATAAGGCGCGGATGGAAGCGGCGGGGCTGGATTTCAATTTTGTGCAAGACAACCATTCGGTCTCGGCGCAGATCGGTACGCTGCGTGGTTTGCATTACCAATCGCCCCCCCACGCGCAGGCTAAATTGGTCCGTTGCGGGCGCGGTGCGCTATGGGATGTGGCCGTAGACTTTCGCGCAGGCTCACCGACATTCGGGCAATGGATCGGCGTTGATTTGACGCCTGACAATGGCCGTCAGTTGCTGATCCCTGCGGGGTTCTTGCACGGGTTCGTTACGCGCCAGCCCGATACTGAGATCATCTATAAATGCACAGATTACTACACGCCCGAATGCGACGGCGCCGTGGCTTGGAATGATCCTGACATCGGGATCGACTGGGACGTTGATACGCCCGTTCTATCCGACAAAGACGCAGCCGCGCCAAAGTTGGCTGATGTTTCCTCTCCCTTCACAACAGGTGCCGCATGAAGATCCTTATAACTGGCGGCGCGGGCTTTATTGGGTCAGCAGTGGTGCGCCAAGCCATTGCAGCAGGCCATCACGTGGTCAATCTGGATGCGCTAACCTATGCGGCTTGTCTGGAGAACGTCGCCTGCGTGTCGGATAGCCCGCTTTATGCGTTTGAGCATGCAGATATCCGCGATGCGGATGCGCTTGCGCGGGTGTTCGCAGATCATAAACCCGATGCGGTGATGCATCTGGCCGCCGAAAGCCATGTTGACCGCTCCATTGATGCGCCGGGGGACTTTATCGAAACGAATGTGACCGGCACCTATAACATGCTGGAGGCGGCGCGCCGCTATTGGGCGGCAATGGACAAACCCGAGACATTTAGGTTCCATCACATCTCAACGGATGAGGTCTTTGGCAGCTTGGGCGCTGAGGGGCTGTTCACCGAAGAAACACCCTATGCGCCCAATTCGCCCTATTCGGCCTCTAAGGCCGCAAGCGACCATCTGGTGCGTGCTTGGGGGGAAACCTTCGGCCTGCCCGTGGTGCTGAGCAATTGCTCTAACAACTATGGCCCCTACCATTTCCCCGAGAAACTGATCCCTGTTGTGATCCTGAAGGCCTTGTCCGGCGAGGCGATCCCGATCTACGGAACAGGCTCTAATGTGCGCGATTGGCTCTTTGTTGAGGATCACGCCGAGGCGCTACTGACGGTTCTGCAGAAAGGGGCGCTTGGGCGGAGCTATAATATTGGCGGTAATAACGAACTGACAAACCTCGACTTGGTGAAAATGCTCTGCGCGACATTGGATAGGCTGCGCCCTGCGGATAAACCCTATGCGGATTTGATCACCTTTGTGGCAGACCGCCCTGGCCATGATGCGCGCTATGCCATTGATGCCAGTCGCATTCGGGACGAATTGGGCTGGCAGCCTTCGGTGACTGTTGAGGAAGGTTTGGCGCGCACGGTGCGCTGGTATCTTGAGAACGAAGACTGGTGGCGTGCTTTGCAAAACCGTGATGGTGTGGGCGAACGGCTGGGCACAGCATGAGCATCTTGGTGTTTGGCAAAACAGGACAAGTGGCACAAGAGCTGCAGCGGATCCTGCCTGATGCGACATTCCTTGGCCGCGATTGCGCTGATCTGAGTGACCCAGAGGCCTGCGCCGCAGCCATCACGGCCCATGCGCCTGCGGCTGTGATTAACGCTGCCGCCTATACGGCTGTTGACCGCGCCGAGGAAGAGGAAGCGCTTGCCACGCTCATCAACGGGGATGCTCCAGCGGCGATGGCACGGGCCTGCGCTGCGGCTGGCATTCCATTTGTGCATATCTCAACCGACTATGTGTTTGACGGGCAAGGGAGTGCCCCTTGGATGCCTGAGGATCGGGTGCAGCCGGTCAATGCCTATGGGCGCTCGAAACGGGCAGGCGAGGAGGCGGTGATTGCCGCAGGCGGCGCTTATGTGATCCTGCGCACCTCTTGGGTGTTTTCAGCCCACGGCAATAACTTTGTAAAAACAATGTTGCGGCTGGCACAAAGCCGCGATGCGTTGAGCGTGGTCGGGGATCAGATTGGCGGGCCGACCTCGGCTGGTGCCATCGCACAGGCCTGTGTGGCCGTGGCTGGGAAACTGGGCGCAGGGGCTTCTTCGGGCATTCACCATTTTGCAGGCAGCCCCGCCGTCAGTTGGGCCGACTTCGCCCGTGCGATATTTAAGATATCGGGCGATGCGGTCACGGTCACGGATATCCCAACAACCGATTATCCCACCCCCGCTGCGCGGCCGGCCAATTCACGCATGAACGGTGACAGCCTGAAGCAAGAGTTTGGAATTGCCCCGCCTGACTGGCACAGGAATTTGACAGATGTGATTAAGGAGCTTTCGGCATGAAACGCAAAGGTATTATCCTCGCTGGCGGCTCTGGGACGCGGCTTTATCCGATTACCCTCGGAGTCTCCAAGCAGCTGCTGCCGATCTACGACAAACCTATGATTTATTATCCTTTGTCGGTGCTGATGCTGGCAGGGATCCAAGAGATCGCTGTGATCACCACCCCGCAAGACGCGGAACAATTCCAGCGCACTTTGGGGGACGGCAGCCAATGGGGTGTTGAGTTTACCTATATCGAGCAACCCTCACCTGATGGATTGGCACAAGCCTATCTGCTTGCTGAGGACTTTTTGGATGGTGCGCCCTCGGCGATGGTACTGGGGGATAATATCTTCTTTGGCCATGGCCTGCCCGAACGACTGGCGGCGGCGGATGCTGCTGCGGGGGGGACGGTCTTTGGCTACCGCGTCGCGGATCCAGAGAGATACGGCGTGGTGGATTTTGACACGGATGGCACCGTGCGCGCGATTATTGAAAAACCCGAAGTGGCGCCTTCGCCTTTTGCCGTGACGGGGTTGTATTTTCTGGACGGCACAGCGCCTGAGCGCGCACGCGCAGTAAAACCATCCCCGCGCGGCGAGCTGGAAATCACATCCCTATTGGAAATGTATCTGGTCGATGGGCAGCTCAGCGTGCAGCAGATGGGGCGCGGTTTTGCGTGGCTGGATACAGGCACCCACGGCAGCCTGTTGGATGCGGGAAATTTTGTGCGCACCCTATCTGAGCGTCAGGGACTTCAGGTCGGCAGCCCCGAAGAGATTGCGTTCGTTCAGGGATGGATCGATGCAGATAGTTTAAGCGCGCGCGCGCAAAGCTTTGCTAAAAACAACTATGGACAGTATCTACTAGGGTTGGTGAAATAAGATTATGCGTCTTGATAAAACCTCGCCTGCTGCTCATCGAGGTACAGAGTTCCATCTCAAATCAGGGAATCTACAGGAAATGTCCCGAGAGTCCGTGCATATCTAAGGTCTGACCTGAGCCCCAAGTTCCCTCCAGCTTTGCGCGGAGTCCTTGGGGTTAAATCTTTGGCGTTAAGCCGCCATCTTGTCCATCGCCTTTCTCTGCAAAAGTTTCATTGGCGTCAGGTTACCCAAGGCTGAATGGGGTCTGCGCCAATTGTAGTCCTCCTGCCATTCTTCGAGCGTTTTGCGAGCCTCGCCTAATGTGCCGAATAGCGTTTCATTAAGGCATTCATCACGTAGCTTGCCGTTGAAACTTTCGATGAAGCCGTTCTGCTGAGGCTTTCCTGGCGCGATATAGTGCCAATCGATGCCCGTATCCTGCCGCCTCTGCGGCGCACCTGAAGCTTCTCTTCACGATAGATGCGCCTGACCTTCTTGTGGTTCACCACAAAACCCTCCCGTGCGATCATCACGTGGATACGGCGACATCCAAACCGTCGCCGTTCACGTGACACGC
>JBDVSG010000134.1:0-10455 GCA_039967155.1 Sulfitobacter sp. | reverse complement strand
TGAAAATCACCTTTCTGTTGAACTCCTCTGGTTCGGCCACGTTGTCGGCAGTGGTTGAGAACTTTATGTCCAACCTAAAATCTTTCGGCATTGAGGCGGTGTTGGAGAAGGTGGATTCGTCGCAATACACGTCGCGTGAACGCGACCGCGATTATGATCTGGTATATGATCAATATGCAGCATTTTTGGGAACCGGCACAGGTCTGTCGCAGCGCTATGGATCCGAGGCGGCAGAGTTTTCCCTGTTTAACCCTGCAGGATTGGCCAGCCCCATGGTTGACGCGATAATCGAGGCCTCTCTGCGTGCTGAGACGCGCGAGGAGGAACAAGCCGCGATGACCGCGCTGGACCGCGCATTGCGTCATGAATTCATCATGATCCCTGTTTGGTACAATGATGTGCATTGGACGGCCTACTATGACCAATACGACCACCCAGAAGATCAACCCGCCTATGCGCTGGGCTATCTGGATTTCTGGTGGTACGACGAGGCAAAAGCACAAAAACTGCGCGCAGCAGGCGCGCTGAGGTAAAATATGGGCGCCTATATTCTTCGACGGCTGTTGCTGATCCCTGTGACTCTGTTCGGGATCATGCTGGTTAATTTCGCGCTGGTGCAATTTGTACCTGGCGGCCCTGTAGAGCAAGCGATCGCCCGCATCCAAGGGGGCGGCGACGTGTTTGGCGGCTTTGCGGGATCCGGATCAGATGCGGATACTGTCGATGTGGGCGGTTCTGACAACTATGTTGGCGCACGTGGCTTGCCACCTGAATTCATCGAGGAATTGGAAAAAGAGTTCGGTTTTGACAAACCTCCCGTAAAGCGGTTCTTTTCGATGTTGGGCAACTACATGATGTTCGATTTCGGAGAGAGCTATTTTCGTTCGATTTCGGTCATTGATCTGATCAAGGAAAAATTGCCTGTATCTATAACGCTGGGCCTATGGTCGACGCTGATTGCCTATATGGTGTCGATCCCGCTGGGCATCAAAAAGGCGGTCAAAGACGGGTCAAAATTCGATACATGGACGTCTGGCGCGATTATCGCGGCCTACGCAATTCCTGGGTTCTTGTTTGCGATCCTTTTGCTGGTGCTGTTTGTGCCTGCCAACTGTTTCCGCGTTCCTGTGTTGGCGGATATCTGGCCCGGTGGTGCGACCTATAACCCCACCTGCTATGAATTGTTCCCGCTGCGGGGCCTAACGTCGGATAATTTTGACCAGCTTAGCGCTTGGGGGAAGATCAAGGATTACGCGTGGCACATCACCTTGCCTGTTTTGGCCTCGACCATTTCGGCCTTTGCGACGCTGACGCTGCTGACGAAAAACAGCTTTTTGGATGAGATCAAAAAACACTATGTGATGACTGCCCGTGCCAAGGGGCTGTCCGAGCGTAAGGTCCTCTATGGTCATGTTTTCCGCAACGCGATGTTGATTGTGATTGCGGGGTTTCCTGCGGTGTTTATTGGCGTTTTCTTCGGGTCTAGCCTTATTATCGAGACGATCTTCTCGCTTGATGGATTGGGGCGTTTGGGCTTTGAGGCGGCCGTGGCGCGGGATTATCCAATCGTGTTTGGCACGCTGTTTATCTTTGGCCTGATCGGCCTTGTGGTGGGGATCATTTCGGACCTGATGTATGTTCTGGTTGATCCGCGTATCGATTTCGAGAAGAGGGAAGGCTGATGGCGATGTCCCCGCTCAACCAGCGCCGCTGGCGTAATTTCACCCGCAACAGACGGGCATTTTGGTCGCTGTGGATTTTTGCAGTTTTGTTCACCCTGTCGCTCTTTGCCGAGTTTTTGGCGAATGATAAGCCGATTGTGGTGAATTACCGTGGCGACTACTTCATGCCGATCTTCAATTTTTACCCTGAGACGGCTTTTGGTGGTGATTTCCAAACCGAGGCCGCCTATCGCGATCCAGAGGTGAAATGCCTGATCGCCACAGGAGGATCAGAGCTGTGTTTTGATGACCCCGAAGGCTATATCGAGGATGCCCAAGACGGTGTGATCGAGGGCGAGCAGATTGAAAAAGGCTGGTCCATCTGGCCGCCGATCCCCTACAGTTATGACACCGCCGTTGATCGCCCTGGTGCTGCACCGCTGCCGCCCAATGGCGAAAACCTACTGGGCACCGATGGCACCAAACGCGATGTGTTAGCGCGGGTTGTGCACGGGTTTCGCTTGTCGATTGTGTTTACGCTGTTGGTCACAGGCCTCAGCACGATTATCGGGATCGCGGCGGGGGCTGTGCAGGGATTCTTTGGCGGTTGGGTTGATCTGATCTTCCAGCGGGTGATTGAAATTTGGACCTCCACGCCTTCGCTCTATGTGATCATCATCATGTTCGCCATTCTGGGGCGAAGTTTCTGGCTGTTGGTGGTCTTACTCGTGCTGTTCAGTTGGACGGCTCTTGTAGGCGTTGTGCGCGCTGAATTTCTGCGTGCGCGGAATTTGGAATATGTGCGTGCCGCACGTGCTTTGGGTGTGGGTAATGTGACAATCATGTTCCGCCACATGCTGCCAAACGCAATGGTGGCCACGCTGACCATGGCGCCGTTCCTGATCACGGGCACGATTTCGTCGCTGGCGGTGCTTGATTTTCTGGGGTTCGGGCTGCCGTCATCGGCGCCATCACTGGGCGAACTGACACTGCAGGCTAAACAAAACCTGCAGGCGCCGTGGCTGGCCTTCACCGCCTTTTTCACCTTTGCGATCATGCTGTCGCTGCTGGTGTTCATATTCGAAGGGATCCGCGATGCGTTCGATCCCAGAAAGACGTTTAACTGATGACTGCTCTGCTGGACGTAAAAGACCTGAAGGTATCCTTCCGTCAGGACGGCAAGCTGTCACCGGCTGTCAAAGGGGTTTCCTTCCATGTGGAGCGGGGCGAGACGGTCGCGTTGGTCGGAGAGAGCGGATCAGGCAAATCGGTATCCGCGCTCAGTACGGTAAGCCTGCTGGGCGAGACCGCCCATGTGGAGGGATCTGTCACCTATGACGGGCAGCAGATGATCGGGGCGTCAGACGCGCTGCTGCGCAAGGTGCGCGGCAATGACATCAGCTTCATTTTCCAAGAGCCGATGACCTCACTGAACCCGCTGCACACCATCGATAAGCAGCTGGGCGAATCCCTGACCCTGCACCAAGGGCTGACAGGCGCAGCACTGAAATCGCGTATCCTAGAATTACTGGAGAAAGTCGGCATCAATGACGCCGAAAACCGTCTTGGGTCCTATCCGCACCAGCTGTCTGGTGGCCAGCGACAGCGGGTCATGATTGCCATGGCGCTGGCAAACAAGCCTGACGTGCTGATTGCAGATGAACCCACAACCGCGTTGGATGTGACCATTCAAGCTCAGATTCTTGATTTGCTGAAAGACCTGAAAGACAGCGAAGGCATGGGCCTGTTGTTCATCACCCATGATCTTGGTGTGGTGCGCCGCATTGCTGATCGTGTTTGTGTCATGCAGCATGGTAAAATCGTAGAGCAGGGGCCGACGTCGCAAATTTTCGACAGCCCGCAGCATCCCTATACACAAAAATTGCTTGGTGCCGAACCGACAGGCAGCCCCGCACCGGTGCCTGAAGGGGCCGAGCTGATTGCCGAAACAGAGAACCTAAAGATCTGGTTTCCAATCCAGCAAGGTCTGCTGCGCAGGACGGTGGGGCATGTTAAGGCGGTGAATGATGCCAGCCTCTCTGTGCGGGCAGGCGAGACGATCGGCATTGTGGGGGAATCGGGGTCTGGAAAGACGACATTGGCGTTGGCCATCATGCGGCTGATCGCGTCTGAGGGGGACATCCGTTTCCTTGATGAGGATGTGCGCAAATGGTCCACCAAACAGCTGCGCCATCTGCGCAAAGACATGCAGATTGTGTTCCAAGACCCCTTTGGCAGCCTTTCTCCGCGGATGACCTGTATGCAGATCATCGCCGAAGGGCTGGCCATTCACAAAGTGGATGAGGCGCGCGATAAACGTGAATTGGTTCACGATGTGATGGTTGAGGTCGGTCTGGACCCCGCCACGATGGACCGCTACCCGCATGAGTTCTCGGGCGGCCAACGTCAACGGATTGCGATTGCCCGCGCGATGGTTTTGCGGCCGCGCTTGTTGGTGCTGGATGAACCGACTAGCGCGCTGGATATGACTGTTCAGGTGCAAATTGTTGATCTGCTGCGTGAACTTCAGGTGAAATACGGGCTGGCCTATTTGTTCATCAGCCATGATCTTAAGGTTGTGCGTGCCATGTCTCACCGTGTGATGGTGATGAAGCGTGGTGATGTGGTGGAATACGGGGATGTAGATGCGCTCTATGATTCCCCGCAAACAGAATACACCCGCACCCTGTTGCAGGCGGCGACCTAGATTATGGTTGCGTAGCTCTGCGCGAGCGCGGACATAAAGGCTGCCTGCATTTGTGCTGCGCTGAGGTTTTGGCCTCTCCAGTTGATCGCTTTTGCGCCGCAAGCATCGGCAATGACCGTGACGTCATATCCTAAATCCCGCGCTGCTCGGGCGGTCGCATCTATACACATTTGGCTCATTGCACCGACAATTGTGATCTGCGTGATGCCAGCTGCTTGCAGCATGCTGTGTAGTGGCGTTTCATAAAAGCTGTTGGGGCGGTGTTTGACGACCACAGCCTCATGCGGTTCTGGGGCGACGCTGGAGTGGATCTCTGCGCCTTCGGTCGCAGGTCGGAAAAAGGGCGCAGAGGAGGAGAGCGCTTCGTGGCGAATGTGGATCACATGGTCGCCAGACGCCCGCGCCGCCTTTAGTGCATTTGCTGCGGCGGCTGCAACGGTTTGCATATTCTCGACGGGCCAGAGGCCATTGATGAAGTAATCATTTTGAATGTCGACTAAAACTAAGGCGGTATTCATGTACGTTATCCTTACAGATTTTTTGTGTTCTTCAAAATTGGTTTGCGCCGGAAGAACCAGCGATGGCGTTTGCTTTGTGGGACGGAAGGGATATCTTGGAGGCGAATTTCTCCTGTTCTTGTGGCATTCATCAGCGTTCTGGCGTAAATGTTGATCATGTCTTTCTCCTATCTATACCGTGATGTTTGACACAGCAGGTCTAAAAAGCGAGTCATCGATGATTTTGAAGTGTAAGTTGGGGTAACATATGGATTGGCGATCCCTTCCCCCTCTGTCGGCGATGCGGGCCTTTGCGGCTTTTGCGCAGACGGGAAATGTTGTGGCGGCAGGCGATGCGCTGGGGGTTTCTCATGCGGCGATCAGCCAGCAATTGCGTGTGCTAGAAAGCCACCTGAACCTGTCTTTGGTGGACCGGACGGGCAGGGCGTTGCAATTGACCCAAGAGGGAGAGCAGCTGGCCCGCGCGTTGCAGGGGGGCTTTGCTATGATGGCTGAGGCCGTCGCTGCCTTGACGGGCGCACGGGACGCGCGGCCTTTGCATATCTCGGTAACGCCGACCTTTGCCGCCTCTTGGTTGATGCCGCGATTGGCAAAATTCCGCGCCGCCCACCCAGGTGTTGATTTGATGATCGACCCAACCGCAGAGGTGGTGACGTTGGGTGCCGATGGCATTGATGTTGCGATCCGGTTCGGCGATGGAAATTGGCCAGCGTTGGACACGTCGTTGCTGTGGGAAAGCAGCATGGTTGTTGTTGGCGCCCCCGCTTTGGTCGGGGATACGGCCTATGCCGATCTGGATGCGTTGGCACAATTCCCGTGGATGGAAGAAATGGGAAATTCGGAATCAACCAGTTGGTTGCAGCGACAAGGCGTGCAGGGCAGGGCGCTGGGTATGCTGCAAGTTCCCGGTAATTTATTGATCGATGGTGCCCGCGATGGTCAAGGCATCGCCGTCACGGTCCGTCGCTTTGTCGAAAGGGACATTGAAGCAGGACGCCTGCGCGTCCTACATGAAGAGGCCCGCTTGGGAAGCGGTTACCACATTGTCACCCGCAAAGGCGTGCTGCGCGCGCCGCTCAAGGCTTTTGTTACGTGGTTGAAGCGGGAAGCGCGGAATTAACCGGGGCCGATCATAAAGCAGCTGACGTTGCGCGCTTTTAGTCTGCGGCAGGCCAAATCAGCGGTTTCACGCGACATCCCGAGGAAATTCGCATCAAAGCCCTGTGGTTTGCGAATGACTTTACGCAAGGATCCATTGAGCGTTGCCATCTCGGCCAAGGCTGTTTTGATGAGCACCTTTTCCGCAGCATAGCGGCTGCCATAGCGCCCGACGTTTACACCCCAGTGCTGCCCGCCAGATGTGGAAAGACGTGTGACAACTTCTTGTGGTGCAGGATCTTTTTTGGCCTTTGGCTGCGCGCCGATCACAACAAGACCCTTGGGCCGGATCGAGGGGCGCAAAAGGGCTGTAGCGGCAGCATAGGATACATTTTCAGGCTCATTTTTCCGCAAGGCCGGAGCGGGAGCCGTGGACGGGGCCTGGGTTTCAACCGCTTGCGTGACCGCTTGCGTGATGGCCGAGCTGAGCGCATCGCTGATGTCGTTGTTTGCGGGCGCTTTGGCAACCAGCACAGGGGCGCTGGGGGCAGGGCGGGATTTTGGCCGTGGCGAGGCGCTTACCGCGCGGATCAACCGGATGGTTTTTCCCTTGGCGCCGGGGGCGGGTTTGCTTGTGGGGGCGCTTTCCACCGTTTTTGCCTCGGCGATATAGGCGGGCGGCTTGGGCTTTTTCACACGGGCGCGGGATGGTGCGCGGCGAAATCCGAGATCCATTAATTCCGCCACTTTGGCATTGCGCGATGTTGTTGATTTTCCACCAAAAACAGTAACGATAATGCGCTCTTTGCCGCGCTCGGCAGAGGCCGTCAGGTTGAAGCCCGCCGCGCGGGTATACCCCGTTTTGATCCCATCTGCCCCTTTGTAGGAATTGAGGAAGCGGCGGTTGGTGTGGCTGACAGTGCGCACGCCTGCATCCGCAGTGATCCGCGAGAACAGATTGTAATACTGCGGGTAATCATACAGCAGATGGCGCCCCATAAGGGTCATGTCATGTGCTGTAGATTGGTGGCCTGCTTCTGTCAGGCCGTGGGCGTTCTTGAATGTCGTGCGGGTCATGCCCAGTTGTTTTGCGGTGCGGTTCATGCGACGGGCAAATTTTGCCTCCGACCCTGAAATCGCTTCGCCGATGGCTGTGGCGGCATCATTGGCTGATTTGACGGCGGCACCGCGAATCAAATAGCGCAAGGCAATCCGCTGACCTGTTTTCAGGCCCAGCTTGCTGGGGGGCTCTGCTGCGGCATTCTTGGAAACGCGCACTTTAGTGTCGAGCGAAATCTCGCCGCGTTCAATGGCTTGGAACGCGATGTAGAGCGTCATCATTTTGGTCAGGGATGCGGGATGTAGGCGGGTGTTAGCGTTGCGCGCATGAAGGACTTCGCCGGTTCGTGCGTCAATGACATAAGCTGCATAAGGAGCGGCCATCGCACTGATCGGCGCAAGGACACACAGCCATAAAGCCGCAAGAATAAATAGCCCAAAACGGGCCGGCTGCACGCGCCGCACCTTCATGATAACCTGCCTAATTCTGCCTCTGACCCTCGATTTTTCGAGTGGCCATATTTTTGATTACCTGAAAGCTAGCATGAAAAACCACGCCTGATAACCCTGATTTTAAACGTATTTTAGACAGATTCTTCGATGCAGCATAGCACATATGGGTGCAGTAGGGCCGTAGACCACAACACTCGCCATTGTGGCGGGAATGTGGCGGCAATTTGACGCCGATCGCCGCAATTCAAGTGAGTCTGGTGTGGGACGCAGGATGACATTACCGCCACGTCTGGTTTTTGTCCTTTCGACGGCTTTGTTGCACAAACCATTTGATGGACATCTCTCCACCACTCCGGACGGCTTAAGCTTACTGGTTCAGTGACAGCTATGCCAAGCATTGGACGCATTGATGCGGATTTGGAATTCCGCGGCTTGTCTGCCCAAGCCCCGCGCCATGAGCGATTGGCCCATCAGGTTCAAACAATGCATCCACTGACCGGCTGGGCTATGCGAAGCATGGTCCCGAGAGGTTTTGTTTCGACGCGGCTTCGTTGGACAGGATTTGGCTAGGGAGATCGGGCAGCACGAGCGCATCACCGATGTTAATGCCTGTGACCTCGACAGCCCGCCCCTCTAGCGTCTCTTCGCCATTACCTACGTGTATCTTACGCCAAATACATCGTTTGGAGCCGCCACGCTTGCGGGCATTCCATTCACCTACGTCCTCCGCTTTGATGCGCCTGTACGATCGATCAAGAGGCTCAGTGGACCAGTTCAGCCGCGATACGGCAGGCATCCGTTCAGCGTTCTCTGACGATGGCAAAGGGTAGTGAAGTCTGGCACCACCCAATCCACCCCGATGAGTTGCGGTAGCCTTTGTAAAAAACCTGTGGTCTGTCGTGATGGCTGTCCGAACAGCACTTTCAAAGTGAGACAAGCTTGGACCGCAGCATCCCTGAAGCTCTGTTGCGTCCACGTTTGCCGCTTGGTCGTGGTACCCAAACCGATCTCAGGATCAAACCAAATACACCGTGTGCCACAACGCTTCGAACTGTCATTGTATGACGTCTAGTTTGACGTCTTGTATCTTGCCAGAGATCAACTGTTCATGTCTTTAAGCTGTCATGTTGGATGCGCGAGGCGAATTCGGCCAGCGATTTGTGCAAAAAAGCCTCTTCTGGGTGTAAAGGCGCGCCAGTCCCCGACGCCAGTATGAGGCCCCACTGCCGACCTCGGCGAGACCCATGAATCCGATGGGACCGAAATACACTCTCGATTTAACGGCCGCAGATAGAGAGCATGTGTAGATGAAGTCGCCGATGGTAAATTGGAGCTGAATAATTGACCTTGGTTTCGTCAACTCATCCATTGTCCCCCGTCGACATTATAGGTTTGCGAAACGATATAATTTGCTTCGGAAGACGCCAAAAATACGGCCATGCCGGTTAGATCATCAGGAACGGCAAACCGGCCTGCAGGGACACCCGCCGCAACCTCTGCTCTTTTCTCGCCGGGTTTCTTATTCTCTAGTTTGGCAAACAACTGGTCAACATGGACCCAATGATCACCGTCCACGACCCCGGGTGCGATGGCATTTACATTGATGCCATGCTTGATCAGGTTGAGGCCGGCGGATTGCGTCATTGAGATCACTGCCGCCTTCGTTGAACAATAGACCAACACAAGGCTTTCGCCTCTGCGACCTGCCTGAGATGCCATGTTGATGATTTTTCCGCCATCGCCTTGCTTAATCATCTGTTTCGCAGCGGCTTGCATCATGAACAAAGTGCCGCTCACATTGACGGCATAGAGCTTTTCGTAGCTTTCCCGCGTGATGTCTACGGTTTCCGAGGCATCAAACAATGCTGCATTGTTGATGAGGATATCCAGTTTACCAGTCCGAGCGACAACCGTATCAACCGCCGCGTCAATGCTAGTTTGGTCACAGACATCCAATTGCACAGGATAAGCACCTTCGCCAAGTTGCTCTGCAGTGGTGCACGCGGCCTCATAGTTGATGTCAGCGATAGCAACTTTTGCGCCCTCTCTCAGATAGGCTTCGGCAAATCCCGTACCAATTCCTCGAGCGGAGCCTGTGATCAAAGCAGATTTTCCGTCCAAGCGGTTCATAGTGGTTCTCCTAGGAACTTGATGCTTCAGGCATGGGAAACAACCATCTCGGCAGTTGTTGTTCTAAGCTGAAAAATTCTGTTGATTTCAGGCAGAGTTGCGAAATTGTTGATCAAATCCATGAGGCATGTCAATCAACGAGTTTCCACCATGAACCAGAATGACACCCGCCCCACAAACTCCGCCCCATTCCCAATGCCCCCTTAGGGCCGGAAACCAGTCATTTGCTATGAGGTCACGGTCATGCGGCAGCCTCTCCATTTGCCCGCGTCGATTTTCAATGCAGCAGAAAATCTCAAATAGGTATGTTCAGCTGCCAGAAGTGCTTTCAAGCGCTAGGGGCAGCTAGCATAGAGGATATTGTCCGGAACCTATGTCAGTGGTTTGTCGTGTTCGATGCTTGAGGAAGAGGGGGCCGCGTCGGGGTCAAGCGCGCGCAGGCGGTAGGCTGTGGCCTTGGGAAGCCATTCGGCAAGCAGGCGGTTGAGGTCTTCCAAAGGTGTCCCAGAATCGTCAATCCGCAGATCCACATCCCTCAGGCCCGCATCGCCCAGAACAGCAAGGGAGGCCGACTGAAGCGGGTCACGTTCGCCGCCCGCCTCTTGCCCTGCGAGCATCCCCGCAACGAGCCTTTCCGCAAGGCTGCCTTTGGCGGTTTCGAAGCCATTGATCATGGCAGGGAGCACATGTTCAGAGCCTAGAAAATTCCCTAAGGCCAAGCTATTTGCCCCAGTCAGGCCGCCCGCCGCCCCAAGGCAGGAACTGCCGGTGAAATGCAGCCCCTCGCCGGAGATGGGGAAGACACCCAGTTGGCGCCAATGCAGCGCGG
>JBDVSG010000133.1:0-36615 GCA_039967155.1 Sulfitobacter sp. | reverse complement strand
CCAGGACCGGCAACCAGAATATCTGTCTTCGCGCTCACCGAACCGGAAACCTTTGCGCCCAACCGCTCAGCGCGGGCTTTGGCCTCTGCGCGGGTCATTTTTTCCAAGGTGCCTGTAAACACAACGGTTTTTCCCGCCACGGGGGATCCTGATGTATCCGCGCGCACGGCCTCGACCACTTGTAATTGGGCTGCCAAACGGTCGATCGATGCGCGCTCAGCCTCCTGTGCGAAGGCCCCTACCAAGGATCCGGCCATAACAGCGCCCATGCCGTCGATGCCCACCAGTTCCTCCCATGCGGGTCCCTCTTGATCCCGTGCGTCATCCATCGCGCGGGCCAACGCCCCCCAAGTGCCGTAGTGCAAGGCAATCATACTTGACGCCGCTTCGCCCACATGCCGAATGCCCAAACCAAAGATGAGCCGCGCCAAAGGGATGCTCCGTTTGACATCGATGGCAGCAAACAGGCTGTTGGCCGATTTTTCGCCCCAACCTTCACGGTTCTTGAGCTGCTGCAGGCCTACGCCATAGCGTTCCTTTAGCATGAAGATGTCCGCAGGCTCTGCGATCCAGCCATCGGTGTGAAACTGCTCCACCTGTTTTGCGCCAAGACCGTCAATATCAAATGCCCCGCGCGAGACAAAATGCTTCAATTTTTCAACAGCTTGCGCAGGGCAAATCATCCCCCCCGAACAACGACGCACCGCATCCCCAGGTTCGCGGATGGCGTCGCTACCGCATTCTGGGCATTTGGTTGGAAAATCAAACGCGACTGCGTCCGGCGGACGTTTAGAAATATCCACATCGGCAATTTTCGGGATCACATCCCCCGCGCGGTAGACCTGCACCCAATCCCCAACGCGGATATCCTTGCCAGACCGAATTTCGATGCCCTTGCTATCAACACCTTTGATGTAATCTTCGTTGTGAAGCGTCGCATTTGACACCACAACACCGCCCACAGTGACAGGCGCCAAACGTGCAACAGGGCTCAGCGCGCCGGTGCGGCCAACCTGAATGTCGATCCCTTCAAGCGTGGTCCAAGCCAGTTCGGCGGGGAATTTATGGGCGATGGCCCATCTCGGCGTGGTTGAGCGGAAACCCAATCGGTTCTGCAGCGCCAGATCGTCCACCTTATAAACCACACCATCGATATCATAGCCAAGCGTAGCGCGTTGCGCTTCGATCAGCGCATAATGATCAACGAGTTGCGTGGGCCCGTTGCATTGGGCCGTCAGAGGGTTGGTCGAAAAATCAAGATCGGCAAGCCTAGCAATCGACAACCATTGTGTTTCGCCCAATGGCTGCGAAAGACTGCCCCACGCATAGGCAAAAAACTTAAGCGGGCGCGCGCGCGTGATTTCGGCATCCAGTTGTCTTAACGATCCTGCTGCGGCATTGCGTGGGTTGGCAAAAGGCTTGCCGCCACGGGCCTCTTGGCGGGCGTTCAAAGCCGCGAAATCGGCGTGGCTCATGTAGACTTCACCGCGAACTTCCAACACATCGGGCGCGCCCACGAGTTGCTGTGGGACATCAGAGATCATCCGCGCATTTGCTGTGACGTTTTCCCCTACGCTGCCATCTCCGCGTGTCGCGGCTTGGATCAAAATTCCCTTTTCATACCGCAGCGATAAGGACAGCCCGTCAATTTTTGGCTCTGCAGTAAATTGAAGTGGCGCATCCGCCCCAAGGCCCAAATATTTGCGGATTGAGGTGTCAAATTCCTCAACGTCCTCTGCTGAGAAGGCATTCGACAAGGACAGCATGGCAACACTATGGGTTATTTTGCCAAATCCCGCAGCAGGCGCGGCCCCGACAATGTCACTGGGGCTATCTGTGCGCTTCAATTTTGGGAATCGCGCCTCAATCGCTGAATTGCGCTGCTTTAGCGCGTCATAGTCAGCATCAGACAGGTCAGGCGAATCTTCTGTATGGTAAGCAGTGTTCGCGCTGGCAAGCAGCGCCGCCAAACGGGCAAGTTCCGGACCTGCCTGCGCCTCAGTTAAGGTTTCGACATCCAGTTGGGGGGTATTCGATTCTTTAGTCACCAGACCTGCCTTCGGGTTATAGCCTACCCGCTTTTAGATAGGCTGCGACCACTGGCAGGTCTAGCAACTTTAACACAATCTCTTTTATCGCGGCCTAGGCGCTTACAGCGATTTCCATTTCGGCTGGTTCAGGATCACGCAAAACATATCCCCGCCCCCAAACCGTTTCGATATGGCTGGCCCCGCCGGTTGCGTTCGTGAGTTTCTTACGCAACTTACAAATAAATACGTCAATAATTTTCAACTCTGGCTCATCCATGCCGCCATAGAGGTGGTTTAAAAACATCTCTTTGGTCAATGTCGTACCTTTTCGCAGGCTCAACAGCTCCAACATCTGATATTCTTTGCCGGTGAGGTGAACGGGCTTATTTTCTACGCTGACCGTTTTTGCATCCAAATTGACCGAGATCAGGCCTGTATCAATCACAGATTGTGAATGTCCTTTGGAGCGGCGAATAATGGCATGGATCCGTGCAACCAATTCTTCGCGGTGGAAAGGTTTTGTCAGATAGTCGTCTGCGCCGAAACCGAATCCGCGGATTTTGCTTTCGGTATCATCCGCACCTGACAAAATCAGGATCGGTGTTTCAATTCGGCTTAGCCGCAGTTGGCGAAGCACTTCATGACCATTCATATCAGGTAGATCCAGATCCAGCAGAATGATGTCATAATCATACAACTTGGCCAGATCGATGCCCTCTTCGCCCAAGTCCGTCGCATAAACATTCAAATTCGCATGAGTCAGCATCAACTCAATGCTTTTCGACGTGGTAGGATCATCTTCAACTAGCAGCACGCGCATTACAATTATCTCCAGCGGAATTGTGTCTATCTATGGACCCAATCGTGAACAAAATTAGTTAACCACTGGTAAATCCTACTACCCAGAATGGCACAACAACCTAAAGTTGTCTATATTTTTGAACCATAGTTGTCTTCAACGCCCGCTCTCCATGGGTGGAAACGGCCCGTACCCATTCAATAAACTCATCATCGCTCAGTTGATACCGCACCAAAGCGTCTTCTTTTGTGATCAATCCATGCGCGACACCGCGCACGACAGCTGCTTTTCTGGATGCCACCCAACGGCGGGTCGAAGAGGGAGGAAGATCTGCCTGCGTCATCACAGATCCATCCCCAAGCGTTACTGCACGTAGGCCGTCTACTTTCTTTAAATACATTACTCGCCACCATCATCATTGAGCCGTCACCATTGATGGGATGCCGTTAATGACTGATGAAGCTGCCCCTTGTGAGTAGTTCGCATTTTCCTATATTCCAAACGAACACCCTTAACCTAAAGAGACCTCCATGCCGCTAGATGACACGCCGCCGCTTAATTCTCTTGGCTTTGCCAAAGCCCCTGCCGACACCCGTGTGGTCGTTGCCATGTCAGGTGGTGTCGACAGCTCTGTTGTGGCGGCAATGCTTGCCGAGGAAGGCTATGACGTGATCGGTGTCACGCTTCAGCTTTATGATCATGGGGCCGCTTTGGCCAAGAAGGGTGCGTGCTGCGCGGGCATCGACATCCATGACGCACGCCGTGTGGCCGAGGATATGGGCTTTCCCCATTACGTCTTGGATTATGAGAACGTGTTCAAAGACGCGGTGATCGACGAATTCGCCGACAGCTATTTGGGCGGTGCGACGCCCGTGCCTTGTATCCGCTGCAATGAGCGGGTGAAATTCAAAGACCTGCTGGAAACCGCAAAGGATCTAGAGGCCGACTGTATGGCGACGGGCCACTATATCCAGCGTCTGATGGGCGACAATGGCGCCGAACTGCATGCTGCGGCTGATGCCAACCGCGATCAAAGCTATTTTCTGTTCTCTACCACTGCAGAGCAGCTGGATTACCTGCGCTTCCCACTGGGGCACCTGCCCTCCAAGGATGCGACCCGTGCCTTAGCTGAAAAATACGGGCTGCGCGTTGCCAATAAGCCTGACAGCCAAGACATCTGTTTTGTGCCCAATGGCGATTATGCCTCTGTTATTCGCAAACTGCGCCCCGAAGCCGCTGATCCAGGCGATATTGTCGATACGGAAGGCAAAGTTTTGGCGCGCCATGACGGGGTGATCAATTATACCATCGGGCAACGCCGTGGTTTGGGTATTGGGGGGCTGGCGGACCCTCTTTATGTTGTGCGTCTTGATGCCGACCGCAAAGAAGTTGTTGTGGGGCCAAAGCATATGCTGGCCACCCGCACTGTACCGGTCAAAGAAATCAACTGGCTGGGGGATGAACCGTTTTCCTCACGCGAGGAATGGCATGTGGCCGTGCGCGTCCGCTCAACCCGCCCGCCAACCGAAGCTGTCCTACGTCCGCTATCTGACACAACTGCCGAAGTAGAGCTGCTGATCGCCGAAGAAGGCATCAGCCCCGGTCAGGCCTGTGTGTTTTATGATCCCGACAGCAGTCGCATCTTTGGCGGCGGATGGATTCACCGGGGCTAACACTGCCTAAGCTGCGCGGATCCCGTCCAAGACCGCCCGCGCGGCGCGTAAACCTGGGCCCTCGCCCCCTAATCCAAGACGCTGCATGCTGAGCGCCATCGCCGCGCGCTGCGCCTCTGGGTGGATCAGCGCCTCAGCCAGCGCTGGCGCAATTTTTTCTGGAATGCAGTCTTTGCCAATGAATTCTGGCACCGCACGGGTTTGCGAGACCAGATTAACCAGCGTCACCGTGTCGACCTTGACCATACGGTTGATCACAAACCGGCTCAGCGGGCTCATGTCATAGGCAATGACCATCGGCGTATCTGCGGCGGCCAATTCCAGTGAAACAGTCCCCGATGCGGCCAATGCCACATCCGCGGCCCGAAAAGCGGCGCGTTTTTCATCCATCGCAGCCCGGTAGTCGCCCAAGCGCGGATCAAGGACCGTTGTTGCAGGCCAATCGGCCGTCAACTCCAGCACATCCTGCGCCACGGGCGCTGCTGCGGGCACAACAAATTTCAGATCCGGCTGGGCCGTTTTCATTTCGCGGACCACTTGGCCAAACCGAGGCCCCAAACGCGCAACCTCTGATCCGCGTGATCCCGGCAGGACCAACATCAACGGTCCTGCGCCAATCCCATATTCTTCGCGAAAGGTCTGTGCGTCTTGCGCAGTGGCCGCTGGCTCTGCCACAACGGGGTGGCCTACAAAATCACATCGCATGCCTGCCGCCTGCATGTAGGGGGGCTCAAACGGCAGCAACGCGAGGACCTGATCAATATGCCGCGCCATTTTGGCCGCCCGCCCCGCGCGCCATGCCCACACGGTGGGGGCGACATAATGCACGCAACGAATGGCACTGCGGGCCTTGACCTGTTTGGCCACCCGCAAGGAAAAATCAGGACTATCAATGGTGATCAACACATCGGGCTGCATCGCGATCACCGCATCGGCTGTCTGGGCAATGCGCCGTTTCAAGTGACGGTATTTCGGCAAAATTTCAGCCAAGCCCATCACGCTGAGCTCGGTCATGTCAAAGCGGCTCTGCAGTCCTTCGGCCTGCATCAGCGCGCCGCCGACCCCTTCAAACACCACATCAGGGTTTAGGGTTTTTAGCCCCGCCATCAAAGCGCCGCCCAGCTTATCGCCAGAAGGTTCGCCCGCCAGAATAAAGACCCGCACCGGTGTCATTCGCCCGTGCGAGCCCAGAACACAAGGCCCAGTTCATCCGCCAGTGCGGCGCATTTCTCGGCGTGCAAAACCAGCACATCGCCCGCATCCACCACCAAACCGCGCAGACCGGCCTTGGCAACAGAAGCCAGCGTTTCGGGGCCGACCGTGGGCATGTCCACCTTGCGGGTCTGGCCCGCTTTGGGCCCTTTGAACAAGATACCCGCGCGCGCAGAAGTCAGGCCCGCCAACATCGCATCTGTGCCTTCAGGTCCTTCCATTGCCAAAACATCACCGCCACTGACAACGCAGGCTTGGCCCTTATCCTGAGGAGAAATCTCCAGTATATGTTGGGCGCCACGTTTGCCATCTGCGCGCATTTGCGCATCCGGCCAATGGGTGCCGTAAACGCCGCCTTTGGCCAAGAGTTGCGGTGCGATTTCATGGGCACCTAGAACCTCGAAGCCTGTTTTCTCAAACAAATCAACGACAACGCGCAAGGCGCCATCATCGCCAGACTGAAGCGCTTGCATGAACATCGGCACCAATGGGGCTGTTTCCGCGTCCAGCTTGGTTGGATCCAGCGCTGGGCGGTCCAACCCGCCGGCAAAGCAAACCTGCGTGACGCCGCGGTTACCTAGCGCCAGCAGCAAACTGCCCAGCGTTTCAAGGCGGTAGGTGATATCAGCCTCAACACCCGCCAGCGGGATGCCTTCATAACCGCAGACCAACGGCGGTGTGTCGCACGCGTCAGCCACCAGTGCGGGCAGATCTCCGCGCCCTGCGATCAATGCCAACGTCATTTCGGCGTTAGGAAATGGCGGCCAGTATCGGCCAGAACAAAATCGACAATTTCACGAACATAGTCGCTTTCTGTTTCGGCGCCTAAACGTTCAGCGCGGTCATGGAAGGTACCGTCGCCCTGCGCCAACATTTGAAAAGCTGCCCGAAGGGCCGTGATGTCGCCCCGCGCTACACCGCGACGTTTGAGCCCCACAAGGTTCAGCCCATCCAGATGCCCGCGAGGGGCCTGAACCAGACCGAAGGGGATGACGTCATTTGTCACCATCGTTACCGCGCCAATGATCGCACCACGACCGATCCGCACCCATTGGTGGATGCCTGACAGGCCACCAATGATGACCTCATCTTCGATCACGCAATGGCCCGCGACAGCGGCATTGTTCACCACAATCACATTATGACCAACGATCGCATCATGAGCGATGTGACAGCCCGCCATGAACAAGCCGTCATCGCCCACACGGGTCACGCCGCCACCGCCTTCGGTCCCACAGTTCATGGTGACATGTTCGCGAATACGGTTGCGTTGGCCAATCTCGAGGCGTGATGCTTCGCCTTTGAATTTCAAATCCTGCGGGATTTCGCCAATCACCGCAAAAGGAAAAATCACGGTGCCCGCGCCCACAGTCGTTTGTCCTGTGACAACCACATGGGATTTGAGTTCAACATCTGGTCCCAAAACCACCTGCGCCCCGACGACACATAAGGGGCCGACAGTTGCGGAAGGGTCGATCTGAGCGCCCTCTTCAATGACAGCGCTGGGATGGATCGCCATTATGCGTCTTCCTTCGGCAGGTCCAACATAGCCATGAATTCAGCCTCGGCGGCCATCTCGCCCTCGACGGTTGCAACACCTGAGAATTTCCAGATCTTACCGCCGGGTTTGCCGCGCAAGGTTTTGACATCCATACGCAATACGTCACCCGGGATCACCTTGCGGCGGAACTTACATTTGTCGATCGACATGAAGTAAATCAGCATATCGCGGTCCAGCTGATCCAGCGCAACGCCAATCATCACGCCTGCTGTTTGCGCCATTGCTTCTACGATTGTGACACCAGGCATGATCGGTGTGCCCGGGAAATGGCCCTGAAAATGGGGCTCGTTCATTGTCACGTTTTTATAGCCCACTGAAGACGCCGTGCCGTCGATTTCCGCTACTTTATCAACCAAAAGAAACGGGTAGCGGTGCGGCAAGATGCGTTGAATGGTTTGAATATCAGCGCTTTTCAGGTCTTGGGTCATTGGTTTTCCTTAGGTATTTATTGGCACAACAGCTAGCAATTGCACCTCAACGGGGCAAGCGTTGCGCGTTTTAGTCTGGTGAATTGGTGGGGTCTTGCGCATCCGGTTCAGCGCCTTCGCCCAAGGTCGCGTTCAGGCGGGCAATGGCAAGGGAGGTGATATCGCTATTGTTGGTGGCGAAAAACACACTGCGCCGTTCTAAAACAACCGATGCGCCGACCTCTGCCATCAATGCTTCTAGAACGGGGCCAGCAGCACTGAGGAACACTTCGCGTTCTTCTTCCAACAATGCATTGATATTACGAGATTTCAACGCCTGCGCCTGACGTGTTTCCTGCACTCTTTTGTCGAATGCATCGGCCAGCGGGCGAAATTCCTCTGGCGGCATTTCTGCACGGCGATCTGTCAGATCCTGCTCGACCTTGGCCAATTCTGCCTCGATCGCGCGGTTCTCGACGGTCAGATCTTTGCCGCGCTCTTCGATTTCGCGGACAACCCGTTTGCCGAAATCACTGCTGAGAAACAACCGTTCGCTGTCGATTGTCAGTATTGATGCGACGGGCGCGCGCTGCTGCTGGGCGCCCAAGGGCTGCGCACCCGCAAGCCCCAAAGCCAACACAGCCAAATGAAGCGCACGCCTCATGGGTTAGAATTGCGTCTGAAGAGTAACCTCGAACTTCTGTTCGCGGTCGAATTCTTCTTTGCGGATCGCGTCAGAGACGTTGAACTGCAAGGGCCCAACAGGCGTGTCCCAGAAGATCGAGAACCCAATGACATGGCGGAAGGAGCCGCTGGAGCCTACCGCTGTTCCGCCATTCAGGTTCACATCCGACAGGTTCCACAGGTTACCAACATCATAGAAAACACCACCACTGATGCCGTATTCTTCTGGCAAACCAAGTGGGAATTCCGCCTCGACCCGCCCGACAAGATAGAGGTTCCCCCCCAGCGCATCGTCATTATCGGCATCCCTTGGGCCAATGCCGCCTGGCTCAAAACCGCGCAATTGCGACGTGCTGAGCAAAAAGCGGTCAATCGCGCGGTTGGTACCGCTGGTCCATGACATGGCCCCGCCTTCCAGCGTCGCACGCAGCGTCAGTTCTTCGTTGAGGAACTTTTTCTCACCAACCACTTTGGCAACCGAGCGGATGTATTTTTGATCCCCGCCCAGACCGGCGAAATCTTGGCTGAAGCGGAACAAGACACCGGCATTGGGGTCTAGACCCGTGCGGCGCGTATCGTAGCTGTATTCATACCCAATCGCTGAGGAGGTAATCTCGCCCACATCAATGTCGGCCTGAATGATGTCGCCCTGCTCTTGATCGTCGTTCTCAATCACTTCGGATTGCTGCGCGGTGTAGCGCAGTTGCAAACGGCCATTTTCCGACACAGGGAAGGTCAGGCTGGGCTGGAACACCAAACGGGTGCTGTCATAGGTCGAGAAGGATGAGTTTTCTTCCGAATAATCCAGCTCTAGACCAAAGCTCACATCGCGGCCCAGCAAAGAAGGCTCTACAAAACGCAACCCGTAGCGGCGCGCGTCTGATGCCGTGGACACGTTCAAGAACAGTTTTTGCCCCCGTCCGACAAAGTTCTCTTCAGCAAAGCTGATCGCGATGCCAGGACCGTCTGTAGAGGAAAACGATCCCCCAAAGTTCAACGAGCCGGTGGGCTGTTCAACGACGTCGACATCCACCACCACCTGCTCTGGCGAGGATCCTTCGCGGGTGTTGACATCGGCGGTTTCAAAATACCCTAGCGCACGGATACGTTCGGCAGATTGGCGAATTTCACGCGGATTAAAGGGATCCCCTTCGACGCTATCAAACTGGCGCCGCACAACACGGTCCAGCGTGGTTGTGTTGCCTTCGATGTCGATCCGTTCGACAAAAATGCGCGGGCCGCGCGACAGCACAAATTCGACATCCAATGTCAGATCACGGTCGTTGCGGGTCACGCGCGGCTCTACCCGCATGAAGTCAACACCGTCGCGGATCGCTTGGCGTTCCAAACGGGCGATATCAGCGTCTACCAGTGTTGGCGCATAGACCACGCCGGGCTTAACTTTTACGAAGGAGGCATAGACATCGCCGTCCACATTCGGCAGCTCGGAAGTCACGGTGACTTCGCCAAATTTGAACTGCTGGCCTTCTTGCACGTTGAAGCCCAAGAAATACCCGTCGCGTTCCTCTGTCAGCTGTGCGTTTACGGAATTAACCCGCATGTCCACGTATCCGCGTGAGAAATAGAAGTCGCGAAGAACCTGTTTGTCGAATTCAATCCGGTCTTCTACGAAAGTATCACGGCGCACCAAACGGCGGAAGATCCCTGCCTGTTTGGTTCCCAGAACGCGGCGCAGACGGCGGTCAGAATATTTGCGGTTGCCCACAAAGCTTAGGCGCTCGACCTCGACGTTGTCGCCTTCAAAGATTTCAAACACCAAATCCACACGGTTCTGGCTGCGCTTGATGACTTTGGGCTGAACACGGGCCGTCAGACGCCCTTCGTTGGAATAGGCCTGCGCAATGGAGTTGGCGTCTTTTTCGGCCTGACCGGGGTTGAACACACGGCGCGCAGTAGAATCGATCACCGAGGACAGTGCGTCATCCTTGATCCGCGCGTTCCCCTCAAAGGAGATGCGGTTGATCGTAGGCAGTTCAACCACTGAAATCTTCAGTGTATTCCCTTGCGGCACAATTGAGACGCTCTCAAAAAGACCGGAGTTGTTGAGGCGTTGAAAAGCATCATTCAGCTCGCCCCCTGTCACTGCCTGACCTCTAGCGATTCCAGCTTGGGACAGGATGGCGGTATCGCCGATGCGCTTGTTCCCATCGATCTGGACCGTATTAAACTGATATTGCTGTGCAGCAGCCTGCGGCGCAGGAGCAACCCAAGCCGTTGTAATCAGTAAAGAAAACGCAAGCCCCTTAAGGCCTGTCTTGAAAAAATCGAATTGCTCAGGCGCGTGAAAATTACGCGGCTTGGACCCCAGGTTCATGGTTGTTACCCAACTTTATTAACACCGTTGCCCTCTGAGTACCCTTCACACGCAGCGATGTCAAAACCAACGCCCCCTTTTAAACACCAAAAAGCCCGCGCGCAGCGCAGGCCTTCGTGTTCTTTGAGACGGCTTTGTGCAAATTGACAAAACAGTCATTTATTTGTGGTGGCATACGACCAACGGTGTTCTTCAGAGTGATCCGATGAACGCGCCTGCGCAAAGCGCGATGGCGATGGTGCACAGATACAGCGCGCGGTCCCAATTCAGGTCCATCAAAACGCTGAGGCCGCGGTATCCTTTTGAAATCGTCTGCATGGCATTCTCCTATACCCACTAGAAGAGACCATGCCAAAGCAATGTGGCAATCGCAGGTGCCAAATGTGGCAAAAGCAAGGCAATTGCCCTGCTTTTGCATTTCTTAGATGTTTCGTTGCGGGATCTTACCCCCTTCCCTGCAAGGGCTTGCCGCCGAACAGGGACTGTCAGCAGACAGGCTTAGGGGCAGAAGAAATCGTTGAAGGTTGAAAACAACATCAGGCTCAAAACCAAACCGATACCAATGGTCATCAAAACGCGCAGCGCTTTGTCACTGGGTGGCTTACCCGTCACGGCCTCATAGGCGTAGAAGGTCAGATGCCCGCCATCCAGCGCTGGAATTGGGAATAGGTTCAACATCCCGACTGCCGCGCTGAGGACGGCAATAAAGTTAATGAAATTCATCGACCCCTGGCTGGCCATTGCGCCGGACATTTTGGCAATGCCCACAGGGCCAGACATGTTGCAGCTGCTGATCTTGCCTGTCACCATGTGCCAAAGGCCCGACAACGACCCGCTGAGGATACGCCACGTGCCTGCCACCCCTTGCTGGGCGGCCTCGACCACGCCTGGTTTTTCGGTTGCAGCGACAATGGCGCTGTCGCTGGAAATGCCGATGCGCAGGACGTTGATGAATCCCCCGTCTGCTGTTGGCTCATCCGTGGATTTTGGCGTCAGCGCAAAATCCAACGTCTCGCCTGCACGCCAAACATTCAGCGCCAATGCCCGCCCTTCTGATCCTTCAACAGCCGTTTTGAGCTGCTGAAACGCAAATGTCGGAACACCGTCGATGCCTGTGATGACATCGCCACTGGCCAACCCCGCCTCTAGCGCCGCTGTTTCTGGGCCAACGGTCCCAACTAAAGCAGGCTGCGGATAGGGGCCATCAACCGTCAAGGCGGCACCGTCGCGCAAAATGTCGTAGTCCAACACGGGCTCCAGCGGCAGCGCATCCATAAAGCTGCGGTAGTCGGCGCTGTGAATGGAGGGCAATGGATTGCCCGCGATGGCCTGTACGACATCGCCTTGTTCCAAACCAACAACGGGGTTTGGCAACGCATTCAGCGCCTCGACCGTCAGCGGGTCGCGCGCGTTTCCGAGGCTCATGGCGATGCCGCCAAAGATCAAAATCGACAAGGCAAAGTTAAACGCAGGCCCCGCCGCAACAGTCAGCGCACGCGCCCACAGCGGTGCGCCGTGCATGGTCGTGCGCAACCGCTCAGGGTCTTGCGCCACATCGTCCATCGCGGCCTCATCTTTGCCAGATGCCGCATTCGCATCGCCGCGAAATTTCACATAGCCGCCAAAAGGCAGCGCCGCGATTTGCCATTTGGTTCCGTGTTTGTCAAAACGTGAATAGAGCACGGGACCAAAGCCCAGTGAAAACACATCCGCCTTAATCCCACACCAGCGGCCGACAATGTAATGGCCGTATTCATGGATCGCGACAATCACCGACAATGCGATGACAAACGCGGCTAACGTCCAAATAAATCCGCCAAACTGCGGGATCAGTGCTGCTAAATCCAATGCTCTACCTTGCTCTTTTCTAATGCCGCTATGTGTCTAGCGGTTGTTGATCGCCGCTCGGGCGGCCTTGCGTGCCATTTGGTCAGTATGGAGAACATTATCAAGGGTCATGGTGGCATCAATATGACCCCCTTTCGCGTCCAGTTCCTCCAGAACCTGCTCTACAATCTCGGACATCTGGGTGAATTTTAGCTGCCCGTTGATAAACCCGTCCAGTGCGGTTTCTTTGGCCGCGTTGAACACCGCCCCCGCCAAACCGCCCCGCGCCATGACCTCGCGTGCGATGCGCAAGGCGGGCCAGCGGATATCGTCTGGCGCGCGGAATTCAAACGTGCCGATAGCGGCCAGATCCAGCCGCTCCACTGGCAGATGTCGGCGCGCGGGATGGTGCAAAGCATAGCCAATCGCGTGGCGCATATCAGGCGGGCCGACATGGGCCATCAATGCCCCGTCGTTAAACCCGACCAAGGCGTGGATCATGCTTTGCGGATGGATCAATACTTCGATTTGGGCGGGATCAACGGCGAAAAACTCTCGCGTTTCAATGACCTCCATCGCCTTGTTGAACATCGAAGCGGAATCGATTGTGATGCGCTGTCCCATGTCCCAATTCGGGTGGCTAGAGGCCTGATCCAATGTCGCATGCGCCAGATCTTCGATCGGCCAGTCGCGAAAGGCGCCACCAGATGCGGTGATGATGATCCGCTCAACGGCCTCCATCGGTTCGCCTACCAACGCTTGAAAAATAGCGGAGTGTTCGCTGTCCACGGGCAGAATTTCCGCCCCATGCGCCCTGCCCGTTTCCAGCAGCAGCGACCCCGCACAAACAAGCGATTCCTTATTGGCCAGCGCAAGCGTCGTGCCCTGCTGCAGCGCCGCCATACCCGGCGCCAGCCCTGCAGCGCCCAAAATGGCAGACATGACCCAATCCGTGGGGCGGGATGCGGCCTCTTCGATGGCTGTGGCACCTGCCGCCGCTTCAATGCCTGATCCGTCCAATGCCGCGCGCAGCTGGGGCAGCTTTGCCTCATCCGCTGTCACCGCGATCTGCGCCTTTAGGGCGATCGCATCTTGCGCCAATTGGTTGATATTGCTGGCCCCTGTCAGGGCAACAACGTGATATTCCTCTGGCGCGCGCTTTATCAGATCAATGGTGTTTTGCCCGATTGATCCAGTCGCCCCTAAGACACTTACTCTGCGCATGCCTCAACCCGCCACAGGCGGGAAGCCGATGAGTTGTCCGATCAACAACAAGAAAACCGCCGCCCCCAGCATGCCGTCAAAGCGGTCCATCAGCCCCCCGTGACCCGGGATCAGGTTTGAACTGTCCTTGACGCCCATTTTACGCTTCAACGCGCTTTCTGCGATGTCGCCCATCTGAGAAGCCATCGACACAACAATGGAAATCGTGGCCAATTGCAGTCCAACGCCCGTGTTCAGCGAAAAAACAAACCCGACGATCGCAGCGCCAAACCAGCCCGCCACCGTGCCAGACCATGTTTTCTTAGGGCTGATCGCAGGCCAGAATTTTGGCCCGCCAAACATCCGGCCCGCAAAATAGCCCACCACATCCGTGATCACGACAACAAATCCCAGCCACAGCATCCAGCCCAGCCCCATGTCATCACGCACTTGCACAAGGCTGACCCCAGCCAAAAGGATGAGCACACCATAAGCCACAAACAAGCCGCGATTTTGATGCAGCGCGCTGTAGCCGACCAGCAGCGGCACCAGTAAAACAAGCATTCCCAACCAAATGGGCATATAGACCGAGAGTAAAACTGCCCCCCCCGTCAGTGCCGCCAGACCAAGTTGTTTACCGCGGTCGGTGGGGATCAGCATGCAGGCTAGCTCCCATGCCATTACACCGCAAATCACTGCGACCAGCGCGTGAAAGACGGTTCCGCCAATCCAGATGCCAATCACGCCCACCAAAACCATCGTCAGGCCAGACGCGATCCTTACAGTCAGATCAGACCATTTTTCCGTAGCACTCATGCGTCACCTCAGCTTGTTCAGGTTTTGACTGCGCCAAACCGTCTGTCACGCCCGCCATAAGACGCGCAAAGCCGCGCGAACTCCATCCGCGTGAAATCGGGCCACAGCGTATCGATAAACTCATATTCCGCATAGGCGGATTGCCATAGAAGGAAATTGGAAATCCGCGCCTCTCCACTGGTGCGAATGACCAGATCAGGATCGGGCAATACATAAGTATCCAAGTATTTTGGCAGCGTTTCTTCGTCAATCTCTTCAGGGTCCAGACGGCCAGCCCCGACATCCTGCGCCAGACGTTTAGTGGCGCGCGCCACCTCGTCACGGCCGCCATAGTTGATGGCGATGGTCAGATGCACGCGGGTGTTATGCGCCGTGGCTTCCTCCAGTTCGTTCATCAACTTGATCAGCTTGTCGTCCAGCCGAACGCGATCCCCGATGAAACGCACCCGCACGCCAAATTCGCTAAGGCTGCGCGTTTCCTTGGAAATATAGCGGCGAAAGAGGCTCATCAGCCCTGCGACTTCGACCTGTGTCCGTTTCCAGTTTTCGGTCGAGAAAGCAAAGATCGTCAGATATTCCACGCCCACTTCTGGGCAGGCCTCTACGACTTCGCGCACGCGTTTTGCACCGGCATGATGCCCAAACAATCGCGGGCGCCCGCGCTGGGTTGCCCAGCGTCCGTTGCCATCCATAATGATCGCAACATGGCGCGGACCGCCCTCACCAGGTGAGGGCAGTGGCTCTGCTTTTGGCTTCGAGCGTTTAATCATAATAGTGCAAACATGGTAAAAGGCCTGTCATTGGGTGTGATGTTCCCGATAGGACAGTGACCCGCCCAAAATAAGGCAAAAGCCTGTTAAACTTGCATAATCTCGGCTTGCTTGGCTTCCAGCAAACTGTCGATTCCCGCGATTTGTTTGTTCGTCAGCTCTTGGACCTCGTCTTCCCAAATCTTTTGGTCGTCCTCGGACATGCTGCCGTCATTCTTGGCTTTTTTGATCTGATCCATGCCATCCCGGCGAATATTGCGGATGCTGACGCGTGCGTTTTCGGCATACCCGCCCGCAACTTTGGTCAATTGGGTGCGGCGTTCCTCGTTCAGCTCAGGAATGGGCAGCATGATGATTGTGCCATTCAGCTGTGGGTTGATGCCCAGCCCGCTTTCACGGATTGCTTTTTCGACCTTACCAACCAGCGCCTTATCCCAAACGTTAATTGTCACCATACGTGGTTCAGGCACATTGACTGTGCCCACTTGGTTAATCGGGGTCATGGAGCCATAGGCATCCACCATCACAGGTTCCAACATCGTGGCCGAGGCGCGCCCTGTGCGCAGCGAGGAGAATTCAGTGCGAAGAGCCCCAATCGCCCCCGTCATCCGACGCTCTAGATCGTCGGTATCAAGCATAAAATCATCAGACATGTGGTCGTTTCCCGTATTGGCAGCCAATTTTCAGGCCATTTTGAATTTTCAGGCCATTTCGGCTGGTATATCGCAGGTTTGGCACAAAATACCAGCGTGCTTTCTAGGGGCACCTTCCCGAAATCGGAAAAGCGCCGATGCCGGTGGGCCGCCTAGCCCTGAACGCGGGTATAGGTCCCCTCGCCCGCCAGAATGCCCTTGAACCCCCCCGGTTCATCCAGTGAAAACACGATGATTGGCAGGTTGTTGTCGCGCGCCAAAGCAATAGCGCTTGCGTCCATAACGCCCAGACGTTTTGCCAGAACATCATCATAGCTAACCGTGTCATAGCGTTTCGCATCGTCGAATTTAGCTGGGTCTTTGTCATAGACACCGTCTACTTTTGTGCCCTTAAAGATCGCCTCGCAGGACATCTCATTGGCACGCAGGGTCGCGGCGGTGTCGGTGGTGAAATAGGGGTTACCGGTGCCGGCGGCAAAAATGCAGACGCGCTTTTTCTCAAGGTGGCGCACGGCACGGCGGCGGATGTAGGGTTCGGCCACTTCATTCATGGTAATCGCCGAAATAACACGGGTGTGGATGCCTTCGGCTTCCAGCGCGCTTTGCATGGCCAATGCGTTCATCACCGTGGCAAGCATGCCCATATAGTCGGCTGTTGTGCGCTCCATCCCTTGGGCGCTGCCCTGCAATCCGCGGAAAATGTTGCCGCCGCCAATGACCATACAGATCTCAACGCCCATATCGTGTACGATTTTGACCTCTTTTGCCACCCGCTCTACTGTGGGGGGATGCAGGCCAAATCCTTGGTCCCCCATCAGGGCCTCACCGGAAATTTTGAGCATCACACGTTTAAACGAGGCTTGCGAATTATCTGACATGGGAGGAGGACCTTTCAGGAGCAGGATTGTGCGAGGCTTTCGCTTTGGCGTAAAATGTCGCAAATACCGCCGAGGTTCAATGCAGCAAGGGCACCGATGAGCAAAGAAATATCACATACCGCCCGCGCCGATCTGATCGACGCGATTGCCCCAGACTGCCCCGTCCTGATTGCGGGGCCCACGGCCTCGGGGAAATCTGCGTTAGCGCTGGAGATTGCCGCGCGCGGCGGTGTGATCGTGAATGCGGATGCCAGTCAGGTGTATCGCTGTTGGCGGGTCATTTCTGCGCGCCCCTCAGCCGAGGAAGAAGCCCAAGCGCCGCACCGCCTGTACGGCCATCTGCCAGACCATGCGCCCTATTCGACAGGCCACTGGCTGCGCGAGGTTGAAGCCATTCTCGCAACAGGTCAACGCCCAGTCATCATCGGGGGAACGGGGCTGTATTTCCAAGCGCTTAACGAAGGGTTGGCGGATGTTCCTGCAACCCCGCCGCAGCTGCGCGCGCATGCAAACACCCTAAGCTTGGCGACCCTAATTGAAGGGCTGGACCCCGAAACCGCCGCCGGTCTTGATCTGGCCAACCGCGCCCGTGTGCAACGCGCTTGGGAGGTTTTTCACGCCTCTGGCAAGGGCCTCAGCGCATGGCAGTCCGAAACGCCGCCGCCATTGCTGCCGCTGGACAGCTGCACTGCGATCGCCCTTGACGTTGACCGCGATTGGCTGAATGCCCGCATCGCACAGCGGTTTGACCTGATGATCGCTGGGGGCGCATTGGACGAAGTCCGCGCCGTTGCGCCCCAATACGACCCGCGCCTGCCCGCGCATAAGGCCATTGGCGTGCCCGAACTGATGGCCCATCTGCGCGGGGAAATCACTCTGGAAGAGGCGCGCGAGGCCGCCATCACCGCAACGCGGCGCTACGCAAAACGCCAGCGCACGTGGATTCGCAGCAAAATGAATGCTTGGCAAAAACTCAAATTACCTCAATAAAGATACATATATACCTGCCACACAGACGGTTTTTCGTTTCCACGACCCCCGTTGGCCATTACGTATGATCACGCTAGGCACTGGAGCTTTTGGCCGGATGACAGACCCCCGACTAGGCATACAGACACTCGCACAATTCAGCGGCGGCGACGGATGGCGTCTGGCGTTGGCCCAAGATCGCCCCCACCATATGCTGTTGTGGTTCACGCGGGGGCAAGGCCGGATTCTATTGGATGGCAGGCGCCGTGGGCTTGGGCCGCATAACGCGATCTTTGTCCCTGCAGATTCGTTGTTTGCTGTGGACGCAGGGCCGCAAATGCTGGGGCAAATTGTGGTCATGCCTGTGGGCACATCCCTTCGCCTGCCTGATCTGCCGCGCCATCTGCGCGTGCGCGATGTGCACATCCAGTCAGAGCTGACCGCCATCATCGAGGCCGTGCACCGCGAACAATCCCAACACCGTCCCCTGTCCCATGACGCGCTTGAGGCGCAAGTGGCGCTGATCTCGGTCTGGTTGCGCCGCCAAATCATGGAAGAAGAACATATCCCGCCGCGCCGCAACGCCGCAGAGCGCCTGTCGCGGGCCTTTACCCAGATGATCCCCGAACGGTACAAAACGGGGGCGCCCATGTCGGATTACGCCAGCACGCTTGGGGTAACGCCGACCCATCTGACCCGCGCGGTGAAAGCCGCCACAGGCAAAACCGCGGCCGAGCTGCTCACTGAGCGGGTGGTTCATGCCGCGCGCTGCTTATTGGAGACCACACCGCATCCGGCCCGAAATATCGCGGATCATCTTGGTTTCCGAAGCGCCGCTTATTTCACACGGTTTATGCAACAACATACAGGCGCATCGCCAAGCCAGTTGCGCGCGCCCGCAGCTGCCCCGCAGGCACCTGCACATGCAAACGCGCATCACCGATGAGAATATCAAGTTAAAATTGAACGTCCTTAACTAAAATTGAACGTCCTTGCCAGTTGATGCGCCCATCGAATGCCACGTATTGCCTTTTAAAACAGTGGCAAATCCAGCAAAGCCATTGCGATAACGCAGGGGAAATATGCCGCCGAAAAGAAGAAGAACGAAGGAAAGCGCTGGCGCATGGCCGCGCCTGCAATCGCCATAACCGGCCCCGCACATAGTGCGATCAATGTCGGCATGATGATCATTTCATGGTAATCAAACCCCGGGCCCCAAGGCATCTGCGGGTTTTCCAAACCAGCAGCAATGGTCCCCGCAATCATCCCCAAAACGGCGCCCAATAACATCGGTTTGATGTTTCGGCGCGCCGCAGGGGTATCACTGGTTAAAGCAGGAGAGCTGTACATAGACGTTGCAACGCCTTCACCCGTTGCCATTTCTTTACGACCATAGCCTGCGTGCTTGTTAATGCGTGCAATACGTTGGTTAAAGATCTCTTGGCTCATGGGGCTAACTCTCGTGAATACTCGTTACCCGTTAACCTATCGTGGTACTTTGGGGCCAGAATTGGGCAAAAGAGGGCTACGATTGAGACCCGCCCGAACGATTTTAACCACATTCACTCAAAACCCCTTATTTTTAAGGGCCCTGACTGCGCAAATGTCATGGGAGAGGATACAGTTAACGTAGCGTTAACCATGATCCATTGCCTTAATCAAAGGCCCGCGATGATCCGAACGTAGTTCTTTGTCTCGCGGTATGGCGGGATGCCGCCGTATTTTTTCACAGCCCCAGGACCCGCATTATAGGCCGCAAGAGCAAGCCGCCATGAGCCAAATTCGTTATACTGCTGCTTGAGATACCGCGCGCCGCCTTCAAGGTTTTGGGCAGGGATCGTCGGATCAACCCGCAAGAATGCCGCCGTTCCAGGCATCAACTGCGCCAGACCGATGGCACCTGCATGGCTGACGGCTTTGGCATTCCAGCGGCTTTCTTGATGCACCAAACGCAGGAACAAATCTTGGGGGATGCCGTGTTTATCTGCTGCGGCACGGGCCATCGCCAGATACGGCCCCTTATAGCGGCCCTTGTATTTCTTCACCGCCCCGCTGCCATCATCCCATTTGGTTGGCGTCACAACTTTGGGAGGCTGCAGGCGGGCCGAACTATGATATTGTTTGGTCGCCCGCGTATCGAGGATCTTTGTCTGAGAGGCAAACAGCTTGGAGCGGTTTTTGGAGGAGAAAATATCCGCCTCGGCAGCACCGCTGAAACCAACAAGCCCAGCGAGCAATGTATATAGTACGATCCTCATATCGGCCCCCGCCGCAATATCATATTCGTTTACCATTATAGCAAACATCCTGCGGGAAACCAGACCCGCCGCCCAAGCGCGCGCTGGAATTCACGCTTGGCTCTTTTTCTATGAAAATAAAGGACATGTAACTGCGCTTTCGATAGCGTTATAAGAGCCACGAACGGAGATCAGCAAGATTCGGCTGATCCTTCGGCACATCGAAACACAGACAATTAAGCAGGAGAGCAGCATGGCGGGCTCAGTAAACAAAGTAATCCTTATCGGCAATCTGGGCCGCGACCCCGAAGTGCGTAGCTTTCAGAATGGTGGCAAAGTGTGCAACTTGCGCATCGCAACATCCGAGACATGGAAAGACCGCAACACAGGCGAGCGCCGCGAGAAAACCGAATGGCACTCAGTCGCGATTTTCCAAGAAGGTCTGGTGCGTATTGCGGAGCAGTATCTGCGCAAAGGCTCCAAAGTATATATCGAAGGCCAACTGCAAACACGCAAATGGCAGGATCAATCAGGCGCCGACCGCTATTCAACCGAAGTTGTCCTGCAAGGGTTTGGCGGCACTTTGACCATGCTGGACGGCCGTGATGGCAACAGCGGTGGTGGCGGCGGCGGCGGTGGCTATGACCAACAAGGTGGCGGCGGTTACGACCAAGGCGGCGGCTATGGTGGCGGCCAGTCTTCGGGTGGTGGCAATCAGGGCGGCGGCGGCGGCGCGCGCGATCTGGATGACGAAATCCCGTTCTAAGGCCAAAAATGACACCAGAGGTCAGAATATTGTTGGTGCAGGTGTCGTCGATTGTCTTCGCCTACACCACAATTTTTCCTTGGTTTAAGGCCGTGACGCTGCGCGCTATGACGCGGATCAACATTGCCTTCTTGGCGGTTCTTCTGCCCCTTTTCGGGATCGCATATGCGGGCAAGGGCATCGGTTTTTCGATGCTCTTGTTTGATATGCCATGGTGGCTATTTGTGTTGATCAGCGGCATGCTCATCGATACGCCGTTTTTCATTTGGTATTGCAGAAAACACAACATCGATATGGCGCCACCCAAAGAGTAGCGCCGTTAGCGTTTATCCAACGCGTCGCGCAACACCGATAACACATCGTCACGAGCCACATCGCCGGTGACAAATGCATCCCCAATGGCGCGTGTAAGGATAAAGCGCAACTGGCCTTCGACCACTTTTTTATCCTGCCCCATCAGCGCCAGCAGCCCTTCGGCATCCGGCAATTCACCATCAATATCAGACAGATCGACCTTCATACCCATGTCAGCCAAATGCGCGCGTACACGGCTGGGGGCCTCTTGGGAACAAATCCCCATGCGCGCAGACAGCTCAAACGCCAGCGCACAACCGATGGACACACCTTCGCCGTGCAACAAACGGTCCGAATATCCCGTAGCGGCCTCCAGCGCGTGACCGAAAGTATGGCCAAGGTTCAATAGAGCGCGTTCGCCCTGCTCTGTCTCATCGCGCATGACGATGTCGGCTTTCATTTGCACGGCTCGGCGCACGGCCTCAACCCGCACGGCGCTGTCGCCAGCGGCCAAGGCAGGGCCTTGTTCCTCAAGCCAGTCAAAAAATTCCGCATCTCCCAGCAGCCCGTATTTCACGACCTCGCCGTAGCCCGCCAGAAAATCGCGTGGCGCAAGCGTGCCCAAAACAGCCGTATCGGCCAGCACCAAGGAGGGCTGATGAAACGCGCCAACAAGGTTTTTGCCGTGGCGTGTGTTGATGCCCGTTTTGCCCCCAACCGAACTGTCCACTTGGGCCAGCAAGGATGTCGGGATCTGAACAAACCGAACGCCACGCCGCAATACAGAGGCCGCAAAGCCGACCAAGTCGCCGATAACACCACCGCCAAAGGCAATCACAACATCGCCCCGTTCAACCGATTGATCCAGCAACCATTCCACGCAACGGGTCAGCTCAGCCCAGCATTTTGTGGCCTCGCCCGCGGGCAGCACCAATGCCTCCATGCTGATCCCGTTGGTCGCCAGCCCCGCCCGTAGCGTGTCTAGATGCAGGGCACTGACATTTTCATCGCTGATCACAGTCACGCGGGGGCGGCCCAGCAGCGGCGCGATGTAAGCGCCGGCTTGCCCCAACAAATCAGGGCCGATCACCACATCATATTCGCGGCCTGGAAGGTCTACATGAACAGTTTGTACTTCAGTCGGCAGGGTCATCCAATTGCTCCAACACATCAGGCCGCGTGGCCAATATTTCGATTACACAGTCAGCCATCGCATCGATGGACAGCTCCTCGCTGCAGCCAACGCGCAGCTCGGCAAGGCCGTAAATCGGCGTCCGTTGATCAAAAATCTCGGACAAAGTGGCCCGCGGATTTTCTGTGCGCAGCAAGGGGCGCGTGTCTTTGTGGCGCACACGGTTCCACAGCAGATCTAAATCGGCATCCAGCCAAAGAGCGACGCCCTTGTCTGCTATATTTTCACGGTTTACCTGCGCCAGATAGGCACCGCCGCCTGTCGATAAGATACCGCTTTGGGTTTCCAGCAGACGGCGGATCACTTCGGTTTCGCGTTTGCGGAAAAAGGATTCGCCATCGCGTTGGAAAATTTCGGGCACCGACAGGTTCGCCGCCGCTTCGATTTCTGCATCGCTATCAAGGAAGGGCGCATCTAGTTTCAGCGCAACAGCGCGCCCAACTGCTGTTTTCCCAGCCCCCATCATCCCCACAAGGGCGACCGTCTTTTTCAGACGGTAGCGCGGAGCATGTCGGCGGATGTTAGCCGTGGATGTATCATTTTCACTCATTTGCCCCTGAATGACGTGATCTTACCGGAAAGGCCATATATAGTTTAGGAAAATAATGGCAAATCAGGCAGGCATTTATGTTAAGCAAACTATTCAAGCTTCTGTTTATCCTAGCAATTCTTGGGTTTATCGGGCTTGTGGGCTTTGCCTATGTCGGCCCTGAATTGGGTATTGATTTTGCGCCACCCACCGAAGAAATCCGCATGCCCGTCACCTTGCAGGGACAATAGCGCGATGTCGGCATGTACCTCATGGGTACTGCGCGCCGCTATGGTGGGCATTTTATCGCCCCTTTTCAGCACCGCACAGGCAGAAACACGCGCACCTTTGTCGGTCATCGATTGGTTGGACAAACCCGCCCCGCGCGCGCAGCTGCCCCGTGCCCCTGTCAAACGCGCCCCGTCAAAGCCACAAAAGATCGACGAACCGGCAGTGACCAACAGTGGCAGCGCCCCCGTTGTGACCACTCGGCCTTTGGGCGCTATTGCGCCGCGTAACATCGGGTTGGTTCCGCCTTCGGTCACTGGAATGAAGCCTGATTTATGGGCCGGCAGCGATGTGCACCAATTAGCCCGCACGATCGGGGCACTCCCTGAATTGGAACTTCCTGCCGCGAATGCCTTGCTGTTCACCCTGATGTTGACCGAAGTCCAAGCCCCCAGCGGCGGCACCTCGGCCAGCAATGCGCTAACGCGCGCACGGGTCGAAAAACTGATGGCCTTGGGCGTTGTGGACCCTGCGCTCGCCCTGATCGAACAAGCAGGCGCCGAAAAATCCGTTGGGCTGTTTGACCTTTGGGCGCAGCTCAGCCTGCTTGTCGGCACTGAGGACACGGCCTGTGGCGTCTTATCAAGAGCGTCCTACCTCACCAAAGACCCCGCTTTGCGGATATTTTGTGATGCGCGCAGGGGCGATTGGGAAAACGCGGCGTTGGCGCTTGGGTCCTCTAAGGCGTTGAAATTACTGCCCCCAGAAAAACTAAACCTGCTGGAACGCTTCCTGAACCCTGATGTGTTTGAGGACGCTCCCCCGCTTGCTGCCCCGCGCAACATGGACCCGCTGACCTTCCGTCTGTTTGAAACCATAGGAGAGCCCCTGCCCACAGGGCCGCTGCCGCGCACCTATGCCGTCGCCGATCTGCGCGATATCGCGGGGTGGAAATCCCAAATCGAAGCAGCAGAACGCCTGACCCGTGTGGGCGCCCTGCCCGATAACCGCCTATTAGGTCTGTATACCGATAGAAAAGCATCGGCTTCGGGCGGCGTCTGGGATCATGTGCGCGCTGTGCAGCATTTTGATACAGCACTGGGCACCGGCAGTGCAGATGCGGTCGCCAAAACTTTGCCTGCCGCTTGGCGGCAAATGCAGCAAGGCCGGCTAGAGGTCAGTTTTTCAACTGCATTTCATGATCGGCTGTCGAAAATCAAACTGTCAGGCAATAGCGCGGTGATCCAAGCGCGCATGGGGCTTTTGTCCCCCTCCTACGAGACGACAGCCATGGCGTTGGACGCCGCAGTGCCGCTGGGGCGCAATGGCGCCTTGATCCGCGCAATTGCAAAAGGCGCCCCCGCGCAAACCGCCCCCACCGCCGCACTGCCGCGTGCCATTCACGATGCTTTTGTCAATCCGACCCCAAGGCCCGCTAGGATCAAAATGGCCAAGACCCAACAATTGGGCGAGGCCCTACTGGCCACTTTGGAGGGGCTTCATGATGGCGCCAATGGCGACAGCCGCGCCCTGCGAGAGGCATTGGGCACCCTGCGTGCATTAGGGCTCGAAGACACCGCGCGTCGCGCCGCACTGCAGATCCTGCTGCTGGATCACGCCACATGACCCTGCGCGCGCCCTCCAGTTGGATATCCATGTTTTTGGAGGCCCAAGCCGCCGAGCTAGGCGCGGCCACAAATACGCTGCTGGCTTATGGGCGTGATCTGAAGGATCTGGACGGCTGGCTGGCCCGCCGCGATCTTAATTTCGAAGATGCCAGCCGCGCGGATGTTGAGGCCTATCTGGTGCATTGCGATGCGCAAGGTTTGGCTAAATCCACCCGCGCACGGCGCCTGTCTGCGGCCAAACAGCTCTATCGATTTGCTTTTGAGGAAGGGCTGCGCAGCGATAATCCCGCCATTCAAATCACAGGTCCTGGTCAGGATAAACGCCTGCCCAAAATCCTATCTGTGGAGGAGGTCGACCGCTTGCTTGCCTCTGCGCGCACCTTGGGACGCAATGACACGGACCGCCTGCGCAACACCTGCCTGATGGAGCTGCTGTATGCCACGGGCATGCGGGTCAGTGAATTGGTCGGTTTGCCCGTCAGCGCCACGCGCGGCGATCCGCGCCTGCTGCTGATCCTTGGCAAGGGCGGCAAGGAACGCATGGTGCCGCTGTCGCCTGATGCGCGCGATGCGCTGGCCCTTTGGATCAAAACCCGTGACGCAGCCGAAGCCGCGCGCGCCGCAAAAAAGCAGCCCGCCTCGCGGTTCTTGTTTCCCTCGCGCGGCAAAGACGGCCATCTGACGCGCCACCGCTTCTATTTGCTGATCAAAGAAATCGCTGTCGTTGCGGGGGTGGACCCGTCCAAGGTCACGCCGCACACATTGCGCCATGCTTTTGCGACGCATCTACTGGCGGGAGGCGCCGATCTGCGGGCCATCCAAACCATGCTGGGCCATGCCGACGTCGCCACAACCGAAATCTACACCCATGTTCTAGAAGCCCGCCTGTCAGAGCTGGTTCTGGATCATCATCCTCTGTCCGAAAGCGCCACGCGCAAATCTTCTGGCAAAACGTCTTCTGAGGGCCAATAGCCCGTGCACAACGCATCGCGGTAATCGGGGGGTAACTGGGCTGCATCCATATCCCCCACAGCGCCCGCCACATCATAGCTTAGTGTCTCAATCGTGACCTCACCTTTGCGCAACAAGACAAAGCGCGTCTGCGCCTGACCGTCATGGGGCGGCATCCCAATCACCCCTGCATTCACCCAAAGACCGCGCGGGGTTTGGCGCACAAATGGCAGGCCTGAGTGGCCACAAAGCACCACATCAACAGCGCCAACTCTGGCCTCAAGCGCCTGCCATTCGGATAACAACCGCGCGTCTTTGTCACTGGGCCAAATAAACGCCGCAACGTCATGCACACCACCGTGAATAACGCCGTAGCGTTTGCCGTGATGGGTGAAGGTCGCCACATCAGGCAGCTGCGCCATCCACGCGCGATCAGCATCGGTGATCTGTTTGCGTGCAAATTCATACCACGCAACGCTCAGGCGGTCACAAGTCGTGCCTTGCTCAAATCCGCAGCCGCAGTCATCGGCTTTTTGGGCCAGTTGAATTTCACAATTACCCGCAATCACCGCGCAGCCAGATGCGCGCACCGCTGCAACTGTTTGCGCAGGCGCCCCGCAATAGGCCACAACATCGCCCGTACATATCACATGATCCGCCGCGATGCGGCGGTCTTGGGCCTGCTCAAAGACTGCCCTTGTCGCCTGCAGATTCCCATAAGGGCCGCCCAGCACCAAAACATCCCCCTGCAACGCCCCTAAATCGCGGTGTTTCATGCCTTCGCCTCCTTGAATGACGCACAATCGCCCCCCATAACGGACATAACATCCTCAAAGGGGTTTTCCACATGGATTTGCCACAGCCAACGATTGATACTGCATTTTGGATCTCTGCAGGGATCATTCTGTTTCTTTTGATCCTTTCGGGCTTCTTTTCGGGGTCTGAAACCGCACTGACGGCGGCCTCGCGGGGGAAACTGCGCGTGCAGGCGGACAAAGGATCAACGGGCGCACAGCGCGCGCTGGACATCACCGAAGATAACGAACGGCTGATCGGGTCGGTCCTGTTGGGTAATAATCTGGTCAACATCCTTGCGGCCTCGCTGGCGACAGCACTGTTTACGCGGCTGTTTGGCGAAGGCGGCGTGGCGCTGGCCACATTGGTTATGACCCTTCTGGTGCTGATTTTTGCAGAAGTCCTGCCCAAAACCTATGCCATCACAAATGCAGAGCGCGCAGCCGCTTTGGTGTCGGGGCCAATTAGTGTTGTCGTCACAATTTTTGCCCCAGTGGTAAGCGTGGTGCGCCTGTTGGTGCGCAGCATGTTGCGTCTGATGGGGGTTGCCGTTGACCCCGACAGCAACATCCTTGCCGTGCGCGAAGAAATCGCCGGCGCGCTGCAGTTGGGTCATTCCGAAGGCGTGGTGGAAAAAGAAGACCGTGATCGGATCTTGGGCGCGCTTGATCTGCGCGAGCGCGCGGTTGAGGAAATCATGCTTCACCGCTCTGGCATTGAGATGATAGACGCCAGCAATGCCCCTGCCGATATCCTTGAGCAATGTCTAAAATCCAACCACACCCGCCTGCCCGTCTTTCGCGATGATCCTGAAAACATCATCGGCGTGATCCACGCCAAGGACCTGCTGCGTGCCATGTACAAGCTGATCGGCGGACCGGATGGCGATGCGGCTGCGCTGAAGGAATTTGACATCTCTATCGTCGCGATGGAGCCGTATTTTGTGCCTGAAACCTCCACGCTGGACGAACAAATGCGCCAGTTCTTGCATCGCCGGACCCATTTCGCGCTGGTTGTCGATGAATATGGCACCCTGCAAGGGCTGATCACCCTAGAGGATATTCTGGAAGAAATCGTGGGCGAAATCACCGATGAATTCGATCCGCTGGCCGATCACATCATTCAAAAAGACAGCGACGGGCAGTTTTTGGTGGATGGCGCCATGACCATCCGCGACCTCAACCGCGCCAATGATTGGAACCTGCCTGACGAAGAAGCAAACACCGTCGCGGGTCTGGTGATCCATGAAGCGCAGATGATCCCAGAGCGCGGTCAGGTGTTTCTCTTTCACGGCTTTCGGTTTGAGGTGCTGGCCCGCGAAGGCAACCGCATCACCGATCTGAAAATGCGCCCTCTTTAGCCCGATTTACACGCGCAGCCGTTCTCCTTTTGGATCAAAGGGCGGCTGCGCCAAAATGGTCGCCTCATGCGGCACCCCCAGCACCATCACCTCAACCTTGTCGCCTGCGCGCGCACCGCGCACAAAACCCAAGGCCAGCGACAGTCCCACACTGTACCCATAGGCGCCTGACGTGACACGCCCGATCCCGACACCGTCTTTGAAGATCGGCTCCCCCCCTGTCGCATCGGCATTTGAGGCATCGGTTTGGGCTGCATCCAAGGCCAGCAAAACCAATTCTTCGCGCGCAGGCTGGGTCAAGTTTTCCGCCACAGCCGCACAATTGAGGAAGGGTTTATCCAATTTACACAAACGTGCCAGCCCGACCTCTTGTGGCCAATATTCAGGACTGTATTCGCGCCCCCACGACCCATAGCCTTTCTCAAGGCGCAACGACATTAAGGCGCGGCTACCAACGGGACCTGCCCCAACCTCCGAACCTGCAGCGACCAGCGCGCCATATAGGTCTGCTTGATCGCGCAGGTCGCAGTGCAGCTCCCATCCCAAATCCCCTGTAAAGGACACCCGAAGCGCCAAACACCTCAGGCCTGCCAGCTCAATCCATTTTGAGCGCATGAAGGGGAAATCTGCCGTCGCAAGCGAGGTGTCTGTTAGACCCTGCAACACGTCCCGCGCTTTTGGTCCTGCCACGTTAAAGCCGCAGATCTCATTGGTCCGGCTTTCAAAAATCGTCCCCACAGGCAGGGGAACCTCATTGAAAAACCGCTTGTGATATCTTTCTGCCATGCCAGATCCGATGATCCAGAATTCATCCTCCGCCAGCCGCGTAACAGTGAAATCCCCCGCAATTCCGCCCCTTTTGCTGATCAAAGGCGTCAGACAGGATTGGCCCACCGCGCGGGGCATTTTATTGGCAAAGAGATCATTCAGCCACGCCTCGGCGCCTGCCCCTTTACAGATATATTTAGCGAAATTCGAGATATCTATGATGCCTGCCGTCTCACGCAGCATCCGGCATTCAGCCCCCACAACATCCCACCATGGCTGGCGGGTAAACCCGTGGGTTTCGTCCTGTGCGCCCACCGTATCCCCAAAATACAACGGATGCTCCCAGCCTGCGTTCAGGCCAAAAACGGCCCCCCTCTGACGTTGATCTGCGTAGGCGGGACGCATGCGGGCGGGCCTACCTGCGCTGCGTTCTTCATTGGGGAAATGGATTTTGAAACGGTTGGCATATTGATCGCCGACACGCGCCTTGGTGAAGGCCTTACCCGCCCAATCGCCAAACCGCGCCACGTCCCATGCAAACATGTCATAGCGGCTTTCGCCGGTGACGATCCAATCAGCCGCCAACAGGCCCATGCCCCCCGACTGGCTGAACCCCGGAATAATGCCGTTACAGCAGAAATAGTTTTGCAGCTCGGGCACGGGGCCGAACAGGACATTGCTGTCGGGCGACCAGATCATCGGCCCGTTGATCACCCGTTTGATGCCCGCCGTGCCCACAACGGGCACGCGGTCGATCGCACGCATCATGTTCTCCTCAATCCGTTCCAGATCATCGGCAAACAGCTCATGGCCGAACCCCTGCGGTGTGCCGTCTTCTGCCCAAAAGGCGAGGTTTTTCTCATAGGCGCCTACCAGCAACCCTTGGCCTTCTTGGCGTAGGTAATATTCGCCATCGCGGTCAGCGACAGACGGCAACCGCCCCGCCATTCCAGCAATTTCGGGAATGGTTTCGGTTACGAAATACTGGTGCTCTGTCGGTTGCAGCGGCAAGGTGATCCCCGCCATCGCAGCGACTTCCCGCCCCCACAGGCCCGCTGCATTGACAACCCATTGCGTCTGGATATCACCCTGCTGCGTGCGCACGAGCCATGATCCATCGGGCTGTTGTTGTGTTCCCTCCACAGGACAAAACCGAATGATTTCAGCGCCATTCATGCGGGCGCCTGTGGCATAAGTATTGGTCACACCTGAGGGGTCAACATTACCGCCTGATTGTTCGAACATGATGCACCGGACACCGTCAAAATCGACCAGAGGATGTAACCTTTCGGCCTCATCTCTGCTGATTTCATGAAAGTTGAGCCCGTAGTACTTCGCCTTGGCCGCTTGCAAGCGCAGCTGATGTTCGCGCGCCTCTGTCTGCGCCAGATACAGGCTGCCGGGTTGAAACACGCCACAGCTTTGGCCTGTTTCGGCCTCCAGCGCATTATAGAGATCCATCGTGTAGTTTTGGATGCGGGTGATGTTGTTATTATCGTGCAGCCCGTGAATATTCGCGGCGGCATGCCACGTTGAGCCCGACGTCAGCTCATCGCGCTCCAACAACACAACATCCGACCAGCCCAACTTCGTCAGGTGATACAGAATAGAGCAACCAATAACGCCACCCCCGATGATTATGGCCTGAGCATGGGTGCGCATAATGTCGTCCTTGGTCATGAAACTTCTGTCAGGGTGCCGCTGTTTTGGCGGCTCTGATGTCCTCTTTGCGACAACATCGGTCGCAGTGTTGCAAATGGAGGGGGAATGTTACCCTTTGGGGTCGGGCATTACCGCTTGCCCCCTTACCGGTTATCCGCTCTCTTGCACTACGAATGCCAAAGGATCACCGCAATGCCCCCCCACAGCCGAGACACCCAAGACCCTGATAAAATCGCGATACTGGTCCTTGCAGCAGGTGCGTCACGGCGGATGCAAGGCCGTGACAAACTGATGGAGCCGATCGATGCGGTGCCGTTGTTACGCAGACAAGTGCTGCGGGCGCTGGCCACAGGGGCGGATGTTTATGTGGCTCTCCCTTGCGCGCCGCATCCGCGTTATGATGCGCTGGAAGGGCTTGAGGTTGCAAAAATCGCTGTTGCAGACGCCGATGAAGGCATGAACGCCAGCCTGCGCGCAGGGATCGCGGGATTGCCGCAGAATACACCGGCTGCCATGGTTTTGCTGGCAGATATGCCCGACATCACCGAAAGCGACCTCAATACAGTCCTACAATCTGTTGATTTAAATAGTGAAAAAACCATTTGGCGGGCCACGACATCATCGGGTGACGCAGGCCACCCGATCGTGTTTCGCAACCAACTGTTTGCCGGTTTCATGCGCCTGAAGGGCGATCAAGGCGGCAGCGTCCTTGTAAAAGAAAACCGCGCAACGACCCAGTTCATCGCGCTACCGCAAAACCATGCCCGCACCGATTTGGACACGCCAGAAGCTTGGGCAAACTGGCGCGCCAACCGTCACAGCCCTACTTAGCAAGCAATGACGCTTCATGCGCCTTTAGGCTACGGCGCGCGGAGGCATAGGATTTCACCCCGTCATGGGTAGTGAGCTCTGGAAAAATCTCGAATAATTCCAAACGTTGCGCATTCCCGACCCCAGCAAGCGATTGCACACCAGGCTGGAAGCTCTCGCTCCATGTGCCATCGGACAAGATGACCTCATGCTGGTCAAACATCAGGTGGATGTAGGTTGTGTCTACCTCCATGACCTTGCTGACCTTGGGCAAACCCGTCAGGTGTTTAGCGGCGACAAGCACCTCGCGTTCCTCAAAATAGAGCGCCGTTTTATCGTTGGCCACCAGCATGCGGTGGTTGGGCGATACCATCATGTCCCGCTCTGGCAGGTCATTTCCCAACGCGCCTTTTGCGATCTGGATCGGGGCCAAATGGGGCGCGTCCTCAAAATCGTCGCGCAGCATGACTTGTTTGCCAATCCAGCGAATTGTTTGTAGCCCATTGTCACGGGTCACAACGCGGTCGCCAACATTCAGATCTTGGACCAGCACCTCGCCGTGCGGCGTTGCGATGCGGGTGCCAGGCGTGAAACAGGGCACTACTTTTTCAATATTCTTGAAAACGATTTTTCCGGCGTCTTTGCCATTCACACCAACATATTTGACTGTGCCGTTTTCTGGATTATCCGCGTCAAAGACCACCTTGAAGCTGCCCCCGTCAGGCGCCGAGCCCTCAAGATCGATCCGGTCGAAATCTGCATTTCCCTCTTCGCCGCCGTCGATCACATCGCCCGCGCCGACGTTATAGAAAATGTCATTCGCGTTGCCGCCGCTTAGCGTGTCGGCGCCCGCGCCGCCATTGATCAGGTCCGCCCCAGTGCCGCCATCGATGATATCATCACCATCTCCGCCAAAGATGTCATCAAAACCCTCGCCGCCTGAAATGCTGTCAGCGCCATCGCCACCAAAGATGAAGTCATTCCCATCTTCCCCCAAAAGCGTGTCATTCCCATCGCCCCCAGAAATCGTGTCGTGCCCTTTACCGGCGGCAATCAGATCGCTGTCGACGGTACCTGGAATACTATCAGTTTGGTCAGTGCCATTAATCGTGGCCATAACAATTAGCCTTTTTATGAACATGCCGCCCTCAAATTGAGCGGATTATTCCGACGATAACACAAGCCACAATTGAAACAAAGATTTTTCAAAATTTACGCTTAATTCGCAACATCTTACAAACAATTACAAAACCACCTCATCATTGAATTCTTTAACGAAACAATACAACGAATAAAAGCGAAGCCGCATGCGACTCCGCTTCTATTCATTTAGGGTCACTACGCCCAAATGACGCTGCATACATGTGATCCAAAGGCAGTTCCCGTTAAGGATCTGCCTTTGGAATTCGTTTTCGAGGGTTTAGCTTTTCTTGATGATCAGCTTTGCTTCGTGTTTCTTCAGCGATTTGCGCGCCGCGGCATAGGCTTCGATACCTTCGCGTGTGGCCAATTCTGGGAAGAGTTCCAGAATTTCCTCACGGGACGCATCACCAACACCGGCCAGCGACATGTCACCAGGCTGGAAGCTTTCGGTCCAAGTCCCGTCAGACAGGATCACCTCATGCTGGTCGAACATGATGTGGATATAGCTGGTGTGCGACACTTCGACCACGTCGACCCCATCCAGATCCGTCAGATGTTTCGCCGCAACCAAGACTTCGCGTTCCTCAAAATAGAGGGCCGTTTTGTCGTTGGCCACCAGCACGCGGTGCTGTGGCGATACCATCATGTCACGCTCTGGCAGATCGTTACCCAAAGCCCCCTTCTGGATCAGAACCGGACGCAAATGTTCTTTTGCGTTGAGCTCTTCGCCAGACATCTCGCGACGTCCAACCCAGCGGATTTCCTGCATCCCGTTGTCACGGGTGATGATGCGGTCGCCCACTTCCAGATCTTCGACTTTACGCTCGCCTTTCGGGGTCGCGATCAGCGTACCTGGAGTGAAACAAGGGACGATGTTCTCGATGTTGGAGAAGACCAGTTGACCTGCCTCGGACCCATCAGCGTTGAAGTAATCAACCACGCCGTTCTCTTCGTTGGTCGGGTCCAGTGTGACTTTGAGATACCCGTCATCAGGTGCTGAGTCCGTCAGATCAAGCGTATCGAAGTCATCGCCGCCTTCAGAACCGTCAACGATATCGCCAGCATTCACATTCACGAATGTGTCGCGATCATTGCCACCTGTCAGCGTGTCTTCGCCTTCGCCGCCATCGATCAGATCATTGCCCGAGCCGCCGAAAATCGTGTCATCCCCGTCGTCGCCGTTCAATGTATCGTCACCCAATGCGCCTTCCAGCGTATCCTCGCCTGAGCCGCCGTTCAGGACATCGTCGCCCTGACCACCGTCTAGCAGATCGTCGTCATCTCCACCGTTCAGCGTATCCTCACCGAGGTTGCCGCGCAGGGTGTCGTCACCGATGCCACCTTCAAGCAGGTCGTCGTCTTGACCGCCCGATAGGCTGTCATCGCCTTGACCGCCCAACAATGTATCTTCGCCAGAGCCACCGCTGAGGATGTCATCGTCGATGCCACCGTCCACCAGATCATCGCCGGCGCCGCCCATCAGGACGTCATCGTCGTCACCGCCAAAGATAACATCGTCACCCGCGCCACCATCGACCGTGTCGTCACCGTTGTCAGGTGCCAAATCAGGGCCCAGTGGGTTGGTGCCATCGTCTTCGATTTCCAAGGCGTCCAGCCCCAGATCAGGGTCGTTGTTGGCGTAGATCGTGTCGTTACCATCGCCGCCCGTGATGCTGTCGCTGCCTTCGGCGCCAACAATACGGTCATCGCCGTCGCCACCGTCAACGATATCGTCGTCGATGCCTGCGTCGATCACATCATTGCCGTCACCGCCAGTGATTGTGTCGCTGTCGTCACCGGTGCTGATGGTGTCATCGCCATCGCCACCATTCACACTGTCCAGATCGTTTGATGGATCTTCATCCGGGTCAAACACACCTGGATAGCCTTGATCTGGACGTGGTTCAGAGCCGCTGGTGTCGATGACGTCGTCGCCTTCGTCCCCTTCAACAACGTCATTGCCGTCGCCGCCTTCGATGGTGTCGTTGCCTTCACCCCCCTCTAGCGTGTCATCGCCAGCGTCACCGGACAGGTCGTCATCACCGATGCCGCCCTCGATGCTGTCATCGCCTTCGCCGCCAGAAACTTCATCATCGCCTTCGCCAGCAATCACGGTGTCATTGCCGTCACCAGCTTCAATGATGTCATCCTCAGGCTCTTCACCAGGCAAGAAGCCATCACCACCGTCGACAACATCCCCGTCAGGGTCTTCGTCAAAGGTACCGTCGATCAGATCATCGCCGTCTGTACCTGTAACGATACCATCAACAACAGTGACTTCTACCGTCGCAGGTGCCTCGCCGCCTTCCCCGTCAGAAACCGTATAGAGGATCTCTGCTGGGCCGTTGAAGCCCGGGTTTGGCGTAAAGGTGAGCGTACCATCATCGTTGATCTCAACCGTGCCATCTGGGCTGGTCGCTTCCGTTACCGTCAGCGGATCGCCTTCTGGATCTGTGTCGTTGGCCAACACGTCGATAACAACCGGTGTATCCTGATTGGTCTCGGCGGTGTCATCCTCAGCGACAGGCGCATCGTTCACAGGTGTGACAGTTACGTCAACGGTTGCTGTGTCCTCGTTCCCGTCTGGATCCGTGATCGTATAGGTGATGGTTGTTTCACCGTTGAACTCTGGATCAGGCGTGAATTCGATCGTGCCGTCATCGTTGATTTCAACCGTACCATTTGGCGATGTCGCCTCGGTTATGGTCAGCGGATCAAAGTTTGGATCCGTGTCATTGGCCAGAACCGGAATAGTAACCGGCGTGTCTTCTGGCGTTTCTGCCACATCATCAACCGCATCCGGTGTCTCGCCATCGGCGACCTCAACAAACAGAACCGCAGGGTCAGTCAGCTCACCATCGGTGATCGTGTAGTTGATCTGCGCTTCACCAGAGAAGCCTTCTTCTGGCGTGAACGTCAGCGTGCCATCGTCATTGATAACAACTTCACCATCTGGGCTGGAGGCCTCAATGACGCTGATCTCGTCACCTTCTGGATCACTGTCGTTGTCCAGAACCGCAACTGTGACAGGCGTCTCAAACGGTGTCTCGGCTGTGTCATCTTCGGCCAAGGGTCCATCATTGACAGGGTTCACAGTCACAATGACCTCAGCGGTGTCTTCGCCGCCATTGCCATCGATGATCGTGTACTCAATCGTCGCTTCACCGTTGAAATCAGGGTTCGGCGTGAACTCGATTGTACCGTCGTCGTTGATGACAACCGTGCCGTCTGGCGATGTCGCCTCGGTTACAGCCAATGGATCGCTGTCAGGGTCAGAGTCGTTGTCCAGAACAGAGATCACAACTGGTGTGTCTTCATCCGTTTCCGCAACATCATCTGTTGCGACTGGCGGCTCGGACACTTCCCCAACCGATACTTTGGTAACCGCATCGTCAAAGCCACCGTTGCCGTCCGTGATCGTATAGTTGATCTCCGCATCGCCGGTGAAACCATCGTTTGGCGTGAAAGTGATCGTGCCGTCGTCGTTGATCTCAACCGTGCCATCATCAGATGTCGCAGCTGTCACCGTCAGCGGATCGCTGTCGGGGTCACTATCGTTGGCCAGAACCGCAATGACGACAGGCGTATCCAGTTCCGTCTCGACACAGTCATCAGCAGCAACCGGATCATCATTGGCGTTGTTTACAGTCACAAACACGCGACTGTCGTCAAAGCCACCATTCCCGTCGGTGATCGTGTATTCAATCACCGCCTCGCCTGTGAAATCAGGGTTCGGAGTGAATTCAATTGTACCGTCGTCGTTGATTGTAACTGTGCCATCTGGCGAAGTCGCCTCGGTCACGGTCAGCGGATCATCTTCTGGATCAGTATCATTGCCCAGAACATCAATGGTGACAGGCGTTTCCTCATCGGTTTCAGCCGTATCGTCCGTGGCCACAGGCGCAAAGTTCTCAGGAACTTCATTCACCGTGATGGTCACTTCTGCTGGATCCGTCAATTCACCATCTGAAACTGTATAGTTTACAATGGCTTCACCGAAGAACCCTTCGTCAGGCGTGAAGGTGATTGTACCATCATCGTTAATCTCAACTGTGCCGTTCGGGCTGGTCGCTTCCGTTATGGTCAGCGGGTCGCCTTCTGGATCAGAGTCGTTGTCCAGAACAGACACTGTAACCGGAGTGCCCTCATCGGTTTCCTCCGCATCATCTTCAGCGACAGGCGCATCGTTCACTGGGTTCACAGTGACAATGACCTCAGCGGTGTCTTCCCCGCCGTTGCCGTCGGTGATCGTGTAGTTGATCACGGCCTCGCCGTTGAAGTCAGGGTTCGGGGTGAAGTCGATGGTGCCGTCGTCGTTGATCTCAACCGTGCCATCATCGGATGTCGCAGCTGTCACCGTCAGCGGATCGCTGTCGGGGTCAGAGTCGTTGTCCAGAACGGAGATGGTGACGGTCTCGTCCTCATCCACCTCGGC
>JBDVSG010000132.1:0-27675 GCA_039967155.1 Sulfitobacter sp. | reverse complement strand
GCCGTGCAACGTGTCATCGCCCCGCCCGCCGCTCAGAATGTTTGAGGTTTCTGTGCCCAACAACACATCGTCTGCATCACCGCTATAGGCATTTTCTATGACGTCGGGCGCGATCTGAACCGTGCGGCCAGCGATCACACTGGCGGTATCGCCGCTCAGATCAATGCGGACTGCTGTGGTCACCATCGCGGCATTCACCGTGTCGGTGCCACCGTTGGTATCGGTTAGTTGGCTACGGGCCGTTAGATCATCGCCCTCATAGTAGAAACTGAAATCGTCATTGTAGAAGTAGACATCGTCATCAGATGGTTCGTTCCCAGTAAAGGACAGCTCGATGCCATCCAAGGCCGAAGACATCGGTTCATCACGCGAATAATGTCTGGCCTCTGGATTTCGGTTGTGAATGTCGATGACCCAGTCGCCTGCGCTGCTTTCGCCCAACAATGCGTTGGTGGTGAAGGGAAAGTTGTAAAACCCGCCGCCGCCGTTTGTGGCTTCGTAATCATAGGTTAACTGGCTGACTGTGCCTTCTGGGCTGGTCAGGAAAATCTCAATGTCGTTTGAATGGAACCACGACAATTTGAGAGAAAGCTGGGCCGTTTCTAAAGTAATGTCATCTTCAACCGTTACGGTGACTTGGACGTGATCATTTGTACCTGCGCTAAGAACCTGATCTGTATAGGTTTCTGTTACGCTAGCCGTTGCTAGGTTTTCGAATGTCTGTTGTGTGCCCCATGTTTCTGCAAGGCGGGTCGCGGCCAGCACATCGAGGTAGCCGTACCCGTAGCTGTCAGAGAAATGCATGCCGCCGCCGTTGTAATTATCGGCGCCATTTGTCACCCAGCCCAGACCATCCCGCGCATCCGACCCAAGATTTTCTGCGGTCGCGGAGAGGGCAAGGATCTCCATCACATCGCGGTATCCCAGATCATTGTTCGCCTCTAATATCAGGGCAGCAGCGGCAGAAACGGCAGGAGCAGCGAAGGAGGTGCCGGAAACTTCACGCACACCTGCATAAGCATAGGTGGTCAAGATATCCGTTCCCGGCGCGGAAATAAGAACATTCGCCCCAAGAGAGCTGTAAATGGCGATGTCGCCCGTTTCTTCCACCGCAGCAACGGCGATGGTGAAAGGAGAGTTCTGGAACCCGTGGTAATTTGACGACTGCGAGGTCCCCGTGTTGCCGGCGGCAAATACCACCACCGTGCCCAACCCATCGCGGCCAGTTTCGACCGCAGATTGCAGGGCTGTGTAACCGTCTGTTCCCGGTGTGACCCGATCAGAGAAGGCGGTTGTGTAGCTCCAAGAGTTGTTCAACACATCTACTGTATGGCCCAGTGCAAGCCCACGGTTGGTTTGGGAAATGGTATCGTCTCGGGTGAAATCCAGTGCAAAGGAAGTGACTTCTGCGCCATGCGCAATGCCACGCCCGCCCACACCGTTTGCGTATTCGGCCGCGATGACGCCTGCAACATATGTGCCATGAGCACTGGGTAATTCGCTGGCCAGAAATTCGGGGTCGTCATTTTGCTTGGCCAAGTCACGGTCCAAATCGGCATTGTAATTGTCATCCAGATCGGCGTGGCTGGCATTAATGACGCTATCTACAATCCCCACGACAATGCCTTCGCCGGTGTAATCTTCCCAAACGGCCTCGGCGTTGATCTGCATGTTTGAGTATTGCCGATCAAAATACCATTGGCCTTGTGTATTGGGGTCGGAGAAGCCAGTGGCGGTAATTGTTTTTGGCGAATTTTCTGATGTACTCACGGTTTGGCCTTACCTGTTCAGGGCGACATCAAAGAGGTTGACGTCGGCGTAATGGATCAAATGCCTGCAGTTTTGGCATTCAGGAGAATTCGGCTACGACCATGGCGGTGAATAGACAAGACTAAGGCGGAAAAATGAAAAGTCTCTAAATGCCAGATATTATTATTAACAATAAATAATCAATTTTTGGCATTGAGGAAAAAGGCCCGTCTATTTCTATTTTCCTCCTAAAAATTGATAAAAACCTATCGCCTAAATAATATGCGATCTTGGTGCTTCTTGTTTAAGCCGTGATGAACCGATGAAGGCCGAAGATAAGGGCGCCAACACTGCCGGCTGCAAATCATTGGGGCAAAAAAATGCTGTTGGATCAAAGGGAGGGAAAAAATAACCACTCATAGGTGGGCTTAGCTTGCATAAAATTGAAATAACCGCATAGATTTACGAATTGTAATTCAAGCTCTTTAATAAAATGATCGCTTAGAAGGGCTAATTTTCTGACCTGTATCCCCCCTGCGGTATCAACTGGACGCTTTTTATGAATGAGAAATTTGTTTCCGAAAACCGTGTGGCGATTATCCACTATTGGCTTGTGGGGATGCGCGGCGGAGAAAAGGTCATTGAGGCGCTGTGCCGTATGTTTCCGCAGGCCGATATTTATACGCATGTGGCGGATCCCGCGAAATTATCATCGGTCCTGACGTGCCATCGAATCATTGAAACGCGCGTGGGACGCATGCCGTTCGCCCGCAAAATGTACCAAAAATACCTGCCCTTCATGCCCCGCGCCTTAGAGGAGCTGGACCTGTCAGGGTATGACTTGGTGATTTCGTCAGAGGCGGGGCCAGCCAAAGGGATCATTGCGCCGCCTGACGCACCGCATTTGTGTTACTGCCATTCGCCCATGCGGTATTTGTGGGATCAATACCATGTCTACCGTAACGGGGCAGGGTTTTTGACCCGCGCGGCGATGCCCTTGATGGCGCATTCGTTGCGGCAATGGGATGTGACCAGTGCGCAGCGGGTGGATGGGTTTGTGGCCAACTCAAACTTTGTCGCGAAGCGCATCGAAAAATACTGGCGTCGGGAGTCGGATGTTGTTGCGCCGCCCGTTGCAGTAGAAGATTTTGCGCCGGTTGCCCCCGAGGATTTGGGCGACTTCTATCTTTGGGCGGGGGAATTGGCCCCCTATAAGCGGCCGGATCTGGCGGTAGAAGCATTCAAGCGCTTGGACAAGCCGCTGGTGGTAATTGGCGGACCAGATGATCAGGTTAAGGCGTTAAAAGCAGCTGCTGGTCCGAAGACGAAATTCTTGGGAAAGGTTCCTTTTGACGTTTTGAAAGACCATATGGCACGGTGTCGTGCGTTGATTTTCCCAGGAGAAGAGGACTTTGGGATTGTTCCGGTTGAGGTCATGGCATCGGGCCGTCCCGTCATCGCCTATGGCCGCGGGGGGATTTTGGATTCTGTTGTGGATGGGGAAACCGGCCTGTTTTTCAAAGAACAATCAGTCAGCGCGCTTGTTCAGGCGGTTGAAATATTTGAGGGCTCAAAATTGGCGCAGAATGGTCCAGAAGCATGCGTTCAGCGGGCAGCATGTTTTAGCGAGGAGTCATTTGCTCTGGGAATTAATGCGGCGCTTTCCAAAGTTGGTTTTCAAACCGCCTTCTGAGGGGGATGGCCAATTTCGTGAAGCAAGGTGCTTTGAGTTTGTGAGAAAGCTGAGAGCTGTTAAGCCAAAGACGAATACAGCCCCGAGAACAGCATAGAGAGGGATGAAAAACCATCCCGACAGTCCTGTAGAATAAATCAGAGAGATCGTCGCAAGCAAAGAAAGCGGCGCTGCAATGAGCAGGCTGCCAAAAGCATGGTTGGTGTGGGCGTCGCCCTTCCCTGAGGTGTCAGTGTTTCGCTGTTGTCCCATGAAGTGATCATAGATCAGGAACGGGCGGAAGTCACGCTGCCGCTGTTGGTAAAGTTGGAAAATAGTGAGATGCGGTTAACATCAGGTAAACGTCGCTGATAAAATTCCGCCAGATCAGTGCCCTGCAGGGTAGATCTGAGAACTTTTGAATCTCTCTGATTTATTTACTTTTGATTTTATGCCCCCGAATTTATTCGCTATCCCAATATTGGTTTGTGGATATATCGCAACGTTTTGATTTATGTTTAATTATTACGCCTGTAAAAGTATCGTTTTTAATTTGTTATTATAATTTGCCTCTGAGGGCGTAGAAACCTCGGGCAGTTGATTGGTAGAAAAATGATTAAATCCGTTTCGGCAATTTTTGCCGTGGCTTTATGCGTTGCCGGATGTGACGCCGTTGGGCCAGACTTTCGGCGGCCGGACATTCCTTTGCAGACGTCTTTCTCGTTTCAGGGGAAGGATGCATTGGAAGATGCCGCGCGGGCGCAGTGGTGGAAAGGGTTGGATGATCCGGTTCTGGATGAGCTGATGGCGCGCGCGCTATCGCAAAATCTGGAGCTAAAAGTTGCGGTCGCACGCATTGAACAGGCCCGCGCGCAATTGCGAAGCTCTGGCACTTTGACGCAATTGTCGGGTTCAGTCAGCGGACAAGCCTATGTTGGGGCGTCTGGTGGCAGGTCTTCGGATACTGTTATCATCGAGGCAGAGCCGGTGTTTGTGCTGGATCTGTTTGGTGAAAACCGCAGAAGGCGTGAAGCAGCGGCAGCAGGCGTCAACACTGCCGTTTTCGAAGCGGCGGCGGCGCAGCTTGCCCTGCAGCTACAGTTGGTGAATAGCTATTCCGATCTGCGATATTTTCAGGCTCTGGAAAGGTTGCGGCAACGGTCCATTGCCAATGAAATAGAAGTTGTATCGGCGGTTCGCAGACGTGAAAACCTGCAACATGAGAGCAAGCTGACATTGCGACGTGCGGAGGCAGAGCTGCAGCTGAAACGTGCAGATGTGCCCGCCTCACAGCAAGGTCAGATCGAAGCGATTTTGGGGATTTCTACATTGTTGGCGCAGCCTTACGAGGAAATGCAAAAAACGTTGTCGCGCCGTAGGGCGCAGCCCCATCCGCCGCAAAATATCTCGCCGGGGGTGCCTGCTGCGTTGCTGAAAAACCGGCCCGATGTTCGGGCGGCTGAAGCGGCCTTTGCCGCGGCGGTGGCCCAAGTTGGTGTGGCTGAGGCTCAACTGTATCCTTCTCTACGGTTGAATGGGCAGTTAACGGCCACGCAGGGGGGGGCATTGTCCTTTGGGCCTACGTTGTCTGTGCCTGTGTTTGGGCGGGCTGCGCGCGTTGCGGGCAAGGATCTGGCTGTTGCGCGTGCATTGGAGGCTGAGTTGATGTGGCGAGATACCGTGTTGGTCAGCATTGAGGAGGTGCAATTGGGGCTGGCCGAGCTGAACAATACTGACAAACAAGTTGCTGCCTTGAACAACGCAGCCTCGAAGTTCCGCGATGTGGCAGAATTGTCAATGGAGGCCTTTCGTCTGCAGGCAATCACTTTTGTTGACGTTCTTGATGTTGAAGACAGTCTGACACAGTCCGAGCTGCAGTTAATTAATGCCAAATGGTCGAATGCACGTGCATGGGCACGGTTGAATGTGGCCATTGGTCTGGGCTGGCAAAATATCGACGGGGAATATTAAACAAGATCGCGTTACTTGGGGTGAGCAGAAAGCAATGCCGCTCTTGGGTAAACGGTAGGCGCGGGGGCGCCAGCGACCGATTGCCGTGCCTGATAGCCAAGCAAGCCGATTGCAATTCCCAGCATGGCAAAGAAGGGGACCTCGAGGTTCGGGTAGGGTTTGGTGATCAAAGATTGCAAAAAGACGCCCGCAGCCCCGTTTTGTAATGCAATAGCAAGGATCGTCGTCTGAGTGTTTCGGTCCTTTGGGGCGGATTTGGTCAAAAAACACTGAACGATGAACCATAAAAATAGACCGAGTCCGATAATCCCCATGCTGCCCAGCGTTGACGTAAGCCAGCTTGACGATCGGACGCTACCGATACCCGTGCCCAGCCCGTAGGTTTCATAGAAATTCTTTAACGCTTGGGTGTTCCAGCTCATCCTTTCAACGCCTGAGGCGCTGGATGCTTTATCGAAAAGGATGTGATCCAACAGGCTTTGAAGGGCGGGCACGAAGTTGTAGGCCAGAACAAAGGCGGCAATGCAAATAGGGGTGACAAAGCCTATCGTCAAATAGGTCAGAAATGCATGCCGGTTGCGGGCTATGCTTGCAAAATGTGCTGAAAAAAACAGGGCGGTGAAGGTCCCTAGACAGACAAAGGCAGAGGTGGAGGTAGAGCGGATCAACAAAAGCGCCATCACGATGGCCATAATGCCTCCGCCTTTTGATGATTTTGAACGAAACCAATAGGTCAGCCAGAATGCATAAAGCCCAATTGTATAATAGCTATAGCTTGAGGGCTCTGGAAAACCGCCAGACATCCGTTTGATGCCCAACATGATTTGGTTGTCTAACATGTTGGCGGCGGAGGTGCGGATATAGCTGAGCGCCTCGGGAAAGCCGATCGCATGGGACGTCAGGTCGGCGACGGATAAGAAGATATGTAAGAAACTTGCGATGGTGACGGCGCGGATGATGTGTTGGTTACCCGCATGTTTTCGAAACACTGTGGCGAATAACACAAATGCGGAGGCGGAAATAATCAGTCTCGCCATTTGATTAATGTTTGCCCCAACGGGCTGTAGGGGGATCAACACAGAGGCCGCCGTGTCACCCCGCTTTGCCAAGATGAAAATCTCTGTAAGGCCGGAGAACATCCTAGGTAGGAAGATGGCTGAAATAGTGCCCACGCACATAAGAAGCAAAAGCGGTAGACCAGGTTGGCCGAGCTTTAGCGTCCAAAATATCTGGGACATGCTGGTAAATCGCCAAAGAATAGAAAGCCATAGGGCAATGACGCAGAAGTCAGTCAAAGCAAGCGATCCAAGCCCAGACAGATTCAGGGCAGCTGCAGCACCAAGGGGCATTGTGAAGAAAAATAGCCACAGACCGCGAACAGGCCCCAGCGCTAAAATTCCACCGAATAAAATAAACGCCAAGGGTGTCGTGGTGAGAAACTGCATAAACCTGTATTGTAGGTAAATTATTTCATATGGAAAGCGTTGCGCGGAAAAGGCTGAACAAAATGCGTATGGCTGGCGCCAATATTCTAAAAATCAATCTGCTTGGGTGATTTGCCCAAGCAGATTTTTTTATGCGGGATTTATACTTCGAAAGTAAAATCAGCCGCTGTCAGTTCCGATTGGACAAAGGTGATAGTTGTGTCGAAATAGGTCACGATTGTGCTGATGCCGTTAAAGTAAAGCGAGAAATCAGCGTCAGAACCGTCCAGCGCAACAGTGTCGCCAGACAAAACAACGTCATCAATGCCGGAAACGAAATCAAGAACGCGGTCTTGTCCATCGTCTTGGTCAAATAGGAAGGTATCAGCACCAACTGTTCCGTCTTTTTGACCGTGTCCCGTGTCGCCAAAAAGAATGTCGTTGCCGTTGCCGCCAATGATCAAGTCGTCGCCGGAATCGCCCATGATGTTGTCGTTGCCACCACCGCCAAGGATCGTGTCATTGTCATCGCCACCGCGCAGCGAGTCATTTGAGCCTTGGCCGTCGATGTAGTCGTCACCGGTGCCGCCGTAAACGGTATCGCGGCCGTGGTTGGCAAAGACTTCATCATCGCCGCCACCAGCCCGAACAACGCTTTCTACGCCGCCGGTGCGAATTGCTTCTGACTGATCAGATGCAAGGATACGTGTTGGTGTCGCGTCGATGCCGGATGTGTCGATGTCGGCGCCGGAACCAATAACGTTTGTGAAATTAATAGGCATTTATTTTCCCCTCAGGTTATCAAGATATTAACTGTTTTTGATAATAGATTAACGTGATGAGTGCGATCAGTCGCTAAATCTATTAAAGGTTTAAATTGAGAATTTGATAAAATAGTCGGTAGAATCGTGATATCAAAAATATGATACTAGGCGACAAATATAGTTACGGAAAAAATGTGTCAATGCATAGGTGTGGCCCTTGTTTTAAGGAATTGTGCGCAATATTTTCGAAAGTCATTCATTTCAATAAGTTAATGAAATTTAATTGCGACGTAATTTTATCTCGTCCAATTTTTGTGCGGTATTTAAATTTGTGACATCTAATCGAGCAATTATATTGAGTTGCAAATTCAATTGCGTGCTGCGCAAGTTTAATTTGATGCTTTTTAGGGGTGTGACTTTGACGGGGTTCCAGAAAGCCGCGACACTGCGCATGTGTGCTGATATGTGCCAATTTTGAGGAGTGCGGAGTGAAGGTTTTCACGATTGCCCTTTGTACGTTCCTACTGTCGGTAATGGCTGGGGGGGCGTCATACGGGGACGTAGATATAGGCAAGGCACCTGTGGTTGGCGCATCCTCCGAATTTCAGTTCGGGTTCCACAAAAAGCAGCTAACAGCGATACAATCGGCCAAAATATCCGATCTTCGGGATGGTACCATCTGGTCTCAGATTGATGACGAATCGACGGGGCATGAAGGCGCGCTACAGCGCAGCGCTGTGGGGGAGCTTTTGCAGAATACGGCGCTGGTAGGGTCGGTGATTGTCTTTCCGCAGCACCCTGATTTCGAAGGCGGTGTGACCGTTCAGACCACGCAAGGGATCCATGCCTTCGCCGAACATGTAGCCAGTGTCGCGTCAGCTTTTCCCAAACTTCCAGCGATTGAAGTGGGCAATGAATTTAACACACAGAGCTTTGTCAAAGGGCCGGTCAAAGCGCTATCGCCGTTGCAACGTGCTGATCTCTATGCAAAGTATCTGGCCGAGATTGCCAAACAGCCCGCGGTGCAGGGGCGTCGAATATTGGGCGCAGCCACCCATTCGATCGCTGCAGGATATATTTGGAGATTGCTAGATCAGGGCGCAGCGGCGCATATGGATGCGGTGACGATCCATCCTTATACCAGCCAAGCCGAGCAGCTGCCCCGTCAAATTGAGATCCTGCGCCGCCATCCGGATATGGCGGGTTTAGACATTGAGATGACCGAATTTGGCACAACCGATTTTGCAGATGCCCCTGACAAGTTCTGGCGGATGTACTGCACAATGGCCATGTCAGGCGTCAGCCGCGCGGTTTGGTATCCGTTGCGCGCGCGGGGTGACGGCTATGCGCCGCTGTTTCGTGAGGACATGAGAATGACATCCGTTGGGCGGGCCTATTTGGCGGCGCAGACTGTGGCGTCTGAACGCGATGTTCAGCTTTACCGCCCCGATCCTTTTACGTGGGGATGTGTTTTTGATGGCAAGCTTGCCGTGCTTTGGGGGGCGCCGCGAACGGTGTCGTTGCTGCGGGGGGATTTGGAGGTCTTATGGGCCGATACGCGCGTTCGCTCTTCCCTTCCTGAATTGGAAGAAAAGCGGGTGCTGGTCCTGAAATCATCGGGGCGGGATCTGGATCTAGACAGGGATCTAGAATTGGGGCCGTTGAATTTGGTTGCAGACAGTTATCATCAGTTTGATTTCCCGCCAGAAGGGTCTGTGGCGCACGATGGTGATGCGCAAGGGTTTGATCGGTTCTTTAGGGTTGGGCAAGATCAGGTCGAGTTCATCACATGCGCCGGTCAGCAGGAACGGAATGTGCCATGGTTCCCGTATCTTTGTGCCCAAGATGGCAAAGGAGGGCTGCTTCATGGGCGCGGTTTTGTTCTTGGCGCACGTCACAGGCAGCCGATGGCGTTGGTCCATCAATACAATGTTAACGACCACCACGCATTGGAAGCAGAGGTGGGAGTGAACATGAAAGGCCAAGGAAGTGACGGTGTCGGCGTAAGTCTAGAGCATAACGGGCAGGTGATTGACCGCCAGATTGCCACAGGCAACACGGTTTTGAAATTCACGGTGGTGCCTACCGTGCCAGGCGATACGGTGTCTGTGGTTTTAGATAAGAATGACACGATGACTGGGGATATGGGACAGTTGCGCATAAGGCTGCGCGATGCGGGTTCTGATGTTCTCAAACCAGCGCAATGAAGCAAGCTTGATCGGGGTGATCTGAAGTGATTGACGTGAAAAATGCACTACGTGACGGGCTTAAAAGAGGGGCTGCTCAGGCGATGGCAGGGGGGTATCCCACTGCGCGCTATGATCGGATGATACTGGTGTTGTCCCATATGCGTTCAGCAACCACGGCCATGTCGAATGTCCTGTGCAGCCACGAGGCGGTTGCGGGGTATGGCGAAACGCATGTGCCACATGATGCCGCCCACGCCCCTGGACAAGTGGCGGTGAATTTGGCGTTGCGACGTGCATTGCCGCTGTCAGCGAAATACCTCTTTGATAAGGTTTTGCACACCCATTTGGATGTCGAAGCGCCGCGCGCGTTCTATGATGCGAAAGCACTGTTTTTGGTCCGCCACCCCTCGCCGAGTATTCTATCTATTCAAAAGCTTGCGGAAAAAACGGGGATGGAAACGGTCAGCACGCCTGAGGGGGCCGCGCTATATTATGCAGAGCGTCTAGAAAGACTTGCTGTGCTTTGGGACAGCTTTCGGGCTGAAAACCGTTTGGGCCTATCGGCGGAGCATTTGTTGGAAAACCCTGATGAGCGGGTGCCGGAAATTGGCGAATGGCTGGGTCTTCGGCCCAGTCTCGAAAACGCCTACAAGAGCCATAAGGCAACACAAAAGGGCGGCGGCGGCGATCCCACGCAAAGCGCCAAGCACACCCGAATAGAGGCGCGTCCAATGCCCGCCACGCTTGCGCCGATCATAGGTGTGCCAGATGCGTTGGCCGAAAAGTGCTTCACCGCGCATGAGGCGCTTGTGGGGCGGTTTTCCTAAACCTCAAAGAAGGACACTTTTTTTGGCTCGATATAGGCGACGGTCAGGCGTTTGGTTTTGTACACGCCCGTGTCAATCGCAATGCGGCCCTTTTCGGATGTGGGGGTTTGCACGATCGTATGGCCGTGCAGCACCCAGCATTGGTCCTTGCGCGCGCAGGTAAGGAAATCTTTGTGGCCCCAGAGGCATGTTTTGTCGTTTTGCGTGTCAATCGGGGTGGCGGGATCAGCGCCTGCGTGTACCGCAAGGATATTCCCGCTTTGCCATTTGTAGGGCCGTTTTTGGAGCCAGCGAAGCGTTCGAGGCGTTAGCGCTGTGCGCATCTCTATGGCAAACGCGCGCCAGTCGTCATCGGGTGCATTGGGCGGCGGAGGCTGTAGGCCCAGCTCGCCTGCGGTGTCCGAGCCGCCAGCGCGTATCCATTTCCACAAGTGTTGTTTCGGATCATCCAGACAATCGAGAAGCATTTTTTCGTGGTTGCCCAAAAGGCAAATGAAACGGTCCGTGCCGCGGGTGGTTTCTTCGTGCTGAAGCCGCGCTAACACTTGCAGGCTTTGACTGCCACGGTCGATATAATCGCCCAAACAGAGAATGGGCGCGGGGCGATTGTGGGAATCAATCAGCCGAAGGGCCGCGATCAGTTGATCTGCATGCCCGTGAATGTCGCCAATGGCATAAAACGGTGCGGCTGGAGCCAGCGGCGCCTGTGGAACTGGTTTTTGGGGAAGACGAAATGCCATGCAGAAATCTCAAACCCTAGAAGGGGTACAATAACGGCGCTTTATCTGACGCCTGTTTCATCATATTATCGCCCTTGGGCTAAATTAATCAATAGACGCCCCTTTTTCCAAAATGCTGTTTGCACAATAATTTTAATTCCGCCTATCGTGCTGGTATATTTTGAATATGGATAGTGAAATGCAAATTAAGAAAAGCGCCATGATGACCGCATTTATTTTTTCGGTTGCGGGCTTCCTTTTGGGTGTGCCGGTAGCGGCTGATCCTTATCGGTTGATTACGGGTGACCGAATTGAGGTTGCCTATATGGGACAGGGCCGCCCTGAAGGGGTGATCGTCGATCTGGACGGGCAAGTCCGACTGCCGAGCGTTGGCGGTGTGGAAATTGCAGGCCAAACGTTGGATGAAGCAGAGAAGCTGCTTGCGGCGGCGATCCATGAGGCGGATCTGTTTCTTGATCCAGTGGTTAGCGTGTCTTTGCTGGCCTATGCCCCGATCGTTGTGTCGGGGGATGTGGCCCAACCTGGGCGGTTTGACTTTCTGCCTGGCACAACAATTGCTGCGGCTTTGGCTTTGTCAGGGGGCGCGCAACCCAGTGGGATTTCCAAATTCGAGGTTGAAAGATCGCGCATTGAGGTTGAGGGGCAATTGCGGAACCTCAATCTAGAGGCGGCAGCCACAGTTATGGAAATTAAACGGCTTGAGGCCGTCTTGGGGGATGAGCCTGAATTCGTATTGAACGCAGCCGATATCGGCCAAATTCCAATTCCCAACGCGGTTCCTTTGGAAGATATGCGCGCGGGAGAGCTGCTAATTTTGGCAACAGACCGTGCCCGTGCAACAGAAACTCTGGCGCATTTTGAAAAAGAAATTCAAGCGATTGCGGGACAGATTGAATTGTTTGATGCGCGTATTGCGGTACAGGACGAGATCCTGAAATCTGTGGCCGAAGATCTTGAGAATGCGCGGGCGTTGCAAGAGCGTGGTTTGCAAACGGCATCGCGGACTTTGGCCGCCGAACAACGCGATGCGGACGCACGATCGCGCGCGTTGGAGCTAGAGTCAGCCAAGGTGGCGGCGGTGCGCGCAACAGGTGATACCCAAAGAAGCCGAGCGCAATTTTTAGGAAATCGTCGCGATACAACCTTGCGCGCGCTTCAGGAGGCGAAGATCAAGCTGGAGGATTTGCGGCTGCGATACGCACGACAGGTTGAGGAATCGGCCCTGTTGGGAGGCAGCAGCATGTTGGCCCTGATGGAGACAGAAACCCTTGATTTTGAATTTGATATTATCCGGAACCGAACCGCGCAACCCACGCCCCGACCCGAAGATTTAGCATTTGAGAGCGCCTTGCTGCCTGGTGATACGGTCATCGTGCGTATCAAAGCCACCAACACGGGGGAAGATGCCGCGAAATAGCGGGGCGGATGCCGGATCTGTTGCCTCGAACGGGATTTAGCGTTCGCATGGGTTAACGGCCGTTAAACAAACCCTGAAAGAAGGACCATCGATCAATAGTGAGGAAAAACAGATGGTCCGGACAGTACGCATTGAAATATCCGACGCTTGGATGTCGAGGGAAATTCAAGTCTATCAAGGGGAAGGGGTGCAAATTGACGTGATTGGCGGCTTGGCCAACACGCAATATGTTTTTGCAATTCAAAGCACTACTGAATCGATGCCTGTCATACAGGCCAGCGGTGAAACCCAAATCACCTTCCCCTCAGAGGTTCTGGCAGCAGTCCCTAAAACAGGGCAGATTGAATATTCCCTTTGGCAGCGTGGCGAGGATGCGGATGTTTTGAAACGCCGTGGGCGGTTCACTGTATCATCTACCGTCGTGACACAAGGGTTGCCTGAGCTGTTGGAAATGCCTGCAATTTCGGGTGTGTTTGAGGTTGGGCAGACGCTTACTGTGTCGGCGGGCGTTTGGCCCGATACCCCTTCGCTAAGCTTTAGTTGGATGCGCGGCGGTAAGACCATCCCTGACGCGGCGGGCACCAGCTATGTCGTCGCAGAATCCGATTTGGGGTATGTGATCGGCGCGCGGGTGACGGCGTTGTCAGCGCAACGCAACATGATCTTGGTCGAGGCTGTCGGCAATGACTTGATCACTGATGGCACTGGCGATCCCGTGCCGCCGACAGATCCTGTTGATCCTGATCCCGTTGTTCTAGGGCCTTTGGCCGCAACAGAGGGTGTCGCGGTTTCGCGTGATGTGGCGGCGGAATTCCCCACTGGTGCGACGGGCTTTGTTGTAGAAACAGGTACGTTGCCTGCAGGGTTGGTGTTGTCGGCTGCAGGCGTCATCAGCGGTGCCCCCAGCGAGGTCGGGCAGAGTTCATGTGAGGTCGCAGCCGATGTTTCGGGCGTGACGTACACAGGTACGCTTGCGGTGACTGTGGCGGCCGCAGCTGTAGTCACGCAAGGGGTGGCATTTCTAGAAGCCGAAGGTCAATCGAACATCGTTGGTTTCAACTCTGTAGATGATTTGGCGCCTGAGCAGCATAAGACCTACCCGTCCATCAAAGCCTTTGGCATCGACAGCGGGCTGGGAACGACATCGACCCAAGTTGTGCAGCAGGACTATGTGTTGGTGCCGTTAGGCCAGACCATTGAAGGGATTGAAGGTCGGCAGGGGGAGCTGAACGTTGGGGCTTCTTCTGGTGAGGTTTGCCCGACCTACGGGATTTTGAAGGCTGTGGATGACGCGACATTGTGGGGTGCCGCAGAGGAGACATGGCTGTTCAAGGCGTCTACCTCAGGCCAGCATATCGATGAGTTCCAGCCGGTGAATGCCGCAAGTGTTTGGAAAAACAAGATCTACGGACGCCGCCAGCTACGCGCCGATGTTGCGGCCTCAGCCGATCCGGTTTTCTACCAAGCCAAAGTGTGGTGGCAAGGTGAGGCAAACACAAATACGCCCCGCGATTTGGCGGATTTGACCCATGACGATATCACTGGATACGCTGCAAAGTTCGAAGCGGTTTATGCATTTGATGAAGCACAGATGGGTGCGCAGCCTCCGTGGTTTTTAATTCAGTTGTCACGTAATGGGGGCAGCGATAATGATCCCTACACCGCAGCGCTGAATGCTGAGTTGGCGGGGCTGTGCCGCTGGCATGTGGATATCACTGGCACCATAACGGATACAGGTGTTGGTCATGATAACCGCTATTTTGTTGGCCATGATCTGACGAATGGATCCAATGTTCATTTGACCGCGTCTCAAATGGCGCAGATTGGCGCGGCCATTTCGACTGCGTTGCAGACCCTAGAAGGGGCTGACGGTTTCAGTTCCGCGCGATTGGTAGCGCCTGTGCCCGTCATCACATCTATGATCGCAGGAGCGGTCACCGACGGCAGTGTGACGCTGGATCTGACCACAACAGATGTGGGGACCGTTTCCATGGTTGCAGTTACCTCAGGCAGCCCTGCACCTAGCGCGTCAGAAATTGTTGCAGGCAGTGGCGGTGGTATCATCGCTGCGCAGTCTGAGACGTTCACAGGGCTACATGCACCTGGCGCGGCATTGACGGTGACGTTCAGCGGCATTCCTGCGGGAAGTGACTTTGATGTTTACGCGATTTTGGAGGATAGCGCCGCGGTAGGGGTTATCGGTCTTTCTGCGCCAGTTGTGTCATCTGGTTGGGACGAGACAAATTCGCCGAACATTTTGACCTATTCCAACAACGGGACGCAGGTGATGAACACCGCTGGCGCCAATCGCTATGCGTATGGGTCAACGGTAATGACGGACGGCAAGCGGTATTTTGAAATCGAGCGGATCGGCACAGTGAGCTTTGCTGGCATCGCGAATCCGGCTGTTCCGATTGGCGGTGGTGCAAACGGTACGGACAAGGTGGGGTGGTTGTTTTCAAACATCCAATACACAGGCGGGTCAGTTTCGCTTGGGGCGCAGCCAAGCAGTGCAGATGTCTACCAGATTGCTGTGGATGTTGATGCGGGTCTGTTCTGGGTGCGCGGTGACGGTACTGGGGACTGGAACAATAACGCTTCTGCCGATCCGGCGACAGGAAGTGGTGGGCTAGACTGTACTGGCCTTGCTGGGCAGATTCTGCCGGCGGTGGGTCTCTCTCCGACGGATGCAAACGGCGCCATCTTGCGCAGCACCCCCAGTGAGTGGGAGTTTGCCGCGCCGACGGGTTTCGTCAACATTGGCTAGCCACCTATGTGGGTAAATCCTTTAGGCAGTTCGCAAGCTTGCGGGCTGCCGATTGCCATGTGAAGGGGGCGATCTGATCTTGGCCCGCTAAAGACAAGGATTGGCGCAGTTCTTTGTCATCGGCCAGTTGGGTCATGGCATCGCGCCAGCCTTCTATGTCCTTTGGGTCAAGCGATACCGCCGCATCTCCGACGACTTCGGGAATGGCGCCGCCCGTGCTGGCAATGACGGGGCAATTGCAGAACATTGCTTCGGCAGGGGGCAGGCCGAAGCCTTCGGTTTGGGACGGGAAAACAAGCGCAGTTGCATTGTTATAGAGGCTGCGTAATTCGGCATCGCTAACACGACCCAAGACGCGCACATCATCGGAAGGCTCAATGCCATTGTCGCCAAATACACGCGCGTTGCCTCCGCCCGCAATGACCAGAGGAACTGACTTGTCTTTACGCATCCGCGCCGCACGAACCAGCATTGGCAAGTTTTTATGGGGAGCAAGGCTGCCCAAAGCAAGGAAATACCGCCTCGATGTGAGGCCATGGCGGGCCAGTGTTTGGGGGTCTGGTGTGATGCGCAAAATATGGTCCGCGCCATTGTGTATAACGCGGGCCTTGCCCGCTGGTACAACGCCAAAGGCTTCGAGATCACGGCGTGCAAATTCTGACACGGTCAATACCATTGCAGCTTTTTGGGCAATGCGGGGTTGCAGGTTTTGGTACCAGATGCGGAACGCGGTTGAGTAGCTTTCCGGTTGGCGGAAGGCCTGAGCGTCATGGATCATCACGACCTGACGTTTGCGCAGCACTGGACCGATATTACACAAGGACAGCAGATATTCATCGCGGCGGGCACGGGCGAGGGTGGTTTGTTCCCAGATCTGTCCGCTGTAGCGGGAAGTGGACGCGTCTGTGATGTCCAAAAGCGCCTGAGGGCGTGTTTCGCGTGCAGCGATTTTCCCAGCAGGGCGCAGAGCTCGCACCCCCTCAAAGCCGCTGGGGATGCCTTCATTCAGCAATGCATGAATGAGCTCAGTGGCGGTGCGGTCAACACCTGTTGGTGCGCGCATCAGAAAACGCGCATTTAGGAGGAGATTTGCCATGTGTATTTATTAACAACTTTTTAAATTTTTTTTGAAATTAAATTATTGTTCATTTTATTTCGACACCATCTAAAAATGTAATGTCTCATAGATGAGAAAGATACCCCCATGGCAATAATTCACAATTTACAAGCTCTTCGCGCAGCGGCAGCAGCATTGGTTGTTGCACATCATTTGCGCGGGGTCCTCGGCCATCAATGGCCTTCGGTACACTCAATTCAGATCGGTGCAGCGGGCGTTGATATTTTCTTTGTGCTTTCCGGGGTGGTGATCGCCCTGTCTGAGGCGCGGCGCAGGCCTGATTTCAAAGGGTTCGTTATGCGACGTACCTTTCGGGTCGTGCCTGCCTATTGGGCAATTATCACGGTGACGGGTTTGATGCTTCTGGCGGGGCTGTCACCTGTTGGTATTCACGGCGCCGATGGTACCCTCTTGAATTGGTTTAAATCCATGGCGTTTATCCCGTTTGAGCGGTCTCACGGTCCAATGATGCCCCTTTTGGGTGTTGGATGGACGTTGAATTACGAGATGTTCTTTTACGCTATGTTCGCCCTTCTCATTTGGGTGCCTAAACCCTCGCGCAGCTGGGTTTTGGTGCTTGCGATCTTGTTTTTGGTTGGAGGGGGCCAGCTTGTTCAGCCACAGAACTTACTGGCGCAATTTTACACAAACCCAATTCTTATTGAATTTGCGGTAGGGGTGTTGATCGCCCAGTGGTGGATCAATTCGTCTGCCTCAGATTGGGATCGCTGGACGGGGTTTGGTCTTCTTGGGTTGGGGGCAGGTATCTTTATTTTAGGAGCGCAGCCGGAATACTTTGAACAGTTGATGCCTATGCGGGTCATTCAGTTTGGGGTACCGGCCACGATGATCGTGATGGGCGCTATGTTGTGTGAACGAAGCCATGCACAACTTTCGGGGCGGGTATGGGCCACTTTGGGTGCTTCCAGCTATGCCGTTTATTTGAGCCATAGCATGGTTTTGCAAATCGTAGAGAAGCTGGCGCAGGCTGGCGGCATTTTGCTTGATAGCATGGGCGCAGTTCTGGCGGTGGCGTTGGCTGGTCTTGTGATATCCCATCTGGCGGGATTGTTTCTCTATGTGAGATTTGAAAAACCTGTGACCAAATTTTTGACCCGTCAGGTTGCCCGTCAGGCCCAGATAAAAGCCGTGGATCGCGGTGAGAAGATTGTACTGCACCCTAGTTGTGAAAAGCAGCCTTCGTTTTGCTCTTATCGGTAGACCGCTTCCAATGCGCGGCCTACTGATCTAATCGCGACATTCTCTAATGTTGAAAAATGGGATGCTGCGGCCCGCTGTGGACGTATTTGGATTACGCCTTTGTCGAACCTGTCGGGATTGCCTAATACCGAATGATATTCCTGTGCGGGTTGGATCGCGTTTTCCCCGACCCAATCTGCAGCGCCAACCAAGCCTGGAAAGCTAGGGTTTAATGCTTGGGACAATGCCTCGCGCGGGGCATTTGCAAAATGTTGATAGCTAACGCGGCGGACCTCGGCCACTTTGGCGAGGCTTCTGGCGGATTGCTCAACTTTGATCCAGTCAAGGGCCGCTTCTGAAATGGGTGGCTTTTTCATTGGCGTTTGGGTGGATGGTTCAAATTTGGGCCGACGCCAAGATGCGATGACGTCTTCTGCACTGCGAAAAGCGTGCAGAAATACGGGGTCAAATCCAGCTGCAAGAACCCAAGCACGCGGACCCGCTTTGGAGCTGTCGAGAAGGATTTTCGCACCACTGACAGCGCGCGCAGCATCAAACAATCGGCCCTGTAGGTGGTTGAATTCATTTACTTCTGGGTCAGATCGCAAGGCGGTCAGATCAAAGCGTTTGCGGATTAGATACTTATTCCGAACGACACTGTTTTCTAATTCTGAAAGGCGCGATAATTCCGCAACGCCGATGCTGGCCGATTTCAGGGTTTCGACCCAGAAAGGGCAATCTGGAACGGTCTCTCCGCAAGAGCATAGCAGGTTTTCAAGCGGCAATCGCCAAAGTGCATGAATCTCCCCCACGGCAAGGACCTGCGGAGCAGAGTTCAAGACGCGTTCGATCACAGTGGATCCGCTGCGACCAGAGCCAACGATGTAGATTAGATTAGTCACATTACTCTCCATATTTAGAATCAATTCCTATAGAAAAAGTAGATTTGAGTAAGCTAGAAAAGTTCTTTCGCCGAAGGACCGTCAGAAAATTGATTTTGCCGCCGTGTTGTTGCGCCGTAGATATCAGCAGCGCTTACAAACGTGGCAAAATGAAATTGCAGTGTCGTAAAATATTGGTTTGGGTTGTATTCAAGGGTATAATCAGATCACAATTATATCAATTATTATATAACATTAGAAATGGGTGCCGTTTATGTCTCGTGCTATTTCAATTACTCCCGTCATATTGTGCGGCGGCTCTGGAACACGGCTTTGGCCGCTTTCACGCAAAAGCTATCCAAAACAATTCTCCTCCTTGCTGGGGGGAAGCACGCTTTTCCAATCGACGGCAAAACGGCTCAGTGGCGCCAGCGACGCGGTCTCATATGGGGCGCCTCTGGTGGTCAGCAATTCGGATTTCCGTTTTATTGTTACTGAACAGCTGGCCGAAATTGGCATTGATCCAGGGGCGATTTTGATCGAACCCTCTAGCAGGAATACCGCACCTGCGGTTTTGGCCGCGGCGCTACATGTCTTGGCGCAAGATTCCGATGCAGTGCTGCTTGTTGCGCCTTCTGATCATCTGATGGCTGAAGCTGAGGATTTTCGCGCGGCGGTCGCAAAGGGGATCGATGCCGTGATGCAGGGCAAGTTGGTGCTGTTTGGGATCCAACCTGATCGGCCTGAGACAGGCTATGGTTATCTTGAGCTGGATGGCAAGAGTAAGGGAGGCGTTGCGGCGCTCAAGAATTTTGTTGAGAAACCAACCAGAAGCCGCGCTGCCGAAATGCTGGAGGCAGGTGATTTCATGTGGAACGCTGGCATTTTCCTGTTCAAGGCAAAAGACATCGTCGCCGCTTATGAACAATACGCGCCAGAAGTCTGTGCGCCGGTGCGTGCTGCGCTGGATAATGCGCAGGTCGATTTGGGCTTCCTGAGGTTAGAGCCAGACTCATGGGATGCGGCGCCAGATATCTCAATCGATTATGCTGTTATGGAAAAGGCCAGCGATTTGGCGGTCGTGCCCTATTCTGACGGCTGGTCGGATTTAGGTGGTTGGGACGCTGTCTGGCAAAGCTCAGATCAGAGCGAAACAGGTGTCGCAATGTCTGGCCCTGTAACAGATATTGATTGCCGCGATTCACTGTTGCGTTCGGAAACCGACCAGCTGCAGTTGGTGGGGATCGGGCTGGAAAATGTTATCGCGGTTGCGATGAATGACGCAGTGCTTGTGGCCTCTATGGACCGTGCACAAGAGGTGAAAGACGCTGTCGCGGCATTAAAGAAAACCGAAGCAGTGCAGGCGGAATCCTTTCCAAAAGACCACCGCCCATGGGGGTGGTTCGAAAGTCTGGTTGTCGGAGGCCGTTTTCAGGTGAAACGCATCCACGTCCATCCTGGGGCGGCTTTGTCGTTGCAAAGCCATTTTCACCGCTCGGAACATTGGATTGTGGTCGAAGGAACGGCCCGTGTCACAATCGATGACGAGGTGAAGCTGGTCACGGAAAACCAATCTGTCTACATCCCCTTGGGGGCCGTCCACCGGATGGAGAATCCGGGCAAAATGCCCATGGTCTTGATCGAAGTTCAAACCGGCAGTTATGTCGGCGAAGACGATATCGTGCGCTATGAAGATGTCTATTCCAGAGGGCAGGGCGCCAAGGGTTAGAGCGGCCCAATGGCGCGCCAGCTCTATCTAAATGGTCGGTTTATTGGCGGCGGGACAACGGCCGTCAATGCTGTCGCGCATGCGTTAACGTCTGCCTTATGCGCCGCAGATACACCTGATTGGGACATTAGCGTCGCTGTGCCCGAAAGCCTGCAAGAAGCAGCCGCCGCACAGGGCTGGCCCGTAACCGTCATAGGCCAACGCAATGGCATTTTATGGGAACAGCTAGAGTTGCCTCGGCTGCGGAAGCAGGGTGTCATTGCAGGGTTTTTCAACACCGTGCCACTGTGGGGGCGGGGGTATGTCACCATGGTGCATGACGCTCATGTCTTCACCACGCCGCAGTCCTACGGGCGAGGAACGCGGATATGGCGACAAATTTTATCACGGCAGGCGGGTCGCAAAGGGAATGCAGTTGTCACGGTTTCATCTCATTCGCGCGACACGCTCTTGCATCATCATATCGGAACGGCTGAGCGTATCGGCGTGGTGCCTAACGGTTTAGGAACCGTTGGCACGCAGGCCGCAGATGTTTCGATCTTTGATCGGTTGGGGGTCTCGCAGGCGGGGCCGTTCTGTGTGGCATTGGCCAGCTTGTTGCCTCATAAAAACATCGGTTTGCTGCTGCGCGCCTTTGCCGATGAAGGCCTCGCGGATGTGCCGCTTGTCCTGATTGGCAAGGCGGATGCAGCAGCGTTTGATGCCGCAGGTCTTGATCTGCCGCCCTCGGTTGTTTTTGCGGGTTATGTTAGCGATGGCGAGCTTGCAGCGCTTTATGGCAACGCTTTGGCGGTCTGTTTGCCCTCGACCCAAGAGGGCTTTGGTCTACCTGCGCTGGAAGCAATGGCGCTTGGGGCGCCTGCGCTTGTGTCAGACTGCGGCGCCTTGCCAGAGGTGGTCGGCAGGGCGGGTTGGGTTCTGCCCGCTGATGATCCCAGTGCATGGCGGGGCGCGATCCTAGAGCTGATGCAAGACCCGTCAAAGGGGGCGGGTTTGATTGCAGCGGGGCACTTGCGCGCCCAAGATTTCACTTGGCCAGAGGCGGCGCAATCGTTTTTGCGGCATCTGGAGGGCTGGCACGCCCAAGGCCAGCTGTGATCAATCCGAGAACAGGCGCGGATCAATGACCTTCAGCTTATAGGCCGCAAACAACGTCGGCGCCGCCAGACCAATCGCCACCAAAACGCCCGCACCGACGGCTAGCCCACTGGCGCCAAGGGCGGTTAAAATACTCTGCCAACACAGCCATAAGACAAGCCCGTAAACGGCGACCAAACCCAACCCTGCAGCCGCGGGCCTCAAGGCAGGCGTGACTGCGACATTGCCCCAGCGCGACATCACCCACAACGCCGCACAAGAGGTGCAAAGGGCCAGCACGGCCTGCATGACTGCAAGGGTTTCGAACCCATAGGGTGCCACCAGAACGATCCCTACAAGCAGCAGAATGGTCCAGAATAGGTTGTGATACATGCCGACATAGGTGTTCTTGCCCGCTGCAAAAACGGGTTCGACCAGCATATTCCCCGCAAGACCGGTTGCGCGGACAGTTAGCGCGTAAAATGCACCTAATGCTGCCAGATATTCCGGTTGAAAAAACGCCACCACGAGGGTGTGACCCAAAACTCCAACGGTGGCGCCAAAGGCGCTCATGAAAAACAGTAGGGCAGATAGATATTGCGCAAACACTGAGTTTAGATCTCCACCTGCGCGCGCCACCCCGCCGAAGCTCTTGAGGGCGAAGCTGCGCAAAGGCTGTGCAACGATATCAATTGCCGCCGTGGCCAACCTGTTTGCAAATCGGTAAAGCCCCGATTCTGCCGTGGAAAACAGGAACGCAAGAATGAGGTCGGTGCCAAAGGTGGAGAGGAACGTCAAGAATCGCGCGCCATATAACCCCCCTGCGTAGTGGCTTGCGCGTATTGCCATCGCTCTGTCGAATTCAAATCGTGGACGTTGGGGCAGTGCCATTGCAAATAACACCACACCCAGCGCGATCCTGAGGGCCCGATAGACAACAAGCGCAAACAGCGATTGCCACATGACCAAAACAATACTGCCCGCCGCCAGCCCGCCCAGATTGCTTGCAATCAAGATCAGGAAATACCGGCGCATGGCACCCGCCCGCATCATGGCCGCGGAAGCCCACCCGATCATCGCCGCAAAGGGTTGCAGCAGGCCGAATAATCGCAGCACAGGCGCAAGGTCAGGTGCATCAAACACACGGGCTAATGCGCCAGCAGACAGAATAAGAAGCAAACCGCCCGCTGTGCCGATGCCTGTCATGATCCAGAACATGGTTGCCAAAATGGGCCCATCTTCGCCGGGCTCGTTCACGACGAAATGAAAATACCCCGTATAGCAAAGCATCACCACGAATTCGACAAACACAATTGCCAAAGTATAAACACCGTATTCGGCTGCGCTTAGAAAACCGGCCGCTAACAAAGTGATTACAAAAGAGGCTATTTGTTGCGATGTGAGGCCAAGTGCTGAAATTGCAGCATTTGTGCTTCCGCCGCCCAAGGCACTGGGTGTCTTCATTTGTGGGGCTGCCCCTCGTTAACTAGCCTTATTGAAAATGATTGTGTAATCTGCTTTTGATTGAATTAGCGCTACGACTTATCCCATATCAATTACTGTCAATTGTTGATTGTGCAACAAATTTATCATTAACTTATTTTAGAATAGCGCCTGCTGTCGCCCGAAAATTAACGGATCGAACTTCATGAATACATTCAAATCATCGCGTACTGGGTCCAAAGCAGGCCCTGAGAAAACGCATGCAGCATACAGCCTGCCGGCTCTGCAAGACGAAGATGGCGCAGATATTGGGCAAATCCTACAAGGGATCTGGCGCCGCAAGATGCTTATTGTGCTGTGCGCTATTTTATCCGCTGGGGTTTTCTTTGGGTTAACGGCCACGCAGCCCAATATGTATACGGCGCGGACGACTTTGATACTGGATTCACGCGAACAGCAGGTTATTGCGTCTCAGGATCAAATTGTTGGGGATCTACAGATCAACAACCCTATCATCGAGGGTGAGGTCGCCATTTTGAAATCGCGGCCCATTCTGGAACGTGTTGTGATGGAAATGGGGATTGGACGGTTTGACGGGTTAGATCCGGCTTTGCGCCCGCCTGGGGCTATCGCGAGGGTGAAAACCTATGCCAAATCATCGCTCAAGAACGCCATCGCCTTGGTCACAGGCCCCTCTGCCGAAGCGCCAGCAGTGCAGCCGATCATTACCCCAGAACAGCGGCGCCTTAACCGTGTGATGGGTGTCTTGCGCGAAGGCACAAGTGTGTACCGCGTTGGTAGCTCCTATGTGATTGAGATCAAAGTCACCACGAATGACCCTGTTCTGTCGGCGGAAACCTCTAACAGATTGGCGCAAGCCTATATCGATACAAAGATCTCCGACCGCCAAAGCGTTGTCGAATCCGCCACCCGCTGGTTGTCAGGTGAGGTAGAAGTGCGCCGCCTGCGACTGGCCGACACTGAAGAACAGGTTGAGAAATTCAAAAGCGATCAGCTTGCTTTCTCGGGGACCACCCGCGAAATGATCGAGCTTCAGCTGCCCGAATTAAGCCGCCAGCGGGCAATGGCAAGTGCCGATCTATCCGCCGCCAAAGCTCAGCTAGAGCAGGTGCGATCCGTTTTGCAAACGAGCGGCCATGTGGTTGTATCCCAAACCTTCCCGACCCCGTTTTTGACCTCTATCAGGATCGAACGGGAAACGCTTGTTCGTGAAGATGCACGGCTAGCGAGCACCTTGGGGGCGGCCCATACTGATCGGCAGGTGATTGCGGCGGAAATCAACCAGATCGATAGCGTTATCGAAAAGGAAGTCGATAACATGGTCCAAAGCCTTCAAAACGAGATCAGCATCTTGAGCATCCGCCAAGCGTCGCTAGAGGGAGACGTGGCCGAGTTGGAGGCAAAGCTGTCTGACATCTCCAAACATTCGTCGCAACTGGGGCAGTTGGAAGCCGACGCCGAGGTCGCGCGGGAGAATTACGAAACCCTGCTGGGCCGATTGGGCGAAACGCGGGCGCAATCAGAAATACAACGATCCGAGGCGCAAATCATCAGTTTGGCACAGGTGCCAGGCGGCCCGTCTTCGCCTCGCACGTTGCTGTTCACTGCATTCGGGACGGTACTTGGTCTGACATGCGGGTTGTTTGCTGCGCTGATGTTGGAGCTGACCCGATCCGTCTTTAAGAGAGCAAGTGAGGTAGAGCGTCTGACCAATCTGCCTGTTCTGTCCGTGCTGCCAAAGCACCACCTGCCCAAGCCGCAGAATATCCTAAAAGTAGTGGACAACAAGAAATACTCGCTGATCTCAGAGCGGCTCAGAGCGCTGCGCACTGTTCTTACGATGTCAGCGCCAGATGCGGGCCCTCAAAGCATCCTGCTGCTGTCCTCTGTTTCGCACGAAGGCAAGACCACTACGGCGATGGGTTTGGCGAATTTCTATGCACGCGCGGGATCTCGCGTTATTTTGGTTGATCTGGATACGCGTCGTTCGTCTGTTGCGGCATTGATTAAGGGACAGCCAAAATTTGATCTGTCTGACTATTTGAATGGGGATGCTGAATTGGCAGAGGCCATCGTCAAAGCACCAGACCTTGGTTTTGATCTGGCGACAACAACGCGCTCAAAAGCCTATATGGCTGACCGTCTCAACAGCGACGGGGTGGCCAAGTTAATTGCGGAACTGAAAAAATCCTATGACGCCGTCATTATCGACGCGCCGCCGTTGTTGGCCGTATCGGACGGCTTGCGGATTGCATCAGCGGTGGATCAAATTCTCTATGTTATTCGGTGGCGCAGCACGCGTCGCGCTTCTGTGCAATATGGGCTTGCCGCGTTGCAGTCCGTTGATCTGTCCCCGACGGGGGTTGTGCTGACCATGGCGGAAAGCAGCGCGGACCCTGGTGGATATTCCGAATCTTACGAATATACTTAACGGTGTGGCCTGCCAAAATTTAACGGCCTGATATTAATCAGGGAAATTCGACCTGATAAATTGGTCAGAAATAGTTAAATTTTTATTAATTAATTTGGCAAAACGTGTTAGGCGTCTAAATATTAGACGTTAATCATTTATCAATAATTTAATTAAATAACTGATTCAAATAATAAAAGGCCATTTTCCAAAAAAAATAAGTCAACTTTATTGACGAATGTATACTTTGTTGGCCGGTTAAAACTTCTCTCAGAGGTCAATCCCTAGTATGAAATGTATATAAGAAAAACGTGTAAGCCTTAGCAGTGGTCCACGCAAATCCGTTACGAGTGTAGCCCGTTTCAGGGGCCCAAGAACTAATTGCATAAACCACATATTCCTGCACTTTGGAGAAACCACATGTTTGAACAATTTTCTGCTCAACCACGTTCCTTTGTTAACAGCCCAGATGCTCCCCTTCGCGCGGCAAAGCGGCGTTTTGGCCGTAAATACGCGGCCCGCTACAAACGCGTTTTTGATCTTGTGTTGGCCGTCATTCTGTTGCCGATCCTGACGCCAGTAGTTGCCCTGTTGTACCTTGTTGTGCGTGTGGACGGCGGCCCTGGCTTTTTTGGCCATAGCCGTGTTGGCCGGAATGGGAAGTCCTTCAAATGTTGGAAGGTGCGGACCATGGTGACGGATGCGCAGGAGCGGCTGGAGTCATTGTTGGAAAACGATCCAGTTGCCCGTGCTGAATGGGAGCGTGACAGAAAGCTAACCAACGATCCGCGGATCACAAAGCTGGGCGATTTCTTACGTAAAACCAGCCTTGATGAGTTGCCGCAAATCTTCAATGTCCTGCGCGGCGAGATGAGCCTTGTCGGTCCGCGTCCTGTAACGGAATCTGAATTGGACATGTACGGTGCGCGCAAGGTTGGGTATCTCAAAATGCGTCCGGGTATTACCGGTCTGTGGCAAGTATCTGGCAGAAATGATGTGTCCTATGATGAACGCGTTGAGCTGGATTGGAACTACTCTTTGAAAGCGACGCTCGCCATGGATGTTAGCATTCTCTTTAAAACCGTTAACGCGGTAACGGGCCGGACCGGTCGCTAGGCTGGCGCGCGGGACTTAGCTGAAAATGCGGATATCAGTTGCCATATGTTCAGTTGGGCGGCCAGATTCACTGGCTGCGGTCCTGCCGTGGGCGGACAGGCAGTCCGTCCCAGCTGACGAAATTGTCCTTGCGGTAACCAAGCCAGAAGACCTGCCTGACCTTGATGCCCTGAACCTCACAACCAAAGTGTCGGTTCTGTTTTGTGAAAAGGGTCTGCCCCGCCAACGGAACGCGGCGCTTGGCCTCTTAATGCCAAAAACTGACGCGATTTTTTTCATTGATGACGACTATATGCCTGGCAAAGATGCGGTGGCTGGCATTCAGCGCGCGTTTGAGGCCTATCCTGAGGCGGGCGGATTTACCGGTAGACTATTGGCAGATGGTATCCACACGGGGGGCATTCCATTCGCACAAGCCGCCGATTTGCTGACCTCTTCAGAAGCCGCGGAAGTAACACCATCGGTGTCCTGCATCCGCCGCAACCTAGTGGGTCTTTACGGCTGCAACATGGTCTACCGCACCAGCCAGATCGGACAAGTGCGCTTTGACGAGCGGCTGCCACTATACGGGTGGCAGGAAGATGTCGACTTTGCCAGCCGCGTTTCCGGCGAAATGATTAAAACAGAAGCTTTCTTTGGCGTGCATTGCGGTGTGGGCGGCGGCCGCGAAACCAGCGGTCATCTTTTGGGATATAGCCAGATCGCCAATGTTGTTTATTTGATCCGCAAGGGATCTCTGCCGATGGGCTTTGGCCTTCGGCTTATGGCGCGAAACATTGCGTCAAACCACGCAAAGATTTTGCGCCCCGAAGATTGGGTCGACAGAAAAGGCCGCGCGCGGGGGAACAGGCTTGCGCTGCTCGACGTTCTGCGCGGTAGCGCTGCACCTGAACGCATTATTGATATGCTGCCATGAGCCTGCGCTTTTGAAGTCATCTGATCGGTATGCGCCAACCCCATTCGTTGAACAGGGTCTGTTTTTTGTGTAAATACTATGTGTAAACATTCAACATAATCAAAATTACACATGTTTTTATGTAACCGGGGCACATTCTAAACTGGGTTGCGAAATTTCCCCTATCTTGCTGCAAAGCAAGGAGAATGAAAGATGGCACATAAAGAGCTAAACCTGCGTGAACGGCGCGCGATTGAAGATACGTT
>JBDVSG010000131.1:0-28691 GCA_039967155.1 Sulfitobacter sp. | reverse complement strand
AAAGCGCCCCAAGAACCATCAATCTGATTTCACTCATGGCCCGCGTCAAAACATGGCCCGACAGCCGGCCAATCCCCATCATCAGCCCCAACATTGCTGGCCCCATGGCCCCTTGCTGGGCAGATCCGTGCAATTCGCGCTCGATGTACAGCGCCGACCACCCTTCGGTTGAGGATTCGGTCAAAAAGGCAAAAAAGACCAACGCACCTGCTGCCAGAACCAGTGCAATTGGCAGGCCTGCGTTGGGCGTGGGGCCCTCTGATTGCGCGCTGACGGCAACGCGCCGTCCGATGGTCGTAAATGCCAACACGCCCAAAATCACAAAGCAAACCCAGAAAATCTGCACGGGTGTCCAACCCGCTGTGCGGAACCCTCCAACGCCAAATGCAGCCGCCGCATAGGCAAATGAATAGAGACTGTGGTTCAGGCTCATCAGCTTGCGCCCTGTGCGGGCCTCAATCTCGGCCACTTGGGCGTTGATCAACACATCCACAACGCCAGTGCCGATTGAAATCAAAAACAACATTATCGCCAAGGCCCAAAGCGTGCCAACCATCCCTGCCCCGACAAGCCCCGCCGCAATCACGCAGATCGACAACGGCACGGCAAAGCGGCCCGCCCGCTGGTAAGCCCAAGGCGCCATCCACATGGCAGCAACCGCCCCCACCGATGCCCACAGCATGGCCAACCCAAACGCCCCGTCTGACGCGCCTGTGCCCGCCTTGACCACTGGCATTTGTGCAAAAAATGCCGACCACGCCAGACCGATGGCGATGAATCCGCCCAAGGGCTTGTAAGATACTTTAATGTCTTGCAAAATCGCCATGTTCAAATCTGTGACATGCACGCTGCCACATCACAAGGATCGCTTTTGATGTGGCGCTACAGATTAGCTCTTTTCACAATGGCAAAACCCGTCTATACGCGCGACTTCACGCGGGGATACAGCCTTGGAGGATTCCCGCCCTTAACATATTGGAGAATTATTATGGCCGGACAGATCCCAGATCTCGAAGTTCAAGCACGTACGGGGACAGGCAAGGGCGCCGCTCGTCAGGCACGCCGTGATGGCTTGGTCCCTGGCATTGTATTTGGGGGTGACGTTGACCCGCTGCCAATCCAGATGGATTTCAACAAGCTGCTGACCATGCTGCGCAAAGGTCGTTTCAAAGCGACATTGTTCAACCTGAAGGTTGAAGGCCACGACGACGTTCGCGTCATCTGCCGCGATGTTCAGCGCCACGTTGTAAAAGACCTGCCAACGCACGTCGATTTCATGCGTCTGAAGCGTACAACCAAAATCAACCTCTACATCAACGTTGAAGTCAGCGGCGAAGAAGAGTGCCCGGGCCTTGCCAAAGGCGGCACGTTGAACTTGGTTCGTTCCGAAGTTGAATTGCTGGTTACAGCGGCTGACATCCCAGAGAGCATCGTTGTTGATATCTCTGAATTGGAAATCGGCGACAACGCGACAATCGCAAACGTTAAGCTGCCTGAAGGTTGCAAGCCGGTCATCGACCGTGACTTTGTGATCGCACAGGTTTCCGCGCCGTCTGGTTTGGCTTCCTCGTCTGACGACGAAGAAGGCGCAGACGAAGAAGCGGCAGAGGGCGGCGAAGAGTAATCTCTTTCCTGCAATCTTGCGTTCGAATGAAACGGGGCGGCCTTCTGGGCGGCCCCGTTTTTCGTTGTGCGCGGGCCAAGTTACTGCATCTGGACCCCGCCCTGCCCCCCGTTTAAGATGGGGCAAGCAATGGAGAAGCGGCATGAAACTCATCGTTGGTCTGGGAAATCCGGGGGCAAAATACGCCCGTAACCGTCACAACATCGGTTTCATGGCTGTGGAACAGATTGCCGCTGATCACGGGTTTTCGCCGTGGAAGGGAAAATTCCATGGCAGTGTCTCTGAGGGACGTTTTGGCAGCACCCGCGCGGTTTTGCTGAGGCCAGAGACGTTTATGAACAAATCCGGCGACAGCGTCATCGCGGCCTGTCAGTTTTACAAAATCGACCCCGAGGATGTGATTGTCGTTCATGATGAGCTCGACCTTGCGCCTGGCAAGGTGAAGTTCAAGATGGGCGGCGGGCATGCTGGCCACAATGGTTTGCGGTCGATCCACAGCCATCTTGGGCCGGATTATGGTCGCGTGCGGCTGGGCATCGGACATCCGGGCCACAAGGACCGTGTGGCGGGGTATGTGTTGAATGATTTTGCCAAGGCGGAGGCCAACTGGCTGGACGATGTCATGCGCGGGCTCAGCGATGGGGCGCCTTATCTGGCTGCGGGTGACAGTGCCAAATTCATGAATGCTGTCAGCCTGCGCACTGCGCCGCCACGGCCCTCTACGGGGACCAAAGGGCCGAAAAAGGCAGCTGAACCGCAACCCAGCACAATAGAGGTCAGCGATGATCGCAGCGCCATGCAAAAGCTGATGGATCGTTTTAAGTGAACCTGCGGGACGCCTTTCGCCACCAAGCGATTTCCTGCGCTGCTTTGGGCAGCCCTTTTATGGGGCAATTGCTGAATATTCTTGCTGATCATTGGCCCCAAGATACGGCGCTAGCGCGTAAATTTGCTGCGTTTGAGGGTGATATCGGGCCTGCGGGGCATTCTTTGCCGCTGCGCACGGCGGGAGGGCTGCACGCGCTGGTTCTGACGGGGCGCGATGCGGGTCTAGCGGCGGTCTATCCGCCCAACTGCGTGGCGGATGCAGCGCTTCGGCAAGCGGTGCTGAACGCCCTTGAGGCTCATTCGGAATTCTTGTGCAACTTGACCGACAGCCCACCGCAAACAAACGAGGTGCGCCGCTCTGCTGCGCTGATGGCGGGCGCGCGGGTGGCTGTGGCGCATTTTGACCGGCCCGTGCATCTGAGCGAACTTGGCGCAAGCGGTGGCTTGAACCTGATGTGGGACCACTATGCTTTGGCGGTGGGGGCGCGGCGCATGGGGCCAGAGGCTGCGGTGCTCACGCTTGCCCCTGAATGGTCGGGCGCGTTGCCGCCCGATGCCACACCCCAGATCGCGGCGCGCGGCGGGGTGGACCTTAACCCGCTCAACCCACAGAATACGGCCGACCTGCTGCGCCTGACGGCCTATTTATGGCCAGATCAGCCGCAACGTTTGTCCCTAACCCGTGCAGCGGCAGCCGTGATGGATGCGCAGATCGACCGTGGCGATGCGATCGACTGGCTGGAGCACCGGTTACAAGCCGCCCCCGAGGGTCAGCTCCACCTGATCCAGCATTCTGTCGCTTGGCAGTATTTCCCGCAGGCGGTGCAATCACGCGGCACTGCGTTGATTGAGGCGGCAGGCGCAAGTGCCACCGCAGAGCGCCCGCTTGCATGGCTATCAATGGAAAGCGACGGCGACACCACCGGCGGCAAAGGCGCGGCGATCACCTTGCGCCTTTGGCCTGGCGACACCACGCTGCATCTGGGGCGCGCCGATTTTCATGGCCGTTGGGTTGAATGGACCTATTCATGACCCAACAGCAGCAGTCCAAACCACAACCCAAGCGCGCGAGTATTGACTGCCACCAACGACGCCCCCATGATTAAACCAATAGAACGAGGGGGATGTAATATGCGCATGTTCAGGAAGCCACACTTCCGCATATCCATACGATCACTGCCGGCCGCACCAAAAATCATCATGCAAACGGGCAGCGAACCGATGATCGCCTTCAGCGGCGCCTGCACAAGTGGCGATGGGGGAAGCATTTGATGGAACCAGATGACAGCATCAACGTTGAAGGGGGGACCTTGGCCATATGTGGCACGGACCCGCTGACAGGGTATTTCCGTGATGGGCATTGCAATACCTGCGATGCCGATCAGGGCAGCCATACGGTCTGCGCTGTGATGACAGCCGAGTTTTTGGCCTTTTCCAAATATGTCGGGAATGATCTGTCTACCCCAAACCCCGCCTACGGCTTTGCTGGGCTTAAGGCGGGCGATCCGTGGTGCTTATGTGCGGGGCGATTTTTGCAGGCCGCTGATGAGGGCTGCGCGCCGCGGGTGCGGCTGGACGCCACCCATATTCGGGCATTAGAGGTCGTGCCGCTGGATATCTTACGCGCCCATGAAGCCAAACCATGAAACCCCTTTTTCTGGCGCTCTGCGCAGCATGGATCGCAACCAGCGCCGCCGCCCAAGACATGCGCCCCCAAGAACAAGCACGGCTGGACCGCTTTGAACGGATCGCTGGCACCGCGATCCTAGAGGCCATTGCCCGCGGCACAAAAGCCGATGTGGCGGCGTTGACCACCGCCCTGTCCGGCACGCCGCAGGTGGCTTTTGATCCCAGCCTGCGCGGCGCATGGCGCTGCCGCACGCTCAAACTGGGCGGCAGCCCTGCGCTGGTGGTCTATAGCCCGTTCAAATGCCGCATGGCGCTGGACAACACCGGAGTGACATTTGAAAAACTGTCAGGCTCGCAACGCACCCTTGGGCGGATTGAAATGCGCAACGGGCGTGCGGTTTATTTGGGGGTTGGGTTTGTCGCCTCCGAAAGCCCGCAGGCCTACAGCGATCTGGCGCCTGATTTTGAGGGCAGCGGCACGGTCACCCCTGATGTGGCGGTGTTTGAGCGGGTCTCGGACAGCCGTGCGCGTCTGATGTTCCCTGCCCCCGTCAATGAAAGCGACTTTGATATTCTGGAACTTACCCGCTGACAGGTGCGCAGCAGGAGGCCCAAGGCCCCCTGCCCGCAGATGTTTTTCAGGCGAATTCGCCCATCTCGAAACCCAATGCGCGGGCAACGGTAAAGATGTCTTTGTCGCCGCGACCACACATGTTCATGCAGATGATGTGGTCCTTTGGCAGGGTCGGCGCGATTTTGATCACATGGGCCAGCGCGTGGGACGGTTCCAGCGCTGGGATGATGCCCTCTAGCTCACAACATTTTTGGAATGCGGCCAGCGCTTCGACATCGGTGATCGAGACATATTGCGCGCGGCCGATGTCATGCAGCCATGCGTGCTCTGGCCCGATACCAGGGTAATCGAGCCCCGCCGAGATCGAGAACCCTTCAAGGATTTGACCATCGTCATCTTGCAGCAGGTAGGTGCGGTTGCCATGCAACACGCCAGGACGCCCCCCCGTAAGCGAGGCGCAGTGCTCCATCTTTTCGTTCACGCCTTTGCCGCCAGCCTCAACCCCGATGATGTTCACGGATTTATCGTCAAGGAAGGGAAAGAACAGACCCATTGCGTTGGACCCGCCGCCAATGGCCGCAACCAACGTGTCGGGCAAGCGGCCTTCGGCCTTGTCCATTTGGGTGCGAACCTCTTTGCCGATAATGGCTTGGAAGTCGCGCACCATCGCAGGATACGGGTGCGGACCTGCCACTGTACCAATGCAGTAGAAGGTGTCGCGTACGTTTGTGACCCAGTCGCGCAGCGCATCGTTCATCGCGTCCTTCAGCGTGCCGCGACCAGAGGTAACAGGCACGATTTCGGCGCCCAACAGGCGCATCCGGAAGACGTTCGGCGCCTGACGTTCCACATCATGCGCGCCCATATAAACCACGCATTTGAGGCCGAATTTAGCGCAGACCGTTGCTGTGGCTACGCCGTGCTGGCCTGCGCCTGTTTCTGCAATAATGCGTTTTTTACCCATACGGCGGGCAAGGATGATCTGGCCCAACACATTGTTGATCTTATGCGCGCCTGTGTGGTTCAGCTCATCGCGTTTCATGTAGATTTTCGCGCCGCCCAGTTCTTCGGTCAGGCGTTCCGCGTGATACAGCGGGCTGGGGCGGCCCACGTAATGTTCCCACAGGTCATCCATTTCCGCCCAGAATGTCGGGTCGGTTTTGGCGATCTCATACTGGTCCTGCAGCTCGAGGATCAGGGGCATCAAAGTTTCGGAGACAAACCGGCCGCCAAAATCACCAAAACGGCCCTTTTCATCTGGACCGTTCATAAAGCTGTTGAAAAGATCGTCTGCCATTGCGCATGTGCCTCTCGGATACTGTGTTGTTCACAGCAGTACCGCCGTTGCGCGCAATGGTAAAGAAGCTGTGTGTTACGCGTCGCGGGCTGCCTGAATAAATGCCCGAATAAGAGCGGGATCTTTGACGCCGGGGGCGCTTTCTACGCCAGAGGACAGGTCAATCTGGCGCGCGCCAGTGGTTCTGATCGCCGTTCCTACGTTTTCGGGCGTCAGCCCCCCTGCCAGCATCCACGGGCACCGCCAGACACGGCGCGACAGCAGCCCCCAATCAAAGGTCAGCCCATTGCCGCCGGGCAGATCGCTGTTTTGGGGCTTCTTTGTATCCACCAAGATTTGATCAGCGACGCCTGAATAAAGGTCAAGCTGGGCCAGATCGGCACGTGTGGCCACGCCGACGGCTTTCATCACTGGCAGGCCGTAGCGGGCCTTTACTTCGGCCACGCGTTCGGGGCTTTCAGATCCGTGCAGCTGTAGCATGTCCAGCGGCATGGCAGCGGTCAGCGCATCCAGCATCGCATCATCGGCATTGACGGTCAGGGCCACTTTGCACAGGCCAAAGGGCGCATCCACCGCCAGTTCGGCGGCTTGGGCGATTTCCAGATGGCGGGGGGATTTGGGAAAGAAGACAAAACCCACGTAACGCGCGCCAGCCTCGGCTGCCGCACGCAGATCTTCGACCTTGCGCAGGCCACAGATTTTTACAGAAATTTCAGCAGGCATTGGCGCTTAGCTGGCTTTGTCCAAAAGCGCTACAACTTCGTCTTTGCCTTCGTGCTTCTCATCTTTGAGCTTTTCGATCTCACGCTGGAGACGGCGCATTTCGCGGGCTTGTTTCGCCGCTTCTGCACGTTCGCCGAATTCGCGAATCCATTCCCAAACAAAGCCGATGAGAAGGCCCATCAGAATACTGCCCAAAATCACAGCAAACAGCGGCAATTCGACCGAAGGGTTCACCGCAAACAGGCCTGACAGCTCCGTTGGGAGGACCTGAAGCGACACAAGGCCACGATTTGCCAGAGCAACAGAGATAAGGGCCACCGCAAAGATGGCAATACATAGATAGCGGACGTAACGCATTAGCTTTTCCCGTTTAACCGATCACGGAGCAATTTCCCCGTTTTGAAAAACGGTACATGTTTTTCTTCGACATTAACAGTCTCACCAGTGCGCGGATTACGACCAACGCGTGCGTCGCGTTTTTTGACAGAAAACGCCCCAAAACCGCGCAATTCGACCCGATCGCCCTGCGCCATCGCGCCTGTTATCTCGTCAAATATGGTGTTTACGATCCGTTCGACGTCTCGTTGATACAGATGTGGATTGTCGTCTGAAATCTTCTGGATCAATTCTGACCGGATCATATGGTTCTCCCCGCGCGGTTTTGCGTCACTATGTCACTAGTATAGGAAAGAAATTGCGTTCCGTGAAGCAATTGCAGGGGGCAATTGGTCGATTTCCGCCTTATCACCGTCTGTAACCGTCCTGTTATACTACGAAAAGTAGCACCTTCCCCTACGGTACCCGCAATAATTGTACAAATGAAATTGCGAAGCGAATCGCAAAAAGGCCCCGCGCATCGCTGCACGGGGCCTTTCGTCTTGCTTAACCAATGCCTTGCGGCGGGTTAAATTACTCGTCGCCGGTTTTCAGCGCCGCACCGAGGATATCGCCAAGCGATGCGCCGGAGTCGGAGGAACCATACTGTTCCACGGCTTCTTTCTCTTCCGCGATTTCGCGCGCTTTGATCGAGACGCCCAGACGGTGTGCTTTTGCGTCGACGTTGGTGATGCGCACATCAACTTTGTCGCCAACTGAGAAGCGCTCTGGGCGCTGCTCGGCACGGTCACGGGACAGATCGGAGCGACGGATGAAGGCTTTCATACCTTCGTATTCCACTTCGATGCCGCCTTCTTCGATGGAGGTCACAGCCACAGTCACAACAGAACCGCGCTTCACGCCGCCCACTGCTTCTGCGAACTTGTCGCCACCCACACCTTTGATGGACAAGGAGATGCGTTCTTTTTCGACGTCCACTTCGGAAACAACGGCCTGAACCATGTCGCCTTTGCGGTAATCTTGGATCGCTTCTTCGCCGCGCTGGTCCCATGACAGATCGGACAGGTGGACCATGCCGTCGATGTCGCCTTCGAGACCAACAAACAGACCGAATTCGGTGATGTTTTTGACTTCGCCTTCAACTTCGGTGCCTTCAGGGTGTGTTTCTGCAAACACTTCCCATGGGTTGCGCATGGTCTGTTTCAGACCAAGGGAAACGCGACGCTTGGAACCGTCGATTTCCAGAACCATGACTTCGACTTCTTGGGACGTAGACACGATTTTGCCTGGGTGTACGTTTTTCTTGGTCCAAGACATCTCGGAAACGTGCACAAGACCTTCTACGCCTGGCTCCAGCTCAACAAAGGCGCCGTAATCGGTGATGTTGGTCACGCGGCCAGTGTGCGAGGATTCCAGTGGGTATTTCGCGGCAACCAGATCCCATGGATCTTCTTGCAGTTGCTTCATACCAAGGGAGATACGGTGTGTATCTTTGTTGATCTTGATCACCTGAACCTTGATCGTTTCGCCGATGGCGAGGATCTCGGATGGGTGGTTCACACGGCGCCATGCCATGTCTGTGACGTGCAGCAAGCCGTCTACGCCGCCAAGGTCCACGAACGCACCGTATTCGGTGATGTTCTTGACCACACCGTCGACTTCTTGGCCCTCGGTGAGGTTGCCAATGACTTCGGCGCGCTGTTCTGCACGTGATTCTTCAAGGATTGCGCGGCGCGATACAACGATGTTGCCACGACGACGGTCCATTTTCAGAACTTGGAACGGCTGCTTGAGACCCATCAATGGGCCTGCGTCACGTACAGGGCGTACGTCAACTTGGGAACCAGGCAAGAACGCAACTGCGCCGCCCAGATCAACAGTGAAGCCACCTTTAACGCGGCCAAAGATCGCGCCTTCAACGCGCTCTTCTGCGGCGTAGGCTTTTTCCAGACGATCCCATGCTTCTTCACGGCGCGCCATCTCACGGGAGATAACCGCTTCGCCGCGAGAGTTCTCTACCTGACGCAGGAACACTTCGACTTCGTCGCCGACAGCAATTTTGGGAGCTTCGCCGGGATCGGCAAATTCTTTCAACTCAACGCGGCCTTCCATTTTGTAGCCTACGTCGATGATGGCTTGGCCCGCTTCGATCGCGATAACCTTACCTTTAACTACGGAACCCTCTTCGGGGGTGTCCATTTCGAAGCTTTCGTTCAAGAGTGCTTCAAACTCGTCCATCGTATTTGCCATGTGGCGCATATATCCTAATCTAGACTTGTTTTCTGGCCGTGCGGTTGTCTCCGCCGGTCTTGGGTGTGAATTGGTCTTTGAGACGCATGCGCCGAACCGCGATAAAGAAAGAGGGCCGGAACGATCCGACCCTGTACCAAATATCGTGTCCGAAGCCTGTTGCCGCCCCTTAGACAATCGCGCGTATAGGCCAAATATGCAGGTTACGCAAGTATTTTGGCACGGGTGCCTGTGCTGCCTTCAGCGGGTGTTGGCGGCAGGGTTTGCGCAACAATACAGGCCAGATACCCCAATTGTTGCCCTGATTTGCCTCAATCACGCCCGAAACTATCTCCAATAAGTAGAAAATTGATTTAGTCGACGCGGCCTTGCGTCACGATTTGAGAGGAGCGGCAGAATGCTTGCACTGGGATTAATGGCGATCGCATCGATTGGTTTGGCGGGGATTCTCAGTGGAGGGGGCGCGTCGGATGATGATCAAGAGGACATTCTAACAGAAATCCAACCCGAAGCAGAAACCGAGGAAGAGGTGGTCGAGGTCGTCAGCGAGCAAGCCGAGCAAATCACCCAAGACGTGCAAACACCTGTCGCATCCGGCCAAGACAGTGTTGAGGACGAGGATGCTGTAGAAGAGGTTGTGACAGAAGAGACCGCCGATCCGGAGACAACAACCGAGGTCGCCTTTTCTGTGCCGCCCGTCATTGCACCTGAACCGCCTCTCGAGTTGTCCGAGATGGTTGTGGTGTCGACAATCGACGAAGAAGAGATCGCCGATGAGCTGGTTTTGACAGAAGGCCCTGAAACGGGCGAAGACCAAGATCGCTCTTATATCATTGAGCCCCCTGAGCAGCTCCATGCTATTGAGCTTGGATATGATGTCGACACGACCTTTGCCGTGACGCCAAATGACCAGACAGCTGTCATTTCGTCGTGGTTGAACACCAATATTGCAGGTGGTGACAGCGTTGTGGTGACATCGGTTGAAGAGATCGAAAACAGCAGCGGCGGCATATTCACGGAAACGACAATCACCAAAGAATACGCCAATGATGTGCATATCGTTCTGAACGTCGATCAATCACATGTGGGCGTTCATGTGGCGCAAATTGATCTGTCGAACCCCGAAGACAGTCTGCGGTTTGAATTCGACCACATTCAGGGCTTCATGCATATTGTCACCTATGAACATGAAACAGCTGATGGCGACGTGCTTACATCCGACTCCAGCCGCACGGCCTATGTCATTGAAACGCCGCTTGAGATCAGGGATCTCGATCCACTTGAGATTGGCAGGCTGATTTCCGGCAATGAAGCCCAGAACGAAGACACCCATCTGGTCGCAGAGATCTATTTGGGCACGTCCAGCTTGGTTCTGGAAGGCGGCGACAGCGTTACGTCAGCGACCGCGCAAACCATCACCGATTTCACCAATGAGGCGCCAAAAATCACATCTAACTTCTACTGGGCATCCGAGCTTGAATACACAGGCGGCGCTGTCGACACCACCACGCAATCGGCCTAGGCCGCAGCCGCATCGGGTGCACAGAATTATTTTGTGCACCCAATGCGACGGAAAAAAACCTGCACTTCGTATCAGGGAGGTCTTGCTAGATCGCAGGACCAACAATGGATACGAGTATGACCCTTTCTACATCAAAACGAATGGCTTTTGTCACTGTCTTGGCGCTTTTGGCACCGATGGCTGCCACAGCCCAGCAAGACCAAAAGCCGCCTCGCCCTGACATGGGCAAGATGGCGGCCGCGCTTCATGTATCAGAGGATGCGTTGAAATCCTGCATGCCAGCGCCCAGCAAAGGCGAGCGCCCCGCGCGCCCTGACGCGGCAAAGATCGCAACCTGTCTACAGTCTCAGAATGCCCAGCTGACCACAGCGCAAGTGGATGATGTCCTAAAGGCGAATGCGCCAAAGCGGCCGAAAAAAGGGTGAAGACCCTTTTGGGACGGAGGGCATGCCTGTTTTGCCCTCCGTTCTTTTGACCCCTTTTGTGTTTTTGCCCAAGAGACCTTCGTTCCTCTGCAAAGGATCCCATGCCTGTGAAGCCCCTGATCTTTGCCCTGTCGCTGATCACAGTAACCGGCTGTGCCACACGCGATCAAATTGCAATGGTTCCGCCTGTTGCGGGGGCTGTTCAGCATGAGGTGCTCTTTGCGACCAATAGATCCGCCAACGCGCGCATGTTCGGTGAGACGCGCAGCCCTCATGCCTCCTTTGGGCAGGCCACGGTGGCCGTGCCGCCTGATCATCAGCTCGGCGTCGTAGAGTACCCCGCGCGGCCTGCCGATCCTCAGTCCGAGTTCGGCCTGATCAGCGCTAAAACAACCACCAGCATTCCCGCGTTTGAGGGACTTGTGAACGCTCAGGTCGCAGCGCGCAGCACCAACGACCGCGCGGCGATTGTCTATGTGCATGGGTTCAACAGCACCTTCGCTGAGGCTCTCTATCTGAACACCCAACTGATCCACGACTACAACCGCACCGAAGTGCCGGTTCTGTTCAGTTGGCCGTCCTCGGGCAGCAGTCTTGCGTATCTATACGACCACGAATCCGTATTAACCGCCCGCAGCCCGCTAGAGACCCTACTGGACACGCTGCAGCGTTCTGATGTTGAGAGTTTTTCCATCGTGGCGCATTCCATGGGCAGCCAGTTAGTGATGGAAACCCTGCGCCAACGCGCGATCCGTGCAGGCGGGCAGCAATGGCCAAAACTGTCGGCTGTCGCTTTGGTTGCGCCTGATATTGACGTGGATGTCTTTGCCCAGCTGAGCGAAGATATGGGCGGCCTGCCGCAACCCTTTGCGATCATCGCCTCTCAAAACGACCAATTGCTCAGCCTGTCCGGCGTGGTCAATGGCAGCGTGGCGCGGGTTGGCAGCCTAACCCCCCAAGAGGACCTTCTGCGCAGCCAAGCCACATTGGTCTCAGCCGATTTCGCCACTGAAATCTGGTCAAGCAATCACATGACCGCCTTCAGATCCCCTGAGATGATCACATATCTAAGCGCCTTTGAAGCGAGGCTAGCCGATACGCGCTAGATCAGGCATGCCAGATTATTCGCGCCAGTGATCCGCAATCCACGGTGTGGGCAACAAAAAGCGGCGCAGATGGCGAAAGCGCTTTTGGAAATGACGCGGGCCAACAAATGCGCGTTTGATGTGATCGCCGCGCGTCCGGTCCCCTTCCTGAGGCACCCAGCGTCCCCGCAGCGCATCCGGCGGGTTCGGCGTAGCCGGAAAAATAACCACCCGCGCATCGGCGGGCAATTTTGGCGCGACAAAATAATTCATCGGGAACAGAGGCACACATTGCGTGCGGAAATGACGGACCCACGGCTTGGGCCAGAACTTCACCCCGCCCGGTGCGTTGCGCGTCACAAAGCGCTGCTCGAATGTATATTGATCTGCTATGCCTTGCGGATCAGCGCGAAAAATCTCCAACAGCGGTGCCAGTTTGCCCACAGGAAAGCGAAAAATCGAGGTCTGCCCCAGTTTCTCGAATGGGGTGGTCGGATTGCGCGCCAAGATCACATCATCAGGATCGCCAAATTCAAAAAAACCGTCCAGATTGCCCGTGATCACCAGATCAAGGTCCAAAAACAGCACCGGGCCTTCGGTCCCTTCAAGGGTCTCATTCCACAGGCGCGATTTGGGCCAGATGCCTTTGGATTTGGGCATCGGAATATCGCTGGGCGGTAAATCGCGGCAGATGATTTCAGGGCGGACACCTTCTGTACTGTCGGTGAAACAGGTCATTGTGAAATCGCCGGTGATGTTGCGCGCACACATGCCATACAGCCGATTGATATAGGTGGCACCGTATTTAGTGCCCCAATTGATGCAAATAATTTGCTTTTTCATCGGCTTGCTACCCTTTGCTTGGACATTCCCCTTTCTCACGGAACGCCTGCTAAAGGTCAATGCGTACTGACCTGTCCCACAAGGCGTGGCAGGCGATATTCAGAGAGCCTCGCCTTTCTTTTTCAGGTCCTCGAACAGTTCTTGGTAGATGCCGTTGGAATCGCCGCCTCCAAACACCTGCGCGCCGCCCGAATAAGTCTGCCCATAGCTGCGCGCGACATTCACCGTCTGAACCAATGCGCTGATCAGCTGATCTTTCTGCAACGGCGACAACGGATGGATGTAGACCCCCCACAGCCGCCCATTGGCAATGGCATAGCGCGCATCAAGGGCGGTATCGAAATTGGCCTGCATGACGCGCAAAAGATCTTGCGCGCTCAGCCCGTCAGCGCTGGCAATGGGCACCATGGCGCGCATGCGATCGGCAGCGCCATCAGCCACGATCATCACCGGAATATCCGCAATCGAAAATCGCAGCGTCGGACCTTGGGCCACGACTTCTGGATCCAGCGCGCGCACAATTCCAGCCAAACGCCCCAACGTCATTGGTCCTTCAACAGGTTCCTCAATAGGGGCGGTCGGCGTTGTTGGTGCGGCATCTTGCGCAGCAAGTGCGACAGGGCTCAGCATCAAGGCAGCGATAAGGGTACGGATCATGGCATTTCTCCTGATTAGGAGACCACCCTAGCAAGCCCAGTCCAAAAGGGGATAAACCTTTTGGTGAAGTTCATGTCAGCGCTGCGCCTCGATCGCTGCAATCGCTGCCGCGACCGCCTGATCAATTGCCAAATCCGAGGTGTCAATTGTGATGGCATCTTGGGCAGGCTTCAGCGGCGCTTCGGCGCGTTCCATATCGCGGGTGTCGCGGGCTTTTACATCGGCCAGCACTTGTTCATAGCTGTCTGCATTGCCTTTGGCTGCCAGTTCCGCGTAGCGACGTTGCGCGCGGACGGCGGCACTGGCGGTGACGAATAACTTCACATGAGCATCAGGACAAATCACCGTGCCGATATCGCGCCCGTCCAAAACAGCCCCCCCTGCCCGCGCGGCAAAGCTGCGCTGGAAATCCAGTAGCGCCGCGCGCACTTGGGCGATGACGGCGACCTTGCTGGCCGCTTGGGCGACTTGCGCCGTGCGCAGACTGTCATTATCCAAATCTGCGGCCACCAAGGTCTGCGCCGCTTCAATCGGATCTACGCCCACCAGCACTTTGGCCCCCACTGCACGGTACAGTAGTCCGGTATCCAAATGAGCAAACCCAAAATGCGCGGCAACCGCTTTGGAAACCGTGCCCTTGCCTGCCGCCGCAGGACCATCAATAGCAACTGTAAAACCGTCTCTCACGTCCCGCTCCTATCCTTCAGTCGCGGCTGACAGCAGCCCCGAGATCTGCCACCAAAGATTCAAAAATCGGGAAGGACGTGGCAATTGGCCCGCCGTCATCAACGCTGACCGGTGTATTGGCGGCCATGCCGAGGATCAAGAAAGACATCGCAATGCGGTGGTCCAGCTGGCTGGCACATGTAGCGCCCCCTGCTACATTCCCGTGTCCCACGCCCGTGACAGTCCACCAATCCTCGCCCTCGGCCACCTCAATTCCATTGGCGCGCAAGCCTTTGGCCATAGCATCAATGCGGTCGCTTTCTTTCACGCGCAGCTCACGCACGCCGCGCATGACTGTCTCGCCTTTGGCAAAGGCTGCAACAACGCTTAGCACAGGGTATTCGTCGATCATGCTTGCGGCCCGCGCAGGGGGAACTTCGATCCCGACCATATCAGGCGAGAACCGCGCACGCAGATCGGCCACAGGCTCTCCACCCTCAACGCGTTCATTTTCATAGGACAGATCAGCACCCATTTCACGCAGAGTCGTGAACAGCCCCGCGCGCGTAGGGTTCAACCCAATCCCCGGCACCAAAACATCAGACCCAGGCACGATCAGCGCCGCACACACAGGAAACGCAGCCGAGCTCGGATCGCGCGGCACTTCGATATGCTGTGCATTCAACTCTGGCTGTCCTGTCAATGTGATCTCGCGGCCCGCGTCAGTATCGCGCACAGAAACTTCGGCGCCAAACCCCTGCAACATCCGCTCCGTATGATCGCGAGTGGCTTCTTTCTCTATTACCACGGTCTGACCTGGCGCGTTTAACCCCGCCAATAACACCGCTGATTTCACCTGCGCCGAGGGCACTGGCACGACATATCGCACCGGCATGGGTTCTGCTGCCCCCACAAGCGTCATCGGCAACCGGCCACCGGTTCGACCCACCGTTCGGCACCCGAATTCGGCCAACGGATCCGTCACCCGCGCCATCGGGCGGCTGTTCAAACTTGCATCCCCGGAAAAGGTCGCCGTGATCGGTTGGGTCGCCATCGCCCCCATAATCAAACGCACACCCGTACCAGAGTTCCCGCAATCGATGACGTTGTCAGGCTCAGCAAACCCGCCAACCCCCACACCAAAGACCGACCAGCGTCCGCTGCCATGATCCTTGACAGTCGCCCCAAAGGCCCGCATGGCAGAGGCCGTGTCCAACACATCCTGCCCTTCCAGCAAGCCTGTGATCGTCGTCTCCCCAACACACATTGCCCCCAAAATAAGGGAGCGATGCGAGATCGACTTATCCCCGGGCACATCCGCAACCCCGCTCAGCGGACCGCAAGCGGTAGAAGTCATCGGAATTGGATCACCATGGCCAGACATGTTAGCGCCCTCATTTTTTACGTTTGGATCGTCTTAGCCCAGCGCAGAACAACCGTCCACCAGACTATCTCATTTGGCCCTATATGCTCTAGGGAGTTTGAGGGACTAGTCCCTCATCAAAAATAAAATCGCATGCGGCGCAGCCGCTCCTTTTGCGCGCGTTACAGACGGCGGAAGGTCAGGTAGTGCGGCACACGGCCCTCACGTAGCGCCTTTTGTTCATAGCGCGTGGAATGCCAATCAGCCCAAGGTTCACGCCAATCACTGGGGCCCTCTGCGAGCCATTCAAACCCATAGCGTGGCACTTCTTCCAAAGTCTGGCGCACGTAATCTTCGATATCCGTCGCGACCCGAAAAATCGCGCCCTTCTTAAGCACGCGGTGCAGGGGCACCAAATGCTCTTCGGTCACAAACCGGCGCCGGTGGTGGCGGGTCTTGGGCCAAGGATCAGGGTACAGCAAAAACGCCCGAGAGATGCTCTGCTCTGGCAGAACATCAAAAATGTCGCGCGCATCTCCCGGATGAACTTTGACGTTCTCAACACCAGAGCGGCGGATTTTACCCAGTAACATCGCAACACCGTTGATATAGGGCTCACAGCCGATGATCCCTGTGTCGGGGTTTTGCTCGGCTTGATGCACCATATGTTCGCCGCCGCCAAAGCCGACCTCAAGCCAGATCGGCTTGCCGCCAAACATCGCTTGGGTATCCAGAACCTCGCGCTGGGGGTTTGCGTCCCAATCAACAGGGCCCGGTGACAAAGCAGCCAGATCCTCTTCAAGGTAATCCTTCTGGGATTGCTTGAGATTGTGGCCCTTCAGGCGGCCATAAAAATTGCGGCGGGGTTTGACTGGTGTGCTCATGCCCAGCGAAATAGCGGGGTTCGCGCGCTGCTGCAATGCCCCTGTCTTAGCTGAGGGGTTAACGCATTGAACAAATTCCCTAAACATATTTTTAGGACAATTCGCGCTACAACCGCTTCAAACATCTGGATGGAGCCCTGCATGAACCCTGCCACCAACACCGATACAATCGCGCAGCAGCCCCCAAATCAGAAATTCGAATTTGCCAGTATCCTGATAGTGGACGACGAAAGATTCGACCGCACCCGCCTGCGGAACCTATGCCGCGATCTTCCCTTCACGACCCTGATCACTGAAGCGGATTCAATGCAGATGCTGCGTGAAAAACTCAGCAAGGATCATTTCGACCTGATCTTACTGGATTATCACCTAACCGATGGCACAGGGCTGCATGCCGCTGATCTTATCCGCGCGAACAGTGTGAATCGTCATGCGGCTGTGGTTATGGTCACGGGGACAGATCAAAACGACATCGCAATTGCCGCGTTAAAATCAGGATTCAGCGACTATTTGACCAAAGGCAATCTAGACGCCCCCACCCTCATCAATACAGCGACCACGGCGCTAGAACGGAAGAAATCCGCCCGAAATCTCAGCACCAGCCTGGCCGAACGCAGCGCCTTGCACACAAGCCTGCAGAGTTTCTCGCGCGCCTGCACGCACGACATCAAACCTATCGTCAGCCGGATCATGCGCCAGATGCGTGACTTACGTGTGGATGAAACCCTTAGCGCGCAAGACAGATCCGCACAGGTCGAAAATATTGAGGGGTCGTTGCGCAGGCTATGGGCCTTTTTGGATGGGCTAGACCAAATGTCGCCCCCCCCCGTAGAAAGCGGCCCAACAATTGCACGGTACAGACAGAACCTTGCCACAGCGTCTTCGGCGATCAACCTACGCGTTCCGACGCAAAAGCCGCAAAAAGCCACCCCCAAGCCGCCCTCAATTTTTCGAAGACGGCCTGATTAGCGGCCCTCAGATCGCTGTTAGACCGCAGATTTCAGCGCATCAACGAGATCTGTACGTTCCCAGCTAAAACCGCCATCCGCCTCAGGTGCGCGGCCAAAATGACCATAGGCGGCCGTACGCTGGTAGATCGGCTTGTTCAGCTGAAGATGGCTGCGAATGCCGCGTGGGGTCAGGTCGATCACTTGGCCAATGGCCCGCTCGATCGCTTCGGGCGCCACTTCGCCTGTCCCAAAAGTATCGCAATAGATCGACAGCGGTTTGCTCACCCCGATGGCATAGCTTAGCTGGATTGTGCATTTGGACGCCATGCCAGCGGCCACAACATTTTTGGCCAGATAACGCGCGACGTAGGCCGCAGAGCGGTCAACTTTTGTTGGGTCCTTGCCAGAAAACGCGCCGCCGCCATGGGGCGCAGCGCCGCCATAGGTGTCCACGATAATCTTACGGCCCGTCAGGCCCGCGTCGCCATCCGGCCCGCCGATGACGAAGATGCCTGTGGGGTTCACCCACCATTCGGTGGCGTCTGTGATCCAGCCTTCGGGCAAAACTTCGCGGATATAGGGCTCCACGATATCGCGGATGTCACCGCTGGACTGTGCCGCATCCGCGTGTTGGGTGCTCAGCACAATTGAGGATACGCCGACAGGTTTACCGTCTTCATAGCGCACGGAAAGCTGGGATTTTGCATCAGGGCGCAGGGTCGGTTCTGAGCCATCTTTGCGCACTTCGGCCAGACGGCGCAGGATGGCATGGGCATAGTGGATAGGGGCCGGCATCAGTTCCTTGGTTTCATCTGTGGCATAGCCAAACATGATGCCTTGGTCGCCTGCGCCTTCGTCTTTGTCCGCAGCCGCATCCACGCCTTGGGCGATGTGCGCAGATTGTTCGTGCAGCAGATTTGTGACTTCAACCGTCTCATGGTGGAACTTGTCTTGCTCATACCCAATGTCTTTGATGCAAGCGCGCGCGATGTCTTCGATCTGACCCATGTAATCATGCAGCTTGCTGCGGTCCGACAGGCCGACCTCGCCGCCAATGACCACCCGGTTGGTTGTGGCGAAGGTTTCGGCGGCCACGCGCGCTTCGGGTTCTTCTGCGATTAGCGCGTCTAGAACGGCGTCGCTGATACGATCGCAGACTTTGTCCGGATGCCCTTCGGAAACGGACTCGGACGTGAAGACATAGGATTTGCGGGACATGTACGTGCTCCAATAAAATAAATCACCACGTCAGGAAGCCGTTGTGGTGCGACTGGGTTGACCTAAGCCGCGCGCAGCCTTGCGTCAATCGCTTTTGCCTATACTGCGCCTTTTGCGCGCAGCCTGAAAAGCGGCACATGCAAGCAGCATGGTCAGCACAACGGCGATTGGCGCATCGCCCGTGCGGCTATAGAGTGTCGGTGCGCGAGGTACTGGCAGGGCGGCATCAATGTAGCCTGCGTGGTTGAGCGCCAGCTGCTGCAAAACACGCCCAGCGGGGTCAATCATGGCAGAAATGCCCGTGTTTGCGGCCCGCGCCACGGGCAGGCCTTGTTCGATTGCGCGCATGCGGGCTTGGGCCAGATGTTGTTGCGGGCCAGCGTTTTTGCCGAACCACGCGTCGTTGGTGGCGTGGATGATGAAATCTGCCCGTGCGGGCGCGGCATTTACATCCTGCGCAAAGACCGCTTCGTAACAGATCAATGGCAATGCGCGGCCCAACGGGCCAAGGTCCAACAGCGCTGCGCCTTCTCCTGCGCTGAACCCTGCGCCATGTTGTGGCGCCATGCCATAAAAGCCAAAGCGCGCGGCGAAATCCCCCAGCGGCACATATTCGCCAAACGGGACGAGGTGGTGCTTATCATAGGTTTGCGTCACTTGGCCTTGCCGCCCCAGAACCGCTAGAGCGTTGTAATAACGCCCCTCTTGACTGCGTTGCGCGCCCAAAATAACGGGTATCCCCCCCGCCGCAGCGGCGATTTCTTCTAGGATCACACCACTGCGATTAAGCGCCCATGGGATGGCTGTTTCTGACCAGATGACCGCGTCAGGGGCGCCCAGCACAGGATCGGACGGCGCGGCAGTGAAGGTGAGTTGGCGGGTGTAGAATGTCTCGATCTTGTCGGGGTTCCATTTGTCAGCTTGCGGGGCGTTGGGCTGGATCAACCGCAAGACCGTGTCTGATAGCGGAGCTGGATCGGTCATGGGGGGAAGCTTGATCGCCAGTGCGGCCAGAGCGAGAAGCGCGATGCGCAGGGGCCATCCGCGCGCCGTGGCAACCGCCGTGGCCATCAAAATGATCACAAAATTCAGCCCGTGCGGGCCAATCCATGCCAAAGTTTGCCCCAGCAGCCCGTCTACCATGCTCTGCGCGGGCGCGGCCCATGGGAAGCCGGTAAAAATATAGGCGCGCAGCAATTCAACCCCCGCCCAGCAAGGGACGATCATCCACCCGCGGTCCGACAGCCGCCGCACGCTCCAAAAGGCCACCGCCCAAAACAGCGCCCCGCCCGCGGCCATCAACACAACGGCAAAAGGCGCCATCCAGCCGTGGCGCGCGGCGTCCACCAGAAAAGGCGAAATAATCCAATGAAGCGCAACTGCGAAATAGCCAAAACCGAATGAAAACCCCAGCAGTGCCATCGCGCGAGGGGTGGCTTTGCTGCGGCTAAGGTAGATCACCGCCGCCAATCCCGCGATCATCACAACTGGCAGGTTAAACGGTGCCTGCCCCAAAGCGGCCATCGCCCCAAGGGCGACGGGCAGCAGCCGTGCCCCCCAGCCCTGCGTCATCCCGTTGGCGCGCCGTTCATCCGTACGCGCAAGCGTTTGATGCGGCGCGGGTCGGCCTCCATCACCTCAAATTCAGGGCCATCGGGATGCACGACAACTTCGCCGCGCGCAGGCACACGGCCTGACAGCATGAACACCAGACCGCCCAACGTATCGATGTCCTCTTCGTCCACGTCTTCGTGGTCGGTCAACGACAGGCCGACTTCTTCTTCGAAATCAGACAGAGGTGTTTTGGCAAGGGCAAGATATTGCCCCGGTTTTTCAAGCGACCAATTCACGCCGCCGTCGACGTCATGTTCATCTTCGATCTGGCCGATGACCTGTTCGATCAGATCTTCAATCGTAACCAAACCGTCTACGCCGCCATATTCGTCGATCACCAGCGCCATATGCCGCCGCTCCGCCTGCATTTTGGTCAACAACACACCGATGGTCATGCTGGGAGGCACAAAAAGTAAGGGACGTAGCAGGTTGGTCAGGTCAAAATCTTTCGGCTTGCCATTGAAGCCGAACTGCAACGCCAGATCTTTGAGGTGGGCCATGCCCACGGGCGTATCCAGTGTGCCGTCATAAACAGGCAAACGGGTCAAGCCGCTGTCTTTGAACACATCCACCAATTCGTCCATGGAAGAGGTCTGGCTGACCGCGATGATATCCGCCTTGGGGATCATCACATCATCCACGCGCATGCGGCGCAGGTTGACCATGCCCGTTGTGCCACGTTCATGAGAGGGCGCCGCATTGGGCGTGTCCTCTTCTACGTCTGACGGGCTAAGCGCGCCAATGACGCGGCTGAAAAACCCTGCCTTGCCCTCATCAGCCCTGCCTTGGGGGTTGGTATCATCGATAGGTGTCATATCCTGCGCGCTAAGCGCCGCGATAGAAGATCCGTCAGTGTCGCCCATTGGGTCCTGTCTTTGGAAACGGCCGCGTTATTGCGGGCCTGTGGTCGTGGTTAAAGCAGTATATGGGTCATCTATGTCTAAATTACCAAGAATTTCGACCTCCAACCCCTCCATTAGCGCCGCATCGGCATCGGTTTCATGATCATAGCCGAGTAAATGCAACACTCCGTGCACAATCAGATGGGTCATATGGGCGGTGGGGGATTTGCCTGATTCGGCGGCTTCGACCATGCAGGTATCATAGCTGAGCGCGATATCGCCCAGCTCAATCATCCCGTCAAAGCCCACTTCCGCGCTGGGGGGCGGCGCCCCCGCAGCTGGGGGGGCCAAAGGTTGAGAGGGCCAGCTGAGCACATTCGTCGGTGTCGGCTTACCGCGAAATTCCGCATTCAAATCGGCGATACGCGCGTCATCGCAGGCCAACAACACCACCTCGCAGACATCGGGATCCAACCCCATGTGCCGCAGGGTGGCAGCAACGGTGCCTTCAGCCAAGGGGGTCAGGTCTTCTTCTTCCCAAACGGGGGCCTCGATGAGGATATCCAGTGTTTCCAACGTCTATTCGTCCCGTTTGATGGCGCGCTCCGCCTCGACTTCGTAGGCCTCGATGATGGCTGCGACCAGCGGGTGGCGCACAACGTCTTTTGAGGTGAAATAGTTGAAGCTGATCTTTGGGATCGCCTTGAGCAGCCGTTCCGCATCCGCCAGCCCCGAAGCCTGACCGCGCGGCAAATCGATCTGCGTGCGGTCGCCCGTAATCACCATGCGCGACCCTTCGCCCAGACGGGTCAGGAACATCTTCATCTGCATGGCGGTGGCATTCTGTGCCTCATCCAGCACCACAAACGCATTGGACAGGGTGCGCCCGCGCATAAACGCCAGCGGCGCGATCTCAATGGCTTTTTCTTCGCGCAGCTTCGCCAGCTGTTTGCCCGGCAAGAAATCATTCAGCGCGTCATAAAGCGGCTGCATGTAGGGGTCGACTTTTTCATCCTGCGTGCCCGGCAGGAAGCCCAGCTTTTCGCCCGCCTCCACCGCAGGGCGGCTCAGGATGATTTTATCCACTTTGCCGGACAGGAACATCGACACGCCAACAGCCACAGCCAGATAGGTTTTACCGGTCCCAGCTGGACCAATGCCAAAGGCCATTTCATTCTCGAACAAAGATTGCACATAGGCTTTTTGGGCTTTTGTGCGCGGCTCTACCCGTTTTTTGCGGGTTTGGATTTCAATGCCGCCGCTGATGGGCATTTCAATCTGGTCGCCCGCGCGCACGCCTGTGTCTTGGGCCGATGTGCCCATGCGCAGTACCATATCGACATCAGCAGGTTCTACCCCGCGCCCAGCCTCCAGACGTTCATAAAGCGATTGCAAAGTCTGCGCCGTTGCCTGTGTTGCTTCTGCTTCGCCCAATAATGTCAGGAAATTCCCACGCCTTACGATCTGTACTCCGAGCGCTTTCTCAATGGCGGCCAAATGTTGGTCATATGGCCCGCAAAGATCGATCAGCAAACGATTATCACCAAATTCCAGCACAGGACCAGGAGGACCAGTTTCAGGCGTCAGCGTATCGGAAGAAGACAAAGGCAGTTCCTTTCAGAAAAGGGGAGGTTCAAAGCGGAGATAGGTGTTGGAGCCTTCCAAAACCAGTGGCGCCACATAAAAGAAGCAGCACGCAAAGGGGCCGCGATGCACTGCACCGCGACCCCTGTGATGTCGTACGGTTTTTGCAACGTTAAACTGGGTCGCCAAAGATCTTGGAGCCACCCTTTTTGAAGTCACCCACTGTTTGGGTTGGCGGCGCCACGCCCGAGCAAACGGGTTTACCGTATTTGTCCAAACGCGCGGACAGGTAGCCTTCTACGCCGTCATCGATGATCCAGTGATCGCAACCGTTTGGATCCACCCAGATGCCTGCTTCTAGCTGGCTGAGGTGTTTTTTATCCAAGCCGCGGTCAACGCTTTTGTCAGGGCCTTGCTGGCGCAATTGGAGATCTTCACAGGCCGAAACGACAGTAGCCAATCCGACAAGCGCAGTGATTTTAAGAATGTTCATGTGCTTGTCCCCTTAGCGGATGCAGATAATTTCGACGCGGCGGTTCTTGGCCATGCCCGATGCCGTGCCATTAGAGGCCGCAGGTTGGCGTTCGCCGTAGCCGCGTACATCAGCGATACGCGCGCCGGATGCTTGGGCAACTTTGGCCACCGAATTCGCACGGTTCAACGACAAGCGCATGTTGTACGCATCAGAGGCGCGGCTGTCTGTGTGACCCGTGATGATGTAGCTGACAGCGTTCGTTTCTGTGAAGAATTTCTGTAGACGGGTTTGACCCTGTGCAGAAATGCGCGCGCTGTTTGTGCTGAAGAACTGATCGCTTTGCATCACGCCACATACATTGCCTCGGCGGCAAACAGGAATACCCTGACGGTTGGTGTGCGGCGTCATGAAGCCCTCGACACCGTCGTCCATAACCCAATGTTCGCACCCGTCAGGATCGACCCAGATCGTTGGAATATACTGGCCCTTATCGCGGCCTCTTTGTGATTTAGTCTGTGCATCAACTGCAGCAGCCTGAAGGGCCATAACAGCGACCAAAGCGGCCCCCGCTGCGATGCGCATTGTTTTGAAAAGCGTGTTTGCCACGGCTCTTTTCCTTTTCTTGTTCCCCCGAAGCGCGGAAAAAGACGACACAATGCCTAGAGCGCTCCACATAAGGACAGGTTAGGCAAAAATTTTCGGATAAGAAAGAACTATGTGGCAGATATTGTGGCCTTGGGGCCAAAAAACGCAAATTCGGGTGAGTTATGTTACCTGTAGAGGCCGAAACCGGCGCTAATACACCAAAAACACACGTGTTTTGGCACAGCAGACCGCCAAATTCGGCGATCAGCTGACCAAATGTGACGTCAAAGTTGCTTTGCCGTGAGTGAATTTGTCATCGCGCGCGTGATGCGCACAGGCACGACATCTCCGATTTGCGCGGTTGAATCGTCGATATGGACCGCGTGCAAATATTCGGATTTGCCCAGCATCTGGCCTTCTTTGCGGCCGGATTTTTCCACCAGAACAGACAGGTCACGCCCGACCATGCCTTCTTGGATGGCGCGCTGCTGACGGGTGATCAGGGCTTGCAGGCGTTGCAGGCGGTCGTCAGCCTCGGCGGCATCCACTTGCGCGCGACCGGCGGCAGGTGTTCCGGGGCGCGTAGAGTATTTAAAGCTGTAGGCGTAGCCGTAGTTGACCTGTTCGACCAAATCCATTGTGGCCTGAAAATCTTCTTCGGTCTCTTCAGGGAAGCCCACGATGAAATCGCCCGACATCATAATGTCTGGGCGCGCTTCTCGGATACGCTCTATCAGCCGCAGGTAGCTTTCGGCGGTGTGGCTGCGGTTCATCCGTTTCAAAATACGGTCAGAGCCCGACTGCACAGGCAAATGCAGGTATGGCATCAGCTTTGCTGTGTCCGCATGGGCCGCGATCAGATCATCATCCATGTCGTTGGGGTGGCTGGTCGTATAGCGGATACGCTCTAGGCCGTCGACTTTTGCCAGCGCGCGCACCAGTTGCGCCAATGTCATCCCGCCGTGATAGGCATTCACGTTTTGCCCCAAAAGCGTGACTTCGCGCACGCCGCGTTCAACCAGTTCTTGGGCTTCGCGGATCACTTGGTCGGACGGGCGGGAGACTTCGGCGCCGCGCGTGTAGGGCACCACGCAGAAGGCGCAGAATTTATCGCAGCCCTCTTGCACTGTCAGGAAAGCGGCAGGCGCACGGCGGGCTTTGGTGCCGCGCCCTTTGAGGTGGTTGAATTTGTCTTCTTCGGGGAAATCCGTGTCCAGAGCGGTTTTCCCTTCGCGCACCCGCGCCTCCATCTGGGGCAGACGGTGGTAGGATTGCGGCCCCACAACCAGATCAACGGCGGGCTGGCGGCGGATGATTTCCTCGCCTTCGGCTTGGGCCACGCAGCCGGTCACGCCGATCTTCAGGTCCGGTTTGATATCCTTGAGCGGCTTCATGCGCCCCAGCTCTGAATATACTTTCTCAGCTGCTTTTTCGCGAATGTGGCAGGTGTTCAGCAAAATCATATCCGCATCTTCAGCGGTATCGGTCTGCACATAGCCCTCAAGGCTTTCGGCCATACGTTCACTGTCATAGACGTTCATCTGACAGCCGTACGTCTTGATAAAAAGCTTTTTCGGCGCGTCGGTTTTGGTATCGGACATGTGGCGGACCTACGGATATAGAGAAAGACAGGGTATGCGGGGACTATCAGCGTGCGCCAAGTCTTGCAATGCACGGCGAATTAACCGATTCTGTCACAAAACCCAATGATGCAGGATCTTATGCGCCATTCATCGCTTGAACAATTTATCACCGATCAAAAAACCGCCATCGCCAAAGGGCCGATCGCGGTTGTCCTTGTTGAGGATGATGTTGAGGTCGATACAACGCTGCGCCACCACCTGCAGCTGGGGTTTGAACATGTTCTCGCCCTGATGCCCACCGCCTTTGATCTGCCGCGCGACTTGCAAGAAACCGTGCACCGCATTGATTACGAAGTGACCCGCGCTGGCGCCACAGAGGCTGCGATCAACGCGCTCATTGCGGCGGCGCCTGCGCAATGGATATACTACTGTTATAACGCGGAATATCTGTTCTACCCTTTTTGTGAAACACGCTGCATTTCCGAAATGCTGGCCTTTCATACCGAAGAGCGGCGCAATGCCATGCTCACCTATATTATCGATCTCTACGCCGATGATTTGGACAGCCACCCAGATGCGGTATCGCTGGAAAATGCGCATTTGGATCGGTCAGGCTATTACGCATTGGCGCGCCCTGACTTGGAAAAAAATGGCAACCCAAAGGAACGGCAGCTGGACTTCTATGGCGGGTTGCGCTGGCGTTACGAGGAACATGTGCCCGCGGCGCGGCGCAAAATCGACCGCATCGCCCTGTTTCGCGCAACCCCCGGACTAGCCCTACACGAAGATCACACGTTCTCTGAGGAAGAATACAACACCTTTGCCTGCCCGTGGCACCACAACATCACCGCCACCATATGTTCGTTTCGCACAGCAAAGGCGCTGAAAACCAACCCGGGCAGCACCTATGACATTGATACGTTCAAATGGCACAACTCGGCCCCGTTTGAATGGCATTCACGGCAGCTGCTTGATTTGGGTTTGATGGAGCCTGGGCAGTGGTTCTAACGGTTATCCTGAGCCTGGGCGGTTAATTTTCACCCTGCTTTGCGGCATTGTACTGGCGACTGGCGCCTCTTGCGCAGATGTGGCCCCCAACGCGTCGATCTCGACGGTTTGCGCGGCTGCGGTTTCTTCGGCACGGGGCAGGCCCATGGCCTTCAATGCCAATTCATCGACCACCGCGCGCAGCTGCGGCTCCGTACGCAGGGCCACAACAAAACATGCCGTCAGGCCAAATCCGATGACACCGCCCGCAATCCGCGCTTTGCGCGCGCGCGACCTGCGGCTAATCAATCGTTCTTCACGGTATGTATCTGTAAAACTCATGCAGCTCTGTTACAGGCCAAACACGGCCATATTTTGACATGCTGGCAAAAAAGAGCACCCTTGAAAAAATAACGTGCAGCGCGCCTGCACATCCCATAAACCAACAAAATGAATGATCCCCAAACCTTTGAAATTTTCCTTGTAACCGTGCCCGGCTTAGAACCTGTCCTAGCACAAGAAGCCCTAGAGCACGGATTTGCCGGTGCCACTGCCGTGCCAGGGGGCGTGTCGTTTCAGGGCGGATGGCCCGATGTCTGGCGCGCCAATCTGGTGTTGCGCGGCGCGGCACGGGTGCTGGCGCGGATCGGCGGATTTATGGCCTTCCACCTTGCTCAGCTGGACAAACGCAGCCGAAAATTTCCCTTTGGTGACCTGCTGCGCGCCGATGTGCCCTTGCGGGTACAGGTCACAACCAAAGCTTCCAAGATTTATCACGCCCGCGCCGCCGCACAGCGCATTGAGACCGCACTGACCGACACGCACGGCCTCACGCTTGATGCCGAGGCCGAATTGGTGCTGAAGGTGCGCATCGATGATAACCAAGTCCTATTCAGCCTCGATACCTCTGGCGAAAGCCTACACAAACGCGGCCACAAAGAAGCAGTGGGCAAAGCGCCCATGCGCGAAAACCTCGCGGCTCTCATGCTGCGCCAAGCAGGCTATACAGGGTCAGAACCCGTACTGGACCCCATGTGCGGCTCAGGTACTTTCGTGATCGAGGCCGCAGAAATTGCAGCAGGCCTACAACCGGGCCGTTCGCGCGACTTTGCCTTCCAGAGCCTCGCCAACTATGACGCAACCGCGTTCGAGGCGATGAAAAACCTCGCAGGCACGCAGCCCCCCGCGCATTTCTACGGCTCAGACCGCGATGCAGGCGCCATTCGCATGGCCACAGCCAATGCCGCGCGCGCAGGCGTGGCCCCCCTCACCCATTTCGCCAACCATGCCGCAGGCGAAGCTACCCCGCCCGATGGGCCAGCAGGCCTTGTCATCGTCAACCCGCCCTACGGCGCGCGCATTGGCAATAAGAAACTGCTCTATCCGCTCTATGGCACATTGGGCAAAACCCTGCTGTCACGGTTCAAAGGCTGGCGCGTGGCGCTTGTCACCTCGGAACCTCCATTGGCCAAAGCCACAGGCCTGCCTTGGAAACCCCAAAGCGCGCCCATCGCCCACGGCGGCATGAAAGTCTGGCTCTGGCAGACCCCCCCACTGAAATAATTAGGACACGCCCATGACACATATCAAAGTAGCCGACCTCACCCTAGGGAACGATCTGCCGATGACGCTGATCGGTGGCATGAATGTGCTAGAGAGCCGCGATCTGGCCATGCAAACAGCCGAAACATATGTCGAGGTCACAGCAAAACTTGGCATCCCATACGTCTTCAAAGCGTCCTTCGACAAAGCGAACCGCTCCTCCATCCACAGCTATCGTGGCCCCGGCATGGAGGAAGGGCTGAAGATCTTTCAAGAAATCAAAGACACGTTCAACGCCCCCGTCATCACAGACATCCACACCGAGGCCCAATGCGCGCCGGTTGCCGAAGTCTGCGACATCCTTCAGGTCCCTGCTTTTCTGGCCCGCCAAACCGACCTCATCGCTGCCGTCGCCGCCACTGGTGCCGTGATCAATGTGAAAAAACCACAGTTCATCAGCCCGCCGCAGATGAAAAACATCGTCGAAAAGCTGCGCGAATGCGGCAATGACAAAATCATGCTCTGCGAACGCGGCGCCTGCTTTGGCTACGATAATCTGGTGGTCGATATGTTGGGCCTGCGCACCATGCGCGACGTATCAGGCG
>JBDVSG010000130.1:0-25896 GCA_039967155.1 Sulfitobacter sp. | reverse complement strand
AACCGATGACCAGCTCAGCGCCATTGGCGATGTGATTGATGACCTGACCAGCGGCAGCCCGATGGACCGTCTGGTGGTGGGGGATGTGGGCTTTGGCAAAACAGAGGTCGCCATGCGCGCAGCTTTTGTTGCGGCCATGTCTGGGGTACAGGTGGCGGTAATTGCGCCCACGACCCTGCTGGCACGGCAACATTACAAAAGCTTCGCCGAGCGCTTTCGCGGCTTCCCCATTGAGGTCCACCAGCTGAGCCGTTTTGTCACGGCCAAACAGGCCTCTGCCACACGTGACGGCATGGCCAAAGGCACAGTTGATATCGTAATCGGCACCCATGCGTTGCTGGCTAAAACCATTAAGTTCAAGGATCTAGGCCTGCTGGTCATCGATGAGGAACAGCATTTCGGCGTGGGCCATAAGGAACGACTGAAGGCCATGCGCACGGATGTGCATGTGCTGACCCTGACCGCCACACCGATCCCGCGCACCCTGCAGCTGTCGCTGACAGGGGTGCGCGATCTTAGCATCATCGGCACGCCGCCAGTGGACCGCCTGAGCATCCGCACCTATGTCAGCGAATTTGACGCCGTCACCCTGCGAGAGGCACTGCTGCGCGAGCGCTACCGCGGTGGGCAGTCTTTCTATGTTGTGCCACGCATCAGCGACCTACCCGAGATCGAAGCCTTCCTGAAAGAGCAACTGCCTGAGCTGACCTATGTCGTCGCCCATGGCCAGATGGCGGCGGGCGAATTGGACGACCGCATGAACGCTTTCTACGATGGCAGCTACGATATTTTGTTGGCCACCACGATTGTCGAAAGCGGTCTGGATATCCCCACTGCCAACACGATGATTGTACACCGCGCCGATATGTTCGGCCTGGCGCAGCTTTATCAGATTAGGGGCCGTGTTGGACGCTCCAAAACCCGCGCTTATGCTTATCTGACAACAAAACCGCGCGCCAAGCTGACAGCTACGGCGGAAAAACGGCTGCGCGTGATCGGCTCTCTCGATACGTTGGGGGCGGGTTTCACGCTGGCCTCACAAGACATGGATATTCGCGGGGCAGGGAACCTGCTGGGCGAAGAGCAATCCGGCCAGATGCGTGATGTGGGCTTTGAGCTGTATCAATCTATGCTGGAGGAGGCGATTGCCAAAATCCGGTCGGGCGAAATGGAAGGCGTCGTGGATGACGATGGCCAATGGGCCCCGCAGATCAATCTAGGCGTGCCTGTATTGATCCCTGACGATTACGTACCTGATCTGGATGTGCGTCTGGGCCTTTACCGCCGCCTAAGTGAGCTGACCACCAAGGTTGAGCTGGAAGGTTTCGCCGCCGAACTGATCGACCGCTTCGGCAAGCTGCCGCGCGAGGTAAACACGCTGATGCTGGTCGTCCGGATCAAGGCCATGTGCAAACGTGCAGGCATTGCCAAACTGGACGGTGGGCCAAAGGGCGCGACAATCCAGTTCCACAACGACAAATATGCCTCTCCTGAGGGGCTGGTGCAGTTCATTCAGGATCAGCGTGGGTTGGCCAAGGTCAAGGATAACAAGATCGTTGTGCGCCGCGATTGGAAGACCGATGCAGATAAGATTAAGGGCGGTTTTGCCATTGCCCGCGATCTGGCAGAACATGTGGTGGCGCAGAAAAAGGCCGCCAAAAAGAAGGCAAAAGCTGCACAATCCAAAACGACCTAGCAACAGCCCGCGCGCGCTGCCGCTAGGTCTTTGATCCAGTTTATCAGGCGGGTTGTTCGTCGCCTATTCTGCGGCCCATCCACAGCATGCAGGTAAAGGCCGCCAGCGCCAGCAACAGCACCGATCCGGTCAGCAGTCTTTCGTCACCGTCAAACATCATCCCGATAGGGCCAGAAATTGCTACTGCGCCAACGGTCGCGATGGCTCCAACAACCGAAGCCGCCATGCCCGCGATGTGGCCCATAGGCTCCATTGAAATGGCACTCAGATTGCCCAGCGTCATGCCTGCTTGGAAGAAGATAGAGGTTTGCCACGCCACAAAAAAGTAGAACCCGTAGGTGCCAGCGCCCAGATCAAGCAGCCAGAATGCAGCAGACAAAAGGATTTGAAATCCTAGCGTGATGGTCACCAACTTATACATGCCCAACCGCACCACCAGCAGCGCATTGATCACGCTGGCACTGGCCGAAAGGATCGCCACAATACCAAACCAGTAGGGGAACTCTTCGCCGCGCCCATAGACCCCGTCATAGATCTGTTGAACCAGCATAAGCGTCAGAAATAACATCCCCACCACCAAGGTTTGCACAAAGATCGAAATCCGCACAACGCGGTGGGCTGCAATTTCGGACAAGGCATCGCGGATCAAGGACAGCTTGATCGGGCGCCTTTGCGCAGGAGGCAGTGTTTCGGGCAGACGCAGGCTCATCCAGAGGCACAAAATGCCTGCAAAGATGATGAATGCGATGAAAATTCCGTGCCAATCGCTGACATACATGATGGCAGTGCCCATGAGCGGGGCAATGGCAGGAACCAGCGAAAAGATCAGCATAACGATGGAGGCGATCTGCGCCATCTGCCGACCTGCATAGCGGTCCCGTACAATAGCAAGCCCCACAATACGGGGCCCCGATGCGCCAAGACCTTGCAGAACACGCCCCAAAAGAACCATTTCAAAAGAGTGGCTTACAACCACAAGTGCGGCCCCCGCAGCATAAAGAGCACTGGCGCACAGAATGATCTTCTTGCGGCCATAGGCGTCTGACAAAGGTCCTGCAAAAAAGGTCCCCAATCCCAAGCCCAGTAAAAACATGCTCAGCATAAGGGGGGCACGGTGCATGGCATCGGGGGTCAGTTCCGCGCCGATCTGCGGCAGCGCTGGCAGCATTGCATCAATAGAGAGAGCCACAGAGGCCATCATCATCGCGATAAGGGTCACAAATTCTGTGCGGCCCATTGGGAATTGCTCGGTCTGGGAGGTCAAGGCCTGCTCCATGTGTAAGGGAAAGACGTTGTCTTACACGCAGGTATGCCTTGGGGCAGGGATTGGCAATGTCAAATGGGCAATGTCAAATTGCAGCTGCCGCCTTCAGCCTGCGGAAAGGGCCCGCAGTTTTGGTTCTGGGACAGCATGAAACGGTCGACGGTCACCGATGATCTGGCTGCGCGGGATATAGACGACATTGGTGATGTCCTCTAGGTGGTCAAACTGGCCCGTCCAATCCTCACCCATGGCAAAGACCGATACATTGTAATTCACAATGTCGGTATATTTCTGATCCCAGTCTTGTTCAGCAATGACGCGGCTGACAAATCGGCAGCTTTCCAGCATCAAACGGCGCTGCGCATACGATGTAACAGCGGGCACACCCATTTTTTCGTTAAACGCATCAGTTGAACATCCCACAATCAATTCGCTGCCCAGCATAGAGAGGCGTTGCAGCAAATGGGCATGGCCCTGATGGAACATATCAAATGAACCATAGGTCAACACCACACGCGACGACATGGGGGAAATCATAAAAACGGCCTTTCTCAATTCACCAACCCTCGCGCAAACGCACGACTGAGCGGTATGTCGATCCGCAAAGATCGATCAAAATTGGAAAGGGAGCATCCCACGTTGGGGATACGGTCCTGTTCGCTGCCTGCACACCTGCTCAAAGGTATTATTATTTAGTCTGAGGCTTTTTGCCCCTTGGGGATCAGACTAGGCCAGCCCTGCGTCGCCGCCTAGTCTTTATCCCGATCACACTGCGCATTGCGGCGCATTTGCAACATTATTCAGCCGCGTCCAGACCACCGTTGGAAACTTCTGCGATGACTTTTGCCCACAGCTCAGGCGGTTGTGCACCTGGTACGGCGTGGCGACCGCCAATAATAAAGGTTGGCACGGAATTCACCCCCATGCTGCGGCTGTGGGCGTCGCGGTCGCGGATGGATTGCATGTCTTCCTCTGTGGCCAGCAGACGCGTGACCAGCGCTGCGTCCATTTCGATGCTGTCGGCAATGTCAGCCAGCACTTCGGTGTCGCCAATATCGCGCGCATCAACAAAATAGGCTTGGAACAGGGCTGAGACGGCAGCGGTTTGGCGTCCCTCAATGCCAGCCCAATGGATCAGGCGGTGCGCGTTCAGCGTGTTTGGTGTGCGTTGCATGCCTTCAAAGTTGATGTGCAGGCCCAATTTTTCGGCATGTTCAACAACGGGTGCATAGGCGCGCACGGCGCCTTCCTTGCCGCCGAATTTTCCCTCCAGATAGGCGCGGCGGCCCATACCTTCTGCGGGCATGTCAGGGTTCAGTTGGAACGGGTGCCATTCGATCAAGAACGGATGATCAGGGTGATCGGCCAAGGCGCGGTCCAGATGGGCTTTGCCGATGAAACACCAAGGGCAAATTGGATCGGACATGATATCGAGTTTTACAGTTTCAGTCATAGTGAGGCCTCAAATTTCTGGCGCAAGGAACGGCGCAAAATCTTGCCGTTTGCTCCAATGGGAAGGTTTGGCAAATGAACATAAAGGCGCGGTTGCTTGTACCGTGCCAGATTGCTTTCGGCATAACGGCGCAGGGCGTCTTCGTCCAGTGGGGCGGGACCTGTATAGAAGGCCGCGATCACCGTGACATCCTGTTTCACGCACACTTCTGCAGCGCCAACAGCGGTGATCCCGTCGATTTGGGCAAGACAGCTTTCGATTTCAATCGGAGATACGCGAAACCCGCCCGCGTTCATAATATCGTCATTGGGGCCCAGATAGGTGATCTGAAATGCGCGGTCCATAACGCCCTGATCGCCCGTCAGGAACCAATCGCCTTGCATCTTTGCTGCGGTCTCATCTGCGGCATTCAAATAGCCCAGCATAAGCCCAGGGTCGCTTCTGTGCACGGCGATGGTTCCTTCCTTGCCTATGGGAACTGGCCCGTCCGGCCCGATCAGCGCAATGCGGCGGCCATGCTGCGGGTGGCCAAGGACGGTCGCGGGCGCGGGATGTTGCGGGGATGCGGATATGAAGGTGGAACATTCTGACATGCCATATGCTTCATGGATGGAGGTTTTCGTTTCCGTTTCCCACCGGCTACGGACGGCGGGGGGCAGCTTTTCGCCCGCACTCAGACCGTGGCGTAGGGTCGGCAAATCAGGGAGCGGCGTGGCGCTCAGCAATTGTCGGTAAACACCAGGTGCGGCGGCAAAAATGCTGGCGCCCGTGTCGTGGATCAACTGGGGCAGCTGTAGCGCAGGTGTGCCCGCTGCGGGAATGATCGTAGTTGCGCCAACGCTCCATGGATCCATCAGCCCCGTGCCTAGCGTGTAGGTCCAATTAAAGGCGCCCGCATGCAGCAGCCGGTCACTGGCCCGCAGCCCGTACCAGCCTTCATGCATCATTTGGCGTGCCCAAATTGCGCGGTGGGCATGAACAACGGCGCGCGGCGTGCCAGAAGTGCCCGAGGTATATATCACGTAGGCAGGGCGGTCGGGATCCCCCATGTCAAAACGGGCAGGTGGCAAATCGCGCATGGCGCGCAATGCATCCAAGGACAGGCGGCGCGGGTCGGGCGGGCATTCGACCGCTATGTCGTGTAAAATCAACACAGGGTCGAGATCCGCAATCATTGCGGCAACCTCGCGCTGTGTCAGGGCTGCCGCTGTTGGCACAGGGACCAATCCCGCTGCAATCGCGCCCAGATAGGCAACGGGAAAATCAACCGAATTGCCCAACCGCATCAACACGTAATCGCCCGCAGCAGCACCTGTTTTTAGCAAACCTGTTGCAGTCCCCAAAACGGCTGATTTGAGTTTGGAATAGCTCCAGTCCTCGCCTCCGATAACCTGCAAAGCAATTTTTTCGGCAAGCTTATCAGCCGCGGCAAGAACATGGGCCGCCATGTTGAAGGGGCGCGGGCAGGGCGTTGGGGGGCCTTGGTCAAAAACAGATAACATAGCTTTGGCTAACCTGCGTTCTGCTGCGTTGCAAGGCATTGTGCGGATGGTTATAGGTTACAGTTATGAATGATAAAACAGCCAAATCAATGATCCAAATCGCCCGCGAAGACGGGGCATCCCAAACGGTGCCGCCTGTCGATCTGGGGGCGCGTGTGCGCGAATTGCGCAAAGCCCGTGGTTGGACATTGGAACAGGCCGCCAGCCAAGCAGGGCTGGCGCGCTCGACGCTATCCAAGATCGAAAACGCGCAGATGTCTCCGACATATGACGCGCTGAAAAAGCTTGCGGTGGGGTTGGAGATCTCGGTGCCGCAGTTGTTTACGCAGCCCGCAGCGGAGCAGATCAATGGCCGCATGGCGATTACAAAAACGGGGGAAGGCGCAGCCAAGGCGACCGCGACTTATGAACATGAACTGCTTGCGGACACTCTGCGCAAAAAGAACATGCTACCGTATCGTTCGCGCATCCGCGCCCGTCAGATGGAAGAATTCGACGGTTGGGTGCGCCATGACGGCGAAGAGTTCCTCTATGTGCTGACGGGCGTTGTAAAACTGTTCACCGAATTTTACGAACCGATCGAACTGCGCAGGGGCGATAGCGCCTATTACGATGCGGCGATGGGCCATAATGTGATCTCAACCAGCGATGATGACGCGACCATCCTTTGGGTCACGTCACTGGTTTAGAGGGTTTGGGCCAGTTACAGATTTGGTGCCCGACTGGTTTGGTGCCCGTTAAAGGGCGGGTGGCAGTAACAGTGCTGTACTTGGCAGCTACTGGTCTGCGCGCCACCACCAGACCTCGGGCATCCACTGAGAGCCATCGCCGTAAATCGGCAGCGTGTCAGGGAATTGCATCTCACGGCGGTGGGCAATGCGTCCTTCGGTATAAGACCAAAAAGGGATCACATAGCGCCCAGCCATCAAAATACGGTCCAATGCCCGTGTCGCGGCAATAAAATCGGTGCTGTCGCGTGCATTGAGCATCGCATCAATCATCGCATCAATTGCAGGGTTGCGTGCGCCCATCAAATTACGCGAGCCTTCTTGATCAGCGGCTTCTTGGCCCCAGTAAAACTTCTGCTCGTTGCCAGGGCTGAGCGACAAAGCACGACGGAATGTTGTGATGTCAAAATCAAACGCACCGGTGCGGGCAAAAAACTGCGCATCATCCACCGTCTCGATCCGCGCGCCGATGCCCAACCGTTCCAGCGCCCGCAAATAGAGATCGGCCATCGCAATGTCTTCTGTGCTGCCTTTAGCAATCAGGATGTTGAAATCAACCGGTTCGCCATTTTCGCGGCGCATGGTGCCGTCTTTGACCCTGTAACCGGCGGCTTCAAATTGCGCCATTGCAGCGCGGATGCCCGCGCGGTTGCGCGCAGAGCCATCCGAAACCGGTAGCGTATATCCCTCAATCGTGTCCACAGGCAGGGTATCTTGGTAGGGGAGTAGCAGTTCCGCCACGCGCCCTTGGGCTGGCCCCTCTTCCATCCCCAATACCGAGTTGGAGAAATACGACGTGATCCGCGGCTGCGCCCCACCTGTGAGCGTGTCGTTAATAAACTCAAAGTTGAACGCATGGATCAGCGCATCTCGGATGCGCCAGTCATCAAACGGTGCGCGGCGGGTGTTCATCACAAATCCCGTCATACCTGACGGCTTTTCATGGGGAATGACCGATTTGACGATGTCGCCCCGTTCAATTGCAGGGAAATTATACTGGCTTTGCCATGTCTGCGCGTTGAATTCGCGCACGGCCGAGATTTCGCCCGCTTTGAACCCTTCAAACAGCACTTTGGAATCGCCATAAAAATCCAGCTTGATGCTGTCGAAATTATGAGTGCCACTGCGCAGGGCAATATCGGCGCCCCAATAGTCTGGATTGCGGGTCAGCTGGACGTAACGGCCTGCTTCATAGTCGGTGACTGTGTAGGGGCCGGATCCTAAGGGGATGTTTTTGATCGTGGCATTGGCGAAATCACGGCCCTCCCATTGCGCTTTGGACAAGATCGGGCGCAGACCTGTCAGCAGGGCCAGCTCTCGGTTGGCAGTACTGAAGGTAAAGCGGACCTTATGTTTGCCGGTCTGCTCAATGCTTTCAATCTGGTTGTAGAGGCTTAGGTAGCGCGGATGCCCCTCAGTGCCCAATGTCTCAAAGCTGAAAATCACATCCTCAACGGTCAGCGGGCTCCCATCCGAGAACGCAGCCCCCTTGCGCAGCTCGAACTCAACCCAAGTGCGGTCTTCATCGGTCTCGATGGTTTCGGCCAGCAGACCGTAAAGTGTGAAGGGTTCATCCCAAGAACGCCCCATCAGGGTCTCATGGGTGAAGAACGGCAATTGCCAAGGCGAACTGCCTTTGCGCACAAACGGGTTCAGGCTGTCAAAACCGCCAGTGTTGCCCAATACAATTGCGCCACCGCGCGGGGCATCTGGGTTGGCATAGGGCAGATTCGTGAAATCAGCGGGCAGGGCGGGGGCGCCATACATCGCAATCGCGTGCTGAGGTTCTGCCTGCACAGCGATTCCCCCAAGAATCAGTGAAGACAGGGCCGCAAAACCCCTCAACGTCGGGAAAAAATCTAAAGCCATTTTCGAAACAATCCTGATCTGCCCTTTTTTTTATTACTAAAACGTCTAACGGGGTCTGCCCGCAGGCGCAAACTTTATGCTTGGAGTCTTTGTGGTAATTCCGTATAAAGGTCTCACTGCTCGATAGGTTTCTTGCCTGTATGAAACCTGCCTCAATAACTTGACGCCCGCCTTGCGCGGGCGTTTTTTTTGGGCGCGAGATCGGTGCTGGATAGGATTGCTTATGGGATGGGCCGTATCCTGAACGCGAATCAAACCAGCAATGCTTGTAAAACCGTGGTGAGGGGGAAGCTTTGTCATGGTTAGACCATTTCCATTCCACGGGCAGAACGCCATAAATATCCCAAGCCCACCAAGCAGGAGACCACCGCAATGGCACTAACATACGATTTGTCTGGAAAAACCGCCGTAATCACAGGCTCAAACTCGGGAATCGGGTTGGGGATTGCACAGCAATTGGCCAAGGCAGGCGCGGATGTTGTTCTCAACTCCTATAGCGACCGTGAGGAGGACCACGCGCTGGCCGCTGAGATCGCAGCGCAATACGGCGTGAACGCACGCTACATCAAAGCAGATATGTCCAAAGGCGATGAATGCCGCCTGTTGATCGAGAAAGCAGGCGCTTGCGATATCCTGATCAACAACGCCGGCATCCAACATGTGGCCCCCATTGATGAATTCCCTGCTGGGAAATGGGATGCGATCATCGCCATTAACCTCAGCTCGGCGTTTCACACCACCGCAGCAGCGCTGCCGATGATGCGCAAGGCGGGCTGGGGACGTGTGATCAATGTGGCCTCGGCGCATGGGCTGACGGCCTCACCGTACAAAGCGGCTTATGTTGCCGCGAAACACGGGATCATCGGGCTGACAAAAACCACCGCGCTGGAGACCGCAGAAGAACCGATCACCGCCAATGCGATCTGCCCGGGCTACGTGCTGACCCCCTTAGTCGAGAGCCAGATCCCCGACACGATGAAAGAATATGACATGAGCCGCGAAGACGTGATCAAGAATGTCATGCTCAAGCGCCAGCCCAGCAAAGAATTCGCCACGGTTGAGCAAATGGGCGGCACGGCCGCGTTCCTTTGTTCCTCGGCGGCGGATCAGGTGACGGGCACATCCATCAGTGTCGATGGCGGCTGGACAGCGCTTTAACCTCCTGCGCGGCAGCAAACGGCCGCGCACCCCCAATTGTGCTGCGCACCAAAATCATAAGGTCAAATTTAGATGGCTCAGAAAAAGAAGATCAACCTCGCCCTACAAGGGGGGGGAGCGCATGGCGCCTTCACATGGGGGGTGTTGGACCGTCTGTTGCAAGAGCCAGATCTGGAAATCTGCGGCATGTCTGGCGCCTCGGCAGGGGCGCTGAATGGGGCTGCGTTGAAATCTGGCATGATCTCAGGCGGGCGCACTGGCGCGCGCGACAATCTGGAATGGCTTTGGTTGCAGGTCGCGGGCGTTTCCGATTTGCGAATGGCAGATTGGATGGCCCCCTTTGGATTAAAAGCGCTGAGCAAACAGATCGAGCTCAGCCTGCCGTATAACATCGGCAGCGCGGTGACGCAGGTGATGTCGCCTTATTCCTATGGCCCCCTGTATAAAAACCCGCTGCGCGATATTGTTGAGAAATTCAACTATGGTGGCGTGCAAGACGACACCCACGAGCCGCATTTCTTTGTGGGGGCTACACGGGTGCGAAATGGCAAAATCCGCATTTTTGAGGGTTCCGAGATCGGTCCAGATGTCTTGATGGCCTCCGCCTGTCTGCCAACGATTTTCCAAGCCATCGAGATGTTTGACGAAAAAACAGGGCGGATGGAAGCCTTCTGGGACGGTGGATTTACCGGAAATCCCGCGCTGTTCCCCTTGTTTGCAGAAAACCTGCCCGATGACATTGTGATCATCAACATCAATCCTCTTGAGCGAGACGAAATTCCCAAAACACCGCAGGACATTCAAAACCGCATCAATGAGATCAGTTTTAACTCCAGCCTGTTGCGCGAATTGCGGGCGATCGATTTTGTACAGCGCCTGTTGGAAAAAGGGACCGTGTCAGACGAAAGCATGAGCCGCGTGCGCATTCACATGATAGCGGATGATGTGCTGATGGCCAAACTATCCGCTGCCACAAAAGTGATGGCAAACCCCGCAGTGATCAGTCAGCTAAAAGAAGCAGGGCAAGCCGCCGCCGAGGATTTCTTGCGCAATGACATTGATAACATCGGCAAACGCAGCAGCGTCAATCTGCGCGAAATGTTCGCCTAACCTTTGGCGCGCAGGTCAACGATAGGAGCGTTGCCGTCCTCTAACGCTTTGGCATTGGGATAGACCAGACCGGCAGAGATGACCAATTTGGCTGAATCCTCTACAGACATATCCAGCTCGATCACGTCGCGGGCAGGTAGGAATAGCAAAAAGCCCGATGTCGGGTTTGGCGTCGTGGGCAGAAATACGGACATCATCGCGCCGCTGGTATCCGTGCGCGCGGCGATCTCGCCTTTTGCATCCGTAGAAATGAACCCGATCGCCCAGATGCCTTTGCGCGGATATTCGATCAGGCAGGCCTTCTCAAAACTCCGTTCGTTTTGCGCAAATATGGTCTCGGAAATCTGTTTGATACCGGAATAGATCGACCGGACCACAGGCGTGCGTTCTACCAGACTTTCGGCAAAGCGAATGAAAGACCGCCCGATCAGACCCTTTGCAATCCAGCCCACCAGCATTGTGAAGAGCAAGAAAATAACAACGCCAATGCCGCGGATGTTGATCTGTACTGTGGGGTCCAGCCCCAAATAATCCTGAATAAGCCTGTCGGGGTGGTAATTCGCGGGCACCAAAGGCAGGACAAACCCGTCAATCCAACCGACGACGCTCCAAATCAGCCAAATCGTCAGGCCGACAGGTGCAATCACCACAAGCCCTGTCAAAAAGTTACCCCGAGCACGGCCAATAAGGCCTCGCTTGGGGAGGGTGATGGGGTCAGGGTCAAAAGGGGTATTCATTACTGGTGCATTTTCCGCGTGGTCATTGATATCAACTCATAGCTAAGTGCTGCGTGCAACACTCTCAATGGGATTAGCCCTGCAATTCTACTGTATCTTGCGTAATTGAAGGGCGATTTCGGCTGCCAATTGCGCATTGTTACGCACAAGCGCGATATTGGCTTCCAAAGAACGGCCCTCGGTTAGCTCAAAGATACGTTGCAGCAGATACGGCGTGACCGCTTTGCCCGTGATGCCTGCATGGTCCGCGTCGGCTTGGGCGGTCGCGATGATCGGGGCCAGAATGCTTGCGGGGATCTCTGCGGTTTCGGGGATCGGATTTGCGACCAATTGCCCACCTGGAAGGCCCAGCGCGCCCCGCATCTTATGCGCCGCTGCGATTTGTGCGGGCGCGTCCATGCGCAGCGGCGCACTGAGATTTGAGCCGCGCGACCAAAACGCAGGAAAGGCGTCCTGGCCATAGGCAATCACAGGGACGCCTTCGGTTTCGAGAACTTCCAGCGTTTTTGCAACGTCCAGAATGGCCTTGGCACCCGCTGCTACCACTGTGACTGCGGTTTGGGCCAATTCCATCAGATCGGCCGAGATGTCAAAGCTGTCCTCGGCCCCTTTGTGCACGCCGCCGATGCCGCCCGTTGCAAAGACCTCAATCCCAGCAAGGCGCGCGGCGATCATTGTGGCGGCAACTGTCGTAGCGCCTGTGCCACCCGTGGCGATGCAGGCGGCCATATCGGCGCGGCTCAGCTTGGCGACCCCTTTGGTTTGGGCGAGGGCACTCAGCTGGGCATCTTCCAATCCGATGTGCAGCGTCCCGTCCATCACGGCGATGGTGGCGGGGACGGCACCCGCCGCGCGGATATCGCCTTCGACTTGGCGGGCCACTTCGATGTTTTGCGGGTAGGGCATACCGTGGGTGATGATCGTGCTTTCAAGCGCCACAAGGGCTGTACCGCTTTCGCGGGCTTTTGCGACTTCGGCGGAATAGGCGATGGGGATCATATTGTGGTCTTTCCAGATACATAAAGGGCGGCGGCACTGAGCGCTGCGGAGAGGGCTTCCTCCCCGCGCAGGCCGCGTAATTCTGCTGCGATATGCGCAGCCATAAAGGTGTCCCCCGCGCCGGTCACGCGGGTGACGACAACGGGCGGAGGTGTTTGGCTGAGAACCCCGTCGGGGCCAGCAACCGCTGCATCATTGCCGCCGTCAGTGACAATGGCACGGGCCGCACCACGCGCCAGCAAGGTTTGAGCGGCGCTCAGCGCATCGCCAAATTCCAATTGGCACAGCAGCCCAGCTTCTTCGAGGTTCACATAAAGCGTGCCACGCCCCGCTTGCAAAAACGGGCTGAGCCTAAGCGCCTTTCCCGGCGATGCAGGGGCCACGCGCAAATCGGCTTGGGCCAGCAGGGGGCTTTGGGCCATGACAGCCAACAGATCAACGGTCAGATTGCCATCAAGGGCGACAGCCCCTGAATAGGCAATGCCAGTGGCTTCAAGCGGGCGCAGAATTTTGTCGCCTGCGGCCTCCAGTGAATGGGCGTCGGCAATGGCTGCAATCAGCCCGTTGGTTGCCTCAATCGCCATGTATTGGTCGGTAGGCAGATCATCAGAGCGGTAGATCAAATCGGTTTGCAGGCCGCGCGCGTTACAGGCAGCAATGAGCGCGTCCCCGTCCGTGTCACGGCCCACCGCGCTCAGCAATGCGGGGCTTAGGCCGAAACGTCGCAAGGCCATGGCGATGTTCAACGCCACGCCACCGGGCAGCCGCGTGATCCGTCCAGGCATGTCGGCGCCTTGCCGCATAGGCACATCGGCGCGCCCGATCACATCCCAAAGGACGGAACCAATACAAAGGATATCTGGTGTCTGAGTCATACCAGCGGTTTTGACGCCAACAGCATCGGCGCGCAAGGGGGTAGGTCAGGGCGTTGGTACGGAAAAGGTAAGCGTCGCCCAAAGGGTTTCCCAGATTGGCGCCCCCTCAACTATGTCCGCATCAGGGGCGGGGCGCAGCACAACTGCATCGAACATATAGTCATAACCGCCCTGAACGCTGAGCGACATCTTTCCATACGCATCCGTACGCTGGATAGACACACTCACCAGGTCATCAGGGCCGCGGGCGTAGATTTCGACCTGTGCATCGACGCGCGGGGCACCTTGGTACAGCAACGACAGGTCCATCACCCCGTCAAACGCCGCACCGTAGGGATTGTCCAAGGCAATAAATTCAGTTTCTAGCCCCAACGCGCGATCTGCCCCTTCGCCATGACCCACCGCGACAAGAGATTTTGAATGGCGGGTATAGGTTTCAGTGAATTTTTGCTGGGGCCAGCCGCGGGCTTGATGAATGCTAAGGGCGTGCTTGAAGTCTTTGTGGTCTACAAATTTCACAAATTTCGCCCATTCCCGATAGGTGATCGTTGACGGCGCGGCCTCATGGGCGAGAACCATCAACCCTTCCTCTTGGGGGGCGGGTAGCTGAATGGCAGGGCGATCGCCCATCCGCCCAGTGATTTGAGTGGTGCGCGGGCCCATGATCGCCTGAAAGAACGTATTGCGATCTTCAAAGAAGGATTGCCGCGATCCTGCGAATAACTCACCGTTTTTCAGGTTTGCTTCGATGGGCGCGTCTTTTTGGACTTGAAATTCAAGCGGTTCGATCCAAAACTCATGCCCGAAGGCCATTGGTGCAGATGCCAAGAGTACGCCGCAGATAGCAAAGACATTGGTTCGTTTCATGAATTTTTTTTCCCTAAGCACGCTTTCTAAACTGGCGCTTGCGCTGATGATGTCAAGCATGACAGCACAAGCCCATGAAGTCGTGCCCACGATTGCAGATATCACCGTCCAAGACGGCACAGCCCAAATTGACATGCAGATCAATCTGGATGCGTTTTTAGCGGGCGTTAATCTGGATTTGGTTGAAGACACGAACGATGCGCCGCAGGCCTATAGCTATGATGTGCTCAGGGCGTCGCCAGCGGGTGATCTGGCGGCCCGCGCGCCGGAACTGCTGACGCGGTGGAATGCGGTGCCGTTGATATCGGTCGATGGGACGCCGTTGGTTTTGCGCAGCGTTGAGGTTGAGGTGCCGGATGATCTGCCCGCAGATTTGCCCCGTATTGCCGATTGGACATTGGTGGCCGATGCGCCAAAGGGGGCGTCGATGGTGGTCAGTTGGCCTTTGGGCAGTGGCGCGTTGGTTGTACGCCAGCAAGGGGCAGAAAACCCCTATACTGGGTTGATCAGTGGCGGAACAAGAAGCCCAGATATTGCGCTGTCGGGGGGCGATGCGCTGACGGGCCTGCAGAGCCTTGTCAGTTATATCCCCGTTGGGTTTGATCACATTTTACCGCAAGGGTTGGATCATATCCTGTTTGTGCTGGGGTTGTTTTTCCTTTCAACCCATTTGCGTCCGTTGATTTGGCAGGTTTCGGCTTTTACCTTGGCGCATACGGTCACGTTGGCGCTTGGTGCTTTGGGGCTGGTCACTGTGCCTGCCAGCATTGTGGAGCCGTTGATCGCGGCCTCAATCGTCTATGTCGCGATTGAGAATATCTTTGCGCGCGGTTTGACACGGTGGCGCCCTGCGGTGATTTTCGGGTTTGGATTGCTGCACGGGCTGGGGTTTGCGTCGGTTCTGGGGGAATTTGGCCTGCCTGAGGGGCAGTTTGTGCCCGCACTGATTGGCTTTAACATAGGCGTAGAGGTGGGACAGCTGACTGTGATCGCTATGGCGTTTTGCCTGATCTGGTTGGGGGTGTGGGCCGCGCGCCGTGCGCAGCTGACGGGCGCGGAGGAAATGGTTACCGAATATCCGGTGATGTTCCGCGCGCTATCCGTCACCGGATCGCTATTGATTGCGATCATCGGGGTGTTTTGGGTGATAGAGCGCACAGTTTTGTGACGCGTGCGCTCTTTTTAAAACTTCGTGTGCGAGGCTCAGACGCCTCTTAGCCCACCGCAGCCCACAGCGCGGTCAGCGCGGCAGCTGGATCGTCGCTGGTCCAGATTTCGTCGCCGATGCCAAAGAAATCAGTCATCGGGCTTAGCTTTTCAATCATTGCTAGGTCCAACTGGCCTTCGGCGACGCAGGGTACTTCGATCACCTCGGACCACCATTTGAACAGATCGGTTTCGGCCAGTTCACCGTCATTCAGGGCGGTGGCTTGGACAGGGCCAAAAGCGATGTAATCGGCACCGGCTTCGCCAGCTGACATGCCGTCGTGGCGTGATCCTGCACAATAGCTGCCAACAATCGCATCCGCGCCCAGTGTTTTGCGCGCATGACGCACAGAACGGGCCGCATCGCTGAGGTGCACCCCATCCAGCCCCAGACGTTCGGCCAGCAGCGTATGATCGGCGATCACCAGCGCGACATCGCGCGCATCTGTTACCGTGCGCAGCGTATCTGCCGCACGCGACAGCACGTCCTCATCGCGGCTGGAGAGCGCCAAACGCACGCAGGCGGTCTCATGGGCGTCCAGCACGCGGCCCAACGTATCGGCAAAGGTTATGGGCTCCAGCTCGGGCGGGGTGATCAGATAGAGCTGCGGTTGTTCTGGGGCGTCTTGCATGTCGTGGGGTCCTTCACCAGTCTGCCCCCGTGACTAGCGCAAACTGTGGGCAGATGGAAACTCTATTCCATTCCCAATTCATCATATTGGCAAGGGCAGGGCTGCGCGATATGACAGCAGTATGACTGTGGAAAATAAAATGACTGTAGAAAACCCCAGCGCGCCCAGCTTTGTTCTGGTGCGCCCGCAAATGGGCGAGAACATCGGCGCGGCCGCGCGCGCGATGTTGAATTTTGGCCTTGATCACATGCGCATCGTCGCGCCGCGTGATGGCTGGCCAAACCCTTCGGCTGTGGCGATGGCCTCGGGGGCGGGGCGGGTGCTAGATGGCGCGCGCCTGTCACCTGATCTGCCCGATGCGCTGGCCGATTGCAGCTTTGTCTTTGCGACGACAGCGCGTGATCGTGACATGACCAAACCGGTCTACACGCCAGAGGCTGCGATGGCACTGGCTGCTGAGAAAATAGCGCAAGGCCAACGGGTTGCCGTGTTGTTCGGGCCAGAACGAGCAGGGTTGGAGAATGACGATATCAGCCGAGCCAATGCGATTGTATCAGTGCCTGTGAACCCTGAATTTGCCTCGCTCAACCTTGCGCAATGTGTGTTGCTGATGGGGTATGAATGGATGCGCCAGCAGGGTGGGCAAACGCCTGTTGTGGATAATCTGGCGGGGACGGAATGGGCGGATCATTCGGAAATCGAACATCTGGCCAAACATTATGAAGAGCGTATGGAGGATGCGGGTTTCTTCTTTCCCGAACATAAAGCAACCTCGATGAAAACAAACCTGCGCAATATGTGGAGCCGCTTGCCCCTGACGCGCGCAGATGTGCAAATGCTGCACGGTACTTTGCGGCAAATGGTCCGCTGGAAAGAACGCGACTAGATCGGGGGGGCCATCTGGCTTATCTGAGCAAAAAAATGTGACGGAGAAGATCATGGCGAGCAATCGCAAGCTATTTGAAGAAGTCGGCGCAGATGCGGCCAAACCTGTTGCCACCAAAGGGGTGATCGACGCTGGCCGTACGGGCGCGCGGGGCGCGATCCGGATTTGGTTGATGGTGCTGTTTGCGCTGGTGTTTTTGATGATCATCGTGGGCGGTGCCACGCGGCTGACCGATAGCGGGCTCAGCATCACCGAATGGCGGCCCTTCACGGGGGCGATGCCACCGCTGAGCGCGGCGGATTGGCAGCTTGAGTTCGATAAGTATCAGGAAATTGACGAATTCCGCCTGCAAAACAGCTGGATGACCTTAGGTGATTTCAAAATCATCTATTGGTGGGAATGGGGCCACCGCCAGCTGGGCAGAGTGATCGGACTGGTCTGGGCGATCGGCTTTTTCTGGTTCTTACTGCGCCGCCAAATTCCTACAGGCTGGACGCCACGGTTGTTGTTGCTGGGCGGGCTTGGCGGGTTGCAGGGCGCAATCGGCTGGTGGATGGTATCCTCTGGCGTCACGTCGGGGACGTCGACGACAGATGTGCACAGTGGGCGCTTGGCAGTGCATCTGGGGCTGGCGTTTGTGATCATGGGCTTCATCACGTGGTATGCGCTTGGTCTTGGGCGGACAGAACGCGATTTGATGCAGGCCCGCCGCGCCAAAGAGGGCAAGCTATACGGCATGAGCACAGGGTTGCTGCATTTTGCGTTTTTGCAGATCATCATTGGCGCTTTGGTTGCGGGGATTGATGCGGGGCGGACCTATACCGATTGGCCGCTAATGGCGGGGCAGTTTTTTCCTCCGCAGGCTTTTGCGCTGGAACCGTTTTGGAAAAACTTCATTGAGAACCCCGGTTTGGTGCAATTCATCCACCGCATGACGGGGTATCTGCTTTTTGCTTTTGCAGTGGTTGTTTGGCTGCGAGGACGCAATTCTGCGCATCCAAAAACCAAATCGGCGTTTAACGCGGCCTTCGCCGCCATTACCGTACAAGTGATTTTGGGCATCGCGACCGTTCTGGTCGAGGCGATCCTGCCTGTGGCACTGCTACACCAAGGGATGGCCGTTCTGTGCTGGGTCTTGATCTTGCGCGCGCGCCACTTGTCCCTTTTCCCAATTGCTACATCGCTCAGAGGAGCAACAAAATGACCGCATATGATGACCTCATGGCATTTACCCGCGATACCCAAGCCTTAGGGCAGGTGGCGGGGCGGCTGGGCTGGGACCAAGAAACCATGATGCCGCGCGGTGCGGCGCCACAACGGGCCGAGGAAATGGCCGCAATGGAAAGCGTCCTGCATGCGCGCCGCATTGATCCCCGTGTAGGCGATTGGCTGGCCGCAATTGACGACAAAACGCTTGATGCCGTGGGCCAAGCCCAGATGCGCCACATCCGCCGCAGCTTTGAGCGGACCAGCAAAATTCCCGCAGCCCTTGCGACACGCATCGCCAAGCTGACCTCCGAAGCCCAAGGCATCTGGGCCGAGGCCCGCGCCGCCGACGACGTCAAAGCCTTTGCTCCGACATTGGCCGAAGTGATCATGCTGAAACGTGAAGAGGGCCAAGCCTTGGCCGCAGGCGGTGATGTTTATGATGCGATGCTGGCGGATTACGAACCCGGCACAACCGGCGCCGATCTAGAGGCGATGTTTGGCGCCATGCGTCCAGTTTTGTCCGATTTGCGTGCCGCTGTGCGCGATGCAAAAGCCCCAGAAGCACTGAGCGGCACCTTCGATGAGGGCGCACAGATGAAGCTGACACGGCAATTGGCCAAGGCCTTTCAATACGACATGTCGCGCGGCCGTGTGGATAAGGCCGTGCATCCGTTTAGCTCTGGCTCTGGTCTTGACGTGCGCATCACCACCCGGACAAATGAAACAGATCCCTTCAACTGTTTCTATTCCACCATCCATGAGGTCGGCCATGCGGCCTATGAGCAAACCATCGACAGCGCCTATCTGCTGACCCCTTTGGGCGGCGGCGTGAGCATGGGCGTGCATGAAAGCCAAAGCCGCATTTACGAGAACCAGATCGGCCGCAGCCGCGCTTTCACAGGCTGGCTGTTTGGACAGATGAAAGATGCCTTTGGCGATTTCGGGATCAAGGATGAGGATGCGTTTTATGGCACCGTCAACCGTGTGGCCGATGGGTATATCCGTACCGAAGCGGATGAGCTGCAATATAACCTGCACGTTCTTTTGCGTTTTGATCTAGAGCGCGCGCTGATGTCGGGCGACCTACAGGTGAGCGACCTTGAAACCGCATGGAATGACCGCTTTGAGGCTGATTTCGGCTATCCGGTGGATAAACCTTCCAACGGGGTGTTGCAGGATGTGCATTGGTCTGTGGGTCTGTTTGGGTATTTCCCGACCTATAGTCTTGGTAACGTTTATGCGGGCTGTCTGAACGAGGCGATGCGCGCCGCATTGCCTGATCTGGACGGGGCACTGGCCAAGGGCGACACATCGTCCGCGACGGGCTGGCTGGGCCAGAATGTGCAGACCCATGGCGGATTGTATGAACCGCGCGATGTGATCGCACGCGCCGCGGGTCAAGCGCCCTCCGAAGCGCCGCTGTTGGCATATTTGAAGGAAAAATTCAGCGGAATTTATCACCTCTGACCCTCTGCCAGTGAATTTGTAATGATGAGGATCTTCTGCGATGAATGACGCCCCCAACAAACTGCCCTTCAACAGACCGTCCTTCAAACTGGTTGTGGTCAGCACGCAAGACGGGTTCATCGCCCGTTATTCAGGCCATCCGCCCCATGATTGGGCCAGCACAGAAGAGCAGACTGTGTTCTTTCGTGAGGTCGATGCGGCGGATTGGGGGATCATGGGGCGCGGCACCCATGAGGCCGTCGACAGGCCCGAACGCCGAAGAATTATCTTCTCCACGCAGGTGGATGGGGCCGTCTGGCGCAGGCCTACGCAGCTGTGGATCAACCCAGAACAAGCAACGTTGCGTGATTTTACCGCTCATGCAGCGGAACGTCACAAGTTCGAAAAGGGGCTGATCCTTGGCGGGACGGGGGTGCATGATTGGTTCTTGGCCCAAAATGCCATCGATGAAATCTTGCTAACGATTGAGCCGATCCGATTTGGAGAAGGCCTGCCGATCTTCTCGACGCAAGACCCTGCTGGGCCTGAAAAAGCACTGGCGAAACTGGGTTTTACTTTGAAAGAGGAACAGACGCTTAATGCGGGTGGCACACGGTTGCTGCGGTTTGTGTTGGGTGACTGACGGTCGGTGACTGAAGGTCGGTGACTGCCGGTTAAGTGCTTTGCTTCATAGGACTGAAGGGCTGCCTCGGTTCCTGTTGTCGTGCCTGCGTTTTTCGGTCCTGTACGACAGTATTGACATGGGTAATGTCATCATGACATCTACATTGTCATGATGGATGATGAACCGCTTTACAAACTTATTTGGATGTCGCGCCCTTTGATGCAGTCTGCGGAGGCTGTCGTTGAACGCGGATTGGACGGGATCGGATTGACGGTGCGCGCACGCGCGGTTCTAGAGGTCCTTTTGGCGGGCGATGAGGCGACGGTGCCAGACATCGCAAACAAACTGCAGATAAAGCGGCAATATGTTCAGCTGATGGTGAACGAAACGCTGGCAGAGGGGCTGACCCATAAATGTGAAAACCCGCGTCATAAACGATCTACGCTTATCGCTTTGACGCCAAAGGGACGCAGGTTGATTCAAGAAGTGGTGGACCGAGAAATGGCGCTTGTTCGTGTGGTCGGTGAAGGGCTTAGCGCCGCCGAGGTTGAAACCGCGTTGAAGGTCGTCACGAAGCTGACCCAAGCTTTAAAAGATCAGATTGGACAGGATTGATATGATTGGGGCAATTTTTGGCCTCGCCTTGCTCGGCGTTGCGATCTGGTTTGTAAATGGGATCAGGCGGATAGGCGCTGTCAGCGCTGGCGCACCTGTTATGGGCCAAACGGGGACGGCTTTGGTGTTGATTGATCTGCAATCCGTATTTTGGGATGCAGGACCGTATTCTGAGGAAGCGAAGGCAGGCGCCCAAACCCAAATTATGGCCGAAGTAGAGGCCGCAAAATCCAACAACATCCCCGTTATCGCATTGCGTCAAGAATGGTCAATTCCATCGACCAAGGCGGTCGCGAAACTGCTGATGAAGGGCCAAGGGATTGAAGGAACAGCAGGTCTGGAAATGGCCGAGCCGTTCAAGGGGGCCGCTGACCATGTGGTTGTAAAACGTGTTCAGGATGGGTTCGAAACCAAGGAGCTGGACAGGCTGCTCAAGCAGTTGGACGTTGGAGCATTGCGGATTGTTGGTCTTGATACAAATTACTGTGTCGCCAAGACGGCATTGGCGGCGCGGCAGCGCGGCTATGAGGTCGAGATCATCAAACGTGGCACATTGGCGGGCGATCCTGAAGCGGTCGAGAAAACACATCTGAAGCTTCAAAAAGAACATGTTTTGCTGCGCTGACTCAGGTGCAGTTGGCGGGCCCTTTTATCCCTTTTGGTATCCCCGCCGCCGCGCCTGTTTGTGCCATGAAACACATCTGCCCCGTCACGGGCGAAGTAGCGGCCAGTTGCGAACCCCCTTTGTTTCAAACGGGGGCTGGGCGCGAAGCCCGCGTGGTCTTACAGCTCCACGGGTAGCGCGCCAGCAGTTTTGATTTGGCGCAAGACGAAGTTGGTGGTCGTATTGCGCACCACGCCCAAGCGTAACATTTGTTTCATGATAAATTCCTCCAGCGCTTCTGGATCAGGTGCCACAATTTTCAAAAGAAAATCGAAATCACCTGTGATCGATGCGCACTCTAGCACTTGTTCGCTTTCGTGGACGAAGCGCTTAAAGATTGAGATCGAGTTCTCGCTGTGATCCACCAAAGAAACCTGCACATAGCCAAAGGCCCCAAGGCCCAGTTTTTTGCTGTCAACAATCGCCGCATACCGTTGGATAAATCCGTCATCCTCCAACCGTTTCACCCGCCGCCAGCACGGGGAGGGCGACAAATCGACCGCATCAGAGAGTTCCTGCGTGCTGGCACGGCCATCTTTCTGAAGCATCTTCAGGATGAGGCGTTCATATTTGTCGAGCATGACTTTACCTGATTTGAGGTTTCATAAGCATAAATTACCGCGCTTTTGGCAAAAATGATAGCGAGACGTAGGGGAATGCCACCCTGATGAAATGATTTGCCTTCATCCACGTTGTCAAACTGGATGCGCTGGCAGGGTGACGCCAGAAGGTGGACCCTGTGATCTGATTGGGGGCGTCAAATATCCGCTTTAATTGCATTGCCTCTCAGGGCTTTGCACAAAGGGTCCGACCATTCGGGGCCGTGTGAACCGTCCCAAACGAAAAGAGCCGCCTCAATGTGAAGCGGCTCTTTTGATGTCTTGAAAGAAGGGGTTACGCGTCTGCGTCGCCTTCAATCGTATCTTCGTCGCCTTGATCCGCGATCCACGCGACAGAGACCACCACCTCGTTTTTGCCAGTGTTAAAGACCTTCACGCCACCCGCACTGCGCGATCGGAAGGAGATCCCATCGACAGGCACGCGGATGGATTGACCTTTGGAGGTGGCCAGCATGATCTGGTCGTCCATCTCTACAGGGAATGAGGCCACGATATCGCCCAGTGGCAGGCCTTTGGTCCATGCGGTAACCCCCATGCCCCCTCGGCCGCGCAGCGGGTAATCGTGGCTTGAGCTCAGCTTGCCCGCGCCCCCTTCGGTGATGGTGAGGATCAGGTTCTCAGCGGCGGACATTTCGGCATAACGCGCCTGTTCCAGCGGCATATCGGCGTTGCCCTCATCTTCGTCCACACTGTCGGCATCATCTGCAATACCCGCCATCGCACGGCGCATTTTCAGATAGGCAGCGCGTTCATCGCTGCCCGCGTCAAAGTGGTGGATGATCGACATGGAGACGACCTTATCATCGCCGTCCAGCTTGATCCCGCGCACACCAACCGAATTACGGCTGTTGAAGACGCGCACATCCGTTGCACGGAAGCGGATCGCACGACCCGAGTTGGTGACCAGCATCACATCGTCATCATTGCTGGCAATGCGCGCATTGATCAGGGTGGTGCCCTCGTGCTCGTCCTCGAACTTCATCGCGATCTTGCCATTGCGCATGACATTGGTGAAGTCGGACAGTTTGTTGCGGCGCACGGTGCCTGCGGAGGTCGCAAACACAACTTGCAGATCGTCCCATTCCTTTTCGTCGCGGTCCACAGGCATGATGGCCGCAATGGAGACGCCTGTCGGGATCGGCAGGATGTTCACGATCGCCTTGCCTTTGGACGTGCGGCCCCCCTGCGGCAGGCGCCATGTCTTCAGCTTGTAAACCATACCATCGGTGGTGAAGAACAGCAGTTGCGTGTGGGTATTGGCCACGAAAAGGGTCGTGACGACATCCTCTTCTTTGGTGGCCATGCCGCTGACGCCTTTGCCGCCGCGACGCTGGCTACGGAAATCAGCCAGTGGCGTGCGTTTGATGTAGCCGCCAGACGTGACGGTCACGACCATGTCTTCACGCTCAATCAGGTCTTCGTCGTCCATGTCACCAGACCAATCGACGATCTCGGTGCGGCGCGGCACGGCAAACAGGTCGCGCACTTCTGCCAGCTCATCGCGGATGATCCCCATTATCCGCTCGCGAGAGCCAAGGATCTCAAGGTATTCTTTGATCTTGGAGGCCAGCTCTTCCAGCTCGTCGGTGACTTCCTTGACGCCGATCTGGGTCAAACGCTGCAGGCGCAGCTCGAGGATCGCACGGGCTTGGGTCTCGCTCAGGTTGTAGGTGCCGTCGTCATTGGCAGTATGTGTCGGGTCATCGATCAGCGCGATATACTGCAAGATGCTTTCGGCAGGCCAACGGCGTGTCATCAGCTTGCTGCGCGCCTCTGCAGCATCGGCTGAGGCACGGATGGTCGCGACGATTTCGTCGATGTTGGTGACGGCCACGGCCAAGCCACACAAGATATGGCTGCGTTCGCGCGCTTTGCGCAGCAAATAGGCCGTACGGCGGGCAACAACGTCTTCGCGGAAATCGATAAAGCATGTCAAGAAACGGCGCAGGGTCAGCGTTTCAGGGCGGCCCCCGTTGAGTGCTAGCATGTTACAGCCGAAATAGGTTTGCATCGGGGTGAAGCGGAACAGCTGGTTCAGCACGACTTCTGCGGTCGCATCACGCTTCAACTCAACCACGACACGCACACCATTGCGGTCGGATTCGTCTTGCACGTGGGCAATGCCTTCGATCTTTTTGTCGCGCGCGGCCTCGGCGATCTTTTCGATCATAGAGGCTTTGTTCACCTGATAGGGGATCTCGTCGATGACGATGGCCCAACGGTCCTTGCGGATCTCCTCGATGCGGGTTTTGGACCGCACAATTACGCTGCCGCGTCCTTCAAGGTAGGCTTTGCGCGCACCAGAACGGCCCAGCATAATGCCGCCTGTTGGGAAATCCGGACCAGGTACATAGTCGATCAGCTGCTCGGAGGTTAGATCAGGTTCTTCAATCAGCGCAAGGCAGGCATCGATCACTTCGCCGAGGTTATGGGGCGGGATATTCGTGGCCATACCCACCGCAATACCGCCTGCACCATTGACCAACATGTTGGGAAAACGCGCTGGCAGAACGCTGGGCTCTTTTTGCTTGCCGTCATAGTTGTCTTGGAAATCAACAGTTTCTTTGTCGATGTCTGACAGAAGGAAGGCGGCAGGTTTGTCCATGCGCACCTCTGTATAACGCATCGCAGCCGCGTTATCCCCATCCATCGAGCCAAAGTTACCCTGACCGTCCAACAGTGGCAGCGACATGGAGAAATCCTGCGCCATCCGCACCAACGCATCATAGATCGCGCTATCGCCATGCGGGTGATATTGACCCATCACATCGCCCACGGGACGGGCAGACTTGCGGTAAGATTTATCCGCCGTATTGCCTGTTTCATGCATGGCAAAAAGAATGCGGCGGTGCACGGGTTTTAATCCGTCTCGCAGGTCCGGAATGGCACGCGAAACGATCACCGACATCGCATAGTCGAGATAGCTTGTGCGCATCTCTTGCTCAATCGTGACCGACGGCCCCTCATATACGGGCCGCTCGGGGCGGTTTTCGTCTTCGTTTTCAGGTGTTTCTGGCGTGTCGTTCAAGGTCTGTCCCAGCTTGGCTGATGTATTCTATATATTGTGATAAGGTATAGCGCGAAGCCCATATAAGGTGCAATCCCAATGCAGGTTTTGCGGCCGCGGGATTTGTTTTTGTTTGGACCGCGCGCGGTGCGATTGAGGCGCTGACGCTACGTTTCGCTGCCTGTTTGGAATTGCGCCGCTAAGCTGTGCGCGGACCTGAGGAGGACAGCCCATGCAACGCCTATTAACCAATCACCAAGACATCACCGCAACCCAGTTGGAACAGATTACGCCAGAACAGTTGGGCACGGGGCAGGCGTGTTTGCGTTTGGATAGTTTTGCGCTGACCGCCAATAACGTGACCTACGCCGCGTCGGGGTTTGCGATCGGGTATTGGAACTTTTTCCCGACAGGGATCGAGGGGCAGGGGCTGGTCCCCGTTTGGGGAACCGCCACAGTGACGCAAAGCGATAGCGCCGATTTGGCCATTGGCACGCGTCTTTACGGCTTCTTTCCGCTGGCAGAAGAGCTGCTGATCACCCCTGTCCCTGATGGGTTGGGCGGGATCGTGGATGCCGCGCCCCACCGTGCTGATCTGCCTGCTGTCTACAACCGCTACACGCCCGTGCGCAGCAACACCCCCTCAGAGGAGCATATGCGCGCCTTGCTGCAGCCGCTGCTGGCCACGTCTTATCTGTTGTTTGACTGGTTGATGGATAATGATTGCT
>JBDVSG010000129.1:0-3420 GCA_039967155.1 Sulfitobacter sp. | reverse complement strand
TAACCCTCATCTGCATGTCAACAGCCGAATAGGTAAGAAAGACCGGCTACTCTATGTGTATACGATTGAGGGACATGGCAAAGGGCTAAACGGTTTTGGCATCGAAAGCCTAATCTTTCAGCACCATCCTAGTTGCTTCGCCCTTCGGGTGAATGACATTATCTTATTCAACGCTTCCAGCGACTATTCGTTTTCTAGCGGTTGCGGCTTTTGGCATCCGGAGCATATCGAAAAGCACGTCGATGGGGAGTGGGCTGGTCGGGTGGCCTTTGTTGGCCATGCAATGACTAGAAAATTAGCACACCCAATTGTCGACTACCCTCTTCTAAAGGCTGCTCTTCGCATTATTCAGCCTATCGCTCAGTGTGGCGAAAACGGCGAGTTCTTTGGCCCATTGCGGCAGAATGAGAGCTATCACTTCACCCACATGTCTGACCCCTCACGCGGAACTGGAATTATCTTTCAGCAGCGAGAAGATAGCGCTCTTCCCATATACGATTTCGATGTTCCACTAGATTTCGAAGGCGTCAACGCAGTCGGCAATGGCTGTGTTGGTGATATCGTGGCGCAGGTTTACCGATTTCAATTATACCTATTTCAAAAAAGTGGGGAGCTAATTGGAAGTGAAGCAGCAGTTTTCTATGCCAAATCTATGTCAAAAATCCTGTCCGAGACCAATGAGATGAAAGCTGTTCTAGCGGAAAAGGGACAGCAATCTCAACGTGGCAACGACTTCGTGACACAAGCATTTAGAGATTCAATGGTAGCCGCAAAGCGTCCATCTGGTTCGAAGAATTAAGGGTCTTCCATTCTCACAGTAAAGTACAAAAAAATGTGGCGTCACATCACTTTCCTGCCAGAGACCCCATCGACATGAATGTCCGCTTCTCTGGTATGATGACGTTAGGCTGCCAGTCTCTTCCCCGCCCTCCTGAGAATTTGCTACGCCTCAAATGAACGTCTGCTTTCGGGCGAAGCCTTCAATGCCGCGAAAGACCGAATTGGCGGCGCGTTGCGGCCAGGCAGTTGATGTCATCTGCTGAAGTTGACTTCGGCTGGAAGCAACCAGATGACCACTAGGGGTGATTGTCAGCTTCCAGCGAGTATAGACCGCAAGTCGCCGATCCAATCCCAGCCCCAAAAGGGCCTTCGCGCCGCGGCTAGGCGATTGGCACCTTAAGTGGATCTATTGCCCAGAAGCCAACTGTTAGATTACACTCCCTAATTCCCAGCAACCCTCAGCTCTTGAAGATCACGCGGGCGCCGTGCTGGAGAGAGATGGTCTCGCCAACAAGCAGCTCACCTCGCCGCTGATCGTATAAAGGTTTGGCCACGGCGAAGCTTGCGCAGCTTTCGTCCAGGACGATGTCATCGTCCTTATTTCGAATAACGACGCGGTGATTGACGTGGGTTTTTCCCATTTGACAGCCTTTCGAATTTTCGACTGAGCATAATGAGAACATATCAGGAACAATCAACCTACGAGATGCGCTTTTCCTCGAAATTCAGATGCTCGCTGGACAGACCCACCCCTAGCCCAGCTTCCCCCCACGCCAGATCTCCACAGCGGTCCGCGCGAAGGCCGCAGGATCCCTTGAAATTCGGATCACAAACACAGCGATATTTCGACCCGTCATAGCCAGCACACCGGCCATGCCGTATGCCCAGGTCTCTGGCAATCCCATAACACTGCGAAGGGGGTCTCCGAACACCAAAGCCGCCAGAAACCCGATGAAAAACGTCGCGACCCGCTGCTTGGGCTTGAGATCGGTAGGCAAGACGGCACCTACGATTGCAAAGGCTCCGATGACAGCAATCTTCGGAAACGGCAATTCCACAGCCCAATCCAGAATTGACTTCATTTCACCCTCGTTTCGCTCACTGTTTCATAAAGGTTTTGCCAGCCTGCCCGCTTCCCCTCGCAGGCGACCAACGCAGCCCGGTGGCGCAGAGCGTCCCTGCCCTTGTCACCGGTCAGGCCTGGATCTCCGCAAGGCACCGTCAGATCGGCTTGAGGCGTAGGGGTTGGCGCCGGGCGCGGTTCAATCGAACCGTATTGCGCGCATCCGGCGGAGATACTCGTCATCAGCATCACAAGCCCCCACCGCGCCGGTGGCCAGAGCATCGTCATAGTCATCAATTTGTTCCTGAAGTTGCGCGTTGTTCTCAAGACGCGCAGCCGCCAACTTTTGCTGATGCTGCGCCACCCTCCGCCACTCGGCAGCCTGCTTTGCCATTGCGGCGACCACGCCTTGCAAACGGTCGATCTCGAGCTGTCGATCATGATGGATGGCTGAAAAGTTCCAGACCGACACACAGAGAAAAGCCACAGTGAGGACGCCGGAGAGTGTTTTGGGTATTCGCGGGTCAAGGCGGGAGGCAAAGGCGACAGCCGCCCCTGCCAACCCGCCATAGGCCAACAACACGGCAAGACCGAAGCCGATCAGGCCAGACAGCCAGGCAAGCCCAGCCGGCAACCAGCCCAACATCAGTTCAACCCGGCGAGACAGAGCGCCTTTTCACGCGCCCGCCGATTGACCAGGCCGCGGATCACACGCCCGCCAGCCTTGTTCCACCAGGTCAAGGCAGTACATCCACCGCGAATGTCCCCGGCGTTCAGGCGCCGGGTTGCAGTGCTGCGGCCGATCGCGCGAACGCCGCAATTGAAAGCCGTCGACGTATAGGCCGCATCCCGCTTCGCCGTCAGGCGGCTGGAGCGGGTCGCCTTGCTGAAATACCCATGCAAGCCCTCGCGATATTCCGCCACTTCATCGCTTAACAAAGCAAGACATTGCGCATCCGTCATGACCATCCCGAGGCGCACGCCACGGGTCGAGCCGTAACAGATGGTCGGCACGCCGACGATGTCTGCATATGCCTTGTTACGCTTGCCTTCTTCCTTGGCAATGAACGGCACAGCGATGCGGAGGGTTTCGATCTCCGACACCGACCCTGCCTTGGCTTGGGCCGTGAACAACAACGCAAGCAAGGCGCAAACCACCAGCACGCCGACAATGCGCAGCCACTCCAGAAAACTGGATACACCTTGCTTCCAGAGCCGTCCGATCAATCCGGCCAGGAGCAGTAGGACACCCGTCCACCAGGCGAACACAGGATCATAATCCTGCCCCGTCAGCGCGAACCAGATTTCCGGTAAAATCAGAACCAGAAGCCCCGCGACCTGCATCCAGAATGACAGGGAGACAGCAGCAACGCGTCGCCAATCAGAGATAAAATTCATATTCCGTTCCTTTCTCAACACCGGCAATCACGCCAGTTTTCCGCGCATGAAAAAACCGCCTCAAAGGGCGGTTCTTTCGTCAAATTCTGATGTTGTGTTATCGGTCGTCTAAACCAGCACCATCACCCGGCTGTTTCAGCGACAGCGTGGTCGTTGCTCCGCTGGACCGGCTGGCCCTA
>JBDVSG010000128.1:0-11453 GCA_039967155.1 Sulfitobacter sp. | reverse complement strand
CAAATGGGCGCAGCGACATCTGCAAATTCCGGTTGTAGATCACTGGTGGCAAACCGAAACAGGTTGGGCCATCGCCGCCAATCCGCTGGGCATTGAGGAACTACCGACCAAGCTCGGCTCGCCAACTGTTCCAATGCCGGGCTATCAGGTGGACATCCTTGACGAAGGCGGCAACCCAGTCGAGACAGGAGAGCTGGGCGCGATTGCGATCAAGCTCCCCCTGCCCCCTGGCGCCTTGCCGACCCTTTGGAACGCCGAAGACCGCTTTCGCTCCGCCTATCTGCAGACATTCCCAGGGTATTATGAAACCGGCGATGCAGGCATTAAAGACGAAGACGGCTATCTTTATATCATGGCGCGCACGGATGACGTGATCAACGTGGCGGGCCACCGCCTGTCCACCGGCGCAATGGAGGAGGTACTCTCCAATCATCCAGACGTCGCGGAATGCGCTGTGATCGGGATTGGCGATGCGCTGAAAGGTCAGGCGCCGCTTGGCTTGGTCTGTTTGAACAACGGCATCCACCGATCCGAGGAAGAAATAGCCAAAGAATGCGTTGCGCTCGTGCGGGAAGAAATCGGCCCCGTGGCCGCCTTCAAACGCTGCATCGTGATCGATGCTTTGCCCAAAACACGATCAGGCAAAGTACTGCGCGGCACGATGGTAGCCATTGCAGACAGCAAACCATGGAACCTACCCGCGACAATCGACGACCCCGCAACATTGGACGCCATTGCGGCGCGCATCGCAGGGATCGGCGAAACGATTTCATAACCTCAAAGGGGCATCCCCCCTCTGGGGCCCAAGGAAATACGACGGCCCCGCACGCCTTTTCAAACGACCAAGGGAGATTTCGAATGACAGCACAGACCAAGATGAAGACCTACGCGCCAAGTGCCGACATGGTTGCGAACGCACATATTAGCGAAGCGAAATACGACGAAATGTATGCGGCATCATTGGCCGATCCTGACGCCTTCTGGGGAGAACAAGGCAAGCGGATCGACTGGATCAAACCCTACACAACCGTGAAGGATGTCGACTTCAACTTGGGCAATGTGCACATCAACTGGTATTCCGACGCCACGCTGAATGTTTCGGCCAACTGCATTGACCGCCACCTTGCCACGCGCGGCGATCAGACGGCGATCATTTTCGAACCCGACGACCCTGAAGAGGGCGCCCAGCACATCACCTATAACGCCTTGCATGACTCCGTCAGCCGCATGGCCAATGTGCTGAAGGACCAAGGTATCTCCAAGGGCGACCGCGTTGTCATTTACCTGCCGATGATCCCAGAAGCCGCCTATGCCATGCTGGCCTGCGCGCGTATCGGGGCGATCCACTCTATCGTTTTTGCTGGGTTCTCTCCCGATGCCCTGTCTGCCCGCGTGAACGGGTCAGACGCAAAAATGATCATCACTGCTGATTACGCCCCGCGCGGCGGACGCAAGACACCGCTGAAATCCAACGCGGATGAGGCGCTTTTGCACTGCAAAGACACGGTGAAATGTCTTGTGGTAAAACGCACCGGTGGCCAGACAACTTGGGTTGAGGGGCGCGATCTGGACTACGGCATGCTGGCCGCGGCGGCATCCGCCGACTGCCCCCCTGTCGAAGTCAGCGCCGAAGACCCTTTGTTCATCCTTTATACATCTGGATCCACCGGTCAGCCGAAAGGCGTCGTGCATACCTCAGGCGGCTATCTGGTTTATGCGGCCATGACCCAAGAGCTGGTGTTCGATTACCATGAAGGTGATGTCTACTGGTGTACGGCTGACGTGGGCTGGGTCACCGGCCACAGCTATATTGTTTATGGCCCGCTGGCCAACGGCGCGACAACGTTGATGTTTGAAGGTGTGCCAACATACCCTGATGCATCGCGTTTCTGGCAGGTCTGCGACAAACACAAAGTGTCCCAGTTCTATACCGCGCCAACGGCGATCCGCGCATTGATGGCCAAAGGCACCGAATTTGTCGAGAAATGCGATCTCAGCAGCCTGAAATTGCTGGGCACCGTGGGCGAACCCATCAATCCTGAGGCATGGAACTGGTACAATGACGTGGTTGGCAAAGGCAAATTGCCGATCGTTGACACGTGGTGGCAGACGGAAACAGGCGGGCATTTGCTGACCCCTCTTCCAGGTGCGCATGCGCTGAAACCCGGATCGGCGATGAAACCGTTCTTTGGCGTTGAACCCGTTGTGCTGGAGCCCACCACAGGCGAAGAAATCCATGACACTGCGTGCGAAGGCGTGCTCTGCCTGAAGGGCAGCTGGCCCGGTCAGATGCGCACAGTTTGGGGCGATCACGACCGCTTCGAGAAAACCTATTTCTCCGACTACAAAGGCTATTATTTCACCGGCGATGGCTGCCGCCGTGATGCCGATGGCGATTACTGGATCACTGGCCGCGTTGACGATGTGATCAATGTATCGGGCCACCGAATGGGCACAGCAGAAGTTGAATCCGCCCTTGTTGCCCACGCAAAAGTCGCCGAAGCCGCGGTCGTTGGATACCCCCACGACATCAAAGGCCAAGGCATCTATTGCTACGTCACCTTGATGAACGACCAAGAACCCACCGAAGAACTGCGCAAGGAATTGCGCACATGGGTCCGCCAAGAGATCGGACCGATTGCGGCCCCTGACCTTATCCAATGGGCGCCTGGTCTGCCGAAAACACGTTCCGGCAAAATCATGCGCCGCATCCTGCGCAAGATCGCCGAAGACGATTTTGGCGCCTTGGGTGACACATCAACATTGGCAGAACCAGCCGTGGTGAACGATCTGATCGAACACAGAATGAACAAGGGGTAAACCATGGTTGAGCAAAGCAATATTCCCGTTCTCATTTTGCTGGGGCCTCCGGGCGCTGGCAAAGGGACGCAGGCAAAAATCCTCGAGACCCACTTTGGTCTGGTGCAGCTTTCAACAGGTGATCTGCTGCGCCAAGCCGTCGCGGCGGGCACGGATGCTGGCAAAGCCGCTAAATCGGTGATGGAGGCGGGCGGGCTGGTCAGCGACGAGATCGTCATCAACATTCTGCGCGACCGTTTGGCGGATGCAGATAGCGCCGCGGGCGTGATCCTTGATGGCTTTCCGCGCACGATCCCACAGGCCGAAGCCCTGTCGGGTTTGCTTGCCTCTCAGGGCACTGAGGTTCACGCAGCCATCAGTCTGGAAGTCGAAGACGACGCAATGGTTACGCGGATTTCAGGCCGTTACACCTGCGGCAATTGCGGCGAAGGATATCACGACACCTTCAAGCGCCCCGCCACTGAAGGCGTTTGCGACAAATGTGAAAGCACCCAATTCACGCGCCGAGCGGATGACACCGCAGATACCGTGCGCAACAGGCTGGTGGCCTATCACGCCGAAACCGCGCCGCTGATCGAATTCTACGAAAAGGCAGGCGCGCTGCAAACGGTCAATGCAATGGAAGAAATCGACACCGTTACAACCTCATTGCGCCAGATGGTCGAGCCCATCGTCGCAACCCTACGCGGCACAACAGCCGCCAATAACAACGCGAATACAACCCAAATGGAGGAAATAAAATGAGTGAACAACCGGACCCCAGTGCCTATTGGGCCGCCAACTTAAAGGTGATCAAAATCAGCCTGATCATCTGGGCCATCGTGCCATTCGGATTTGGCATTTTGCTGCGCCCGTTGCTGTCAGGCATCCAGATCGGCGGCACCGACCTTGGCTTTTGGGTTGCACAGCAGGGGTCGATCCTCGTCTTTCTTGCGATCATCTTTTTCTACGCTTGGCGTATGAACAAGCTGGACCGCGAACATGGCGTTGAGGAGTAAGCAGCATGGAACAGTTTACCATTAACCTGCTGTTTGTGGGCGCGTCTTTTGCGCTTTATATCGGCATCGCAATTTGGGCCCGCGCGGGTTCTACCTCTGAATTCTATGCGGCGGGTCGGGGTGTTCACCCTGTCACAAACGGCATGGCAACTGCGGCCGATTGGATGTCTGCGGCTTCTTTCATCTCGATGGCGGGTTTGATTGCCTTCACCGGTTATGACAATTCCTCCTTTTTGATGGGATGGACAGGCGGCTATGTGCTGCTGGCTTTGCTCTTGGCACCGTATCTGCGCAAATTCGGCAAATTCACAGTGTCCGAGTTCATCGGCGACCGTTTTTATTCCCCCACTGCGCGCCTTGTTGCTGTGATTTGTCTAATCGTTGCATCCACGACATATGTGATTGGTCAAATGACAGGTGTGGGCGTGGCGTTTGGTCGTTTCCTTGAAATCTCCAACACCTCCGGTCTGCTGATCGGGGCTTGCGTTGTGTTTGCATATGCGGTGTTCGGTGGCATGAAAGGCGTGACCTATACGCAGGTTGCACAATACGTTGTGTTGATCCTTGCCTATACGATCCCTGCTGTGTTCATCTCTTTGCAACTGACAGGCAACGCCATTCCTGGCCTTGGTCTGTTTAGCGAAGTGAACTCTGCCACGGGTGCGGAGGGCAGCGTTTATCTGCTGCAAAAGCTCGACCAAGTTGTGACCGAGCTGGGCTTTGCCAGCTATACAGAAGCACATAAAGACAACCTGAACATGGTTTTGTTCACCCTGTCCCTGATGATCGGTACAGCGGGTTTGCCACACGTCATCATGCGGTTCTTTACAGTTCCAAAAGTATCTGACGCACGCTGGTCTGCCGGTTGGGCACTGGTCTTCATCGCCCTGCTTTATCTGACAGCGCCTGCTGTGGGTGCCATGGCGCGCCTGAACATCACAGAACTGATGTGGCCAAATGGTACAGGTGGCGATGCGGTAACGGTTGAGCAGATCGAAACCGACGAACGTTACAACTGGATGCAGACGTGGCAGAAAACCGGCCTTCTCGATTGGGAAGACAAAAACGGTGACGGCAAAATCCAGTACTATAACGACAAATCCGAAGCGATGGCTGAAAAGGCAGCCGCGAACGGCTGGGAAGGTAACGAGTTTACCAAATTCAATCGTGACATTCTGGTGCTTGCAAACCCTGAAATCGCAAACCTGCCAAGCTGGGTCATCGGTCTGGTGGCTGCGGGTGGCCTTGCGGCGGCTCTGTCCACTGCGGCGGGTCTGTTGTTGGCGATTTCCTCAGCCGTGAGCCACGATTTGCTCAAAGGTCAGCTGACGCCGAACATGTCCGAAAAAGCCGAGCTGATGTCAGCGCGTATTGCCATGGCGGTTGCCATTCTGGTTGCGACAATTCTGGGCCTTAACCCTCCTGGTTTTGCGGCGCAGACGGTTGCCTTGGCCTTTGGTCTGGCGGCGGCATCGATCTTCCCAGCGCTGATGATGGGTATCTTCTCCAAGCGGATCAACAATGTTGGCGCGGTTGCGGGGATGCTGTCGGGTCTTGGATTTACGCTGGTGTATATTTTCTTGCACAAAGGCTGGCTGTTTATCGCGGGAACCAATTCATTCCCTGATACGGTCGACGGATCGCTGTTCGGCATTCAATCCACAGCCATTGGTGCGGTGGGTGCGATGATCAACTTTGCGGTTGCTTATGCGGTGTCCCTGTCTACAAAAGACACCCCACAAGAGATCAAAGATCTGGTCGAAAGCGTGCGCGTTCCAGCGGGTGCTGGTGGTGCCATCGATCACTAAAACAATCGGGTCTGGCGTGGTTTTCGCGCCAGACCCATTCCATCAAAGGGCTGCGCAGATGTTTGTCGATGAAAAATCCATCCTATCGTATCTGCATCCCTACGACGTGCTGCCAGAGAGCGCACGCCAAGAAATTCTCTCCCTTAGTGATCTGCTTCCCGTTGCCACAGGCCAGACGGTCTATGCGTTTGGAAAGCCGCTGAAGGGTCTCTACATTATTGTAAGCGGGTCGGTTTCCGTCACGGATGAACATGATGTCGCCGTTTCATTGCTGGGGCCTGAAAATTCATTTGGCGAACGTGGGTTACTGCGCGACGGTCGCGCGGCCACCACGGCCATCGCCAAAGAAGACAGCCAGCTGCTGTGCATCCCGACACCGCTGTTTCAAAAACTGCTGAAGCAATTTGAGGCCTTTAGACAGTTCTTTGACCGCTCAGGCCAGACTGCCGCCTCCCGATTTGACAACGGTGCTAGCCTGACCAACATGCGGGTTGAGACCCTAATGGCACAGAATCCCACCGCCTGTGCGCCTCAGACGACCCTAAAAGACGCTAGCACGCTGATGCGCGACAAGCACATTTCATGCCTTTGCGTCGTCGAGGGGCAAGACCTAAAAGGCATCGTGACCCTGCGCGATATCGTCGGCAGAGCCGTTGCAGGCGATCTGCCCAAAGACACCCCTGTCAGCGCCATTATGACCCCCGATCCGCGAGTCCTGTCGCCAACGGCTATTGGATCGGACGTATTGCATCTGATGATGGAATACCGTTTGGGCCATCTGCCTGTCGTCTCGGGCGGGCGTCTGGTTGGCATGATCACCCAGACCGATCTGACACGGTTCCAAGCCTCCCATGCCGCGAATTTTGTGTCCAAAGCCGCCCATGCCCAAACCGTCGAAGACCTTGCCCAGATCACAGCCAGCATCCCGAACCTTTTGGTCCACCTTGTGGCAGCTGGCAGCAGGCATGATATCGTCACTCGAATGATCACGGATGTGGCCGATGTGGTCACCCGCCGATTACTGCGGATGGCCGAAGATAAATTTGGACCGCCCCCTGCCCGCTACCTCTGGCTGGCCTGTGGTTCGCAAGGACGCCAAGAACAGACCGGTGTATCGGATCAGGACAATTGCCTCATCCTGCAAGACGGCCTCCCCCCCGAGGCAATGGCCTATTTCGCCCCCTTCGCTCAATTCGTCAGTGACGGGTTGCACGCCTGCGGCTATGTCTATTGCCCGGGCGGGATGATGGCCACCACGCCGCGTTGGTGCCAGCCGCTGTCCGTTTGGAAATCCTATTTCGACGGCTGGATCGCGCAACCAGGAAAAGCGGCGCAGATGCTTGCCTCGGTCATGTTTGATTTGCGGCCCATTGGCGGGGACGACAGCCTGTTTGCCGACCTGCACCAGCAAACGTTGAAATCCGCCGCAGCCAATTCGATCTTTACCGCCCATATGGCCAGCAATGCGCTGACCCATGCAACGCCATTGGGCCTGCTGCGCGGCATTTCCACCATCCGCGCGGGCGAACATCGCAACACGATCGATACCAAGCTGAATGGCGTTGTGCCCGTTGTCGATCTGGGGCGCCTCTATGCGCTAGAAGGACAGCTGACCGAACTGAACACCCGCGCCCGCCTGTCCGCCGCGCTGAAAGCTGGCATCATCAGCAACAGTGGCGGCACCGATCTGTTGGCCGCTTATGATCTGGTGGCCCAAGCGCGGCTGGAACATCAGTCAGACCAAATCAAACAGGGCCAATCCCCTGACAATTTCTTATCCCCAACCGCCCTATCAGGGTTTGAACGCAGCCATTTGCGCGATGCATTTGTTGTGATCAAAACTATGCAATCAGCGCTGATGCAAGGGCGTGGCGTGCTCGCTTAGAACCAAAGGAACCATCCCATGTTTTTCGAACTTATCGGTACAATTGTTGCAGGGGTTGCTGCCGCTTTGCTGGTCTGGGCCCTTAACCGGACGCTGAAAGGGCGCCTGCCCGCGTGGCTGGTTCCTGTTGCTGCAGGGATTGCGATGCTGGGGGCCACGATCTCGAGCGAATACACGTGGTTCAACCGTGCAACATCCAACATGCCCGAAGGCTTCGTTGTGGCCGAGACCGTGGAGGAAATGAAGCTCTACCGCCCTTGGACCTATGCAAAACCTTTCACCAGCAGATTTATCGCCGTCGATCAGGCAACCACGCGCACCCACCCTGCCCATCCCGATCAACGGCTGGTCGATCTGGTGATTTATGGCCGCTGGGCCAGAACCGCTAAAATTCCAGCTTTGTTCGACTGCGCGGCACATGCCCGTGCAGATCTGGTGGATGGGGCGCATTTTGGGGATAACGGCGAAGTTTTAGATGTCGAGTGGTTGCAGATGGAACCCGATGCGCCACTGCTAGGCGCGGCCTGCGCAGAAAGCTGACATGAAACACTTCAGCCTGCGCCTCAGGATTTTTCTGTTCTTCTGCCTCGCCGCTGTAGGCTGTCTGGGTGCGGTGGCGCTGGCTCTGTGGGTTGGATTTCGCCAACTTGGCGATCCCGCTGCGACCTCTGCCTTTGTCACCACGGGTCTCATCGCCGTCTTGGGCAGCACGGGGATTTTGATCTTCATCTGGCTGTTGTTTGATGAAAACGTCAGCAAACCTGTGGAACGGATCGCGGCCAGCCTGCGGGTGCGCGCCCATGTGGATGTAAGCAGCCACATCGATGTAAAAAGTGCAAGATACCTTGGGGATCTTGCGCCCGCAGCTTCTGCGATGGGCAGCGTTCTGGAAAACCTCGCGCGCGAGCGTGCTGAAAAAAGCAAACGAGACCTCGCCCAGCTGACGACCCAACGCGACCAACTGGTAGAAATCCTGTCCGACATTCCCATCGCCACCATTCTGGCTTCCGCTGACCATCAGGTGGTGCTGTATGATGGGCAGGCCGCCGCAATTATGGACCGCGTCAGCGCTGCTCGGCTGAATGCATCGGTCTTTGATTACTTTGACGAAACGCCCATTCGGGATGCGTTGCTGCGCATGCATGACACCCGCAAGTCACGGATCGAGATTGGGGTCGGATCCCGCTGTGGCGAAAACTACACGGGACACATTCGCGCATTTGAAGGCACCGCAGGCTATACGCTCATGTTAGAGCCGCTAAACACTGCCGCCGCGCGCCCGCTCACCTATGATTTTGAACTGCTCACCGCAGCCCGCGCTTCGACCTTGTCCAGCACCCCGTTGCGCGACCTGACCTATGTTGTGTTTGATACTGAAACCACTGGATTAGACCCTACAAAGGACGAAGTCGTACAGCTGGGCGCTGTGCGGATCGTGAACGGAAAAATTGTCACGGGGGAGGAATTTATCACCTACGTGAACCCTGCCATGAAAATTCCGAAACGGTCAACGGATGTGCATGGCATCACCGACGCTATGGTGGCGGATGCCCCTGCGTTTGGCGAAACATGTAGCAGGTTCCACAGCTTTGCGGGGGATGCTGTTTTGGTAGCCCATAACGCGGGATTTGATATGGCGTTTTTGCACAAACAAGCCCCCCAAACAGATATCATGTTTGACCAGCCTGTTCTGGATACAGTGCTGATGTCTGCAGTTGTTTTTGGCGGCTCCGAAGTCCACACACTGGATGCGCTCTGCGCGCGTTTGGCGATCACTATTCCCGAAGATTTGCGCCATACTGCCATGGGCGATGCGCTTGCGACCGCGCAGGCTGTTGTGGCTATGCTGGCAATTTTCACCGCACGCGGCATTGAGACATTTGGCGATCTTCAGGCCGAAACGCAAAAACACCTTAGGATCTTGAAACAATAGCGCGGCCCCGCGCCATCATTGCCACGGCTGCAAACCATGCCGCAAACCGATCCTGACCCAAACGCGCTTCACTGATTGATTTATACCCCATTTAGGGTATAAACCCCGCATCTATCTCGAGCTATGCAAGCTAAGGCCATCAAAAATGAGCGCTGATCACCCCACAGGGCCAAAGCCCGCCGCCCAAACAAAAAACGAGCTGATCGAAAGCATCTACCGCATCGCCTTGGAACCGCAGACCTACGACAGTTTCATGGGCCATTGGGACGGGTTTATTCTGGACCAAGTGTCGAAATTGAACACCCTGCAGGCAGATGCGTCTTCTGATGTCAGCGCATTGGATGACGTTGAAATTGCAAACCATTTTGCGATTGCGATGCAGCTGCTAGAGCAGGCCGGCCGCCCTGACACCACAGCAAAGGACGATACTCCGCGCAGCAGCGTTCCGCAGCTTTTGTTCAACAAAGACGGCAGATTGGTGTGGCACAACAATGTAGCGCGCACCGTTTTTAGAATTGGTCATGACCCCAAATTAGCCGATTTCGACCTCAGCCAGAACCACCGCGAAGATGTACTGGCGTTGCTTGCGGGGCAGACCACATCGCGCGTCGTTCTTGTCACGATTCCCCCCGAAGACGGCAGTGCAGCGATCCCGATGGCCTTTCAGGCCTCCACCGCCTCACCTCAAGAGCTGCTGTTTATCGCCAGCCAAGTCGGGCAAAACTGGCCAAAAAGCATGAATAGCTTGCTGACCAAAGGCTTCTCGCTCAGCACTTCCGAAATCGATGTCTGTGAGCTGTTGGCCCAAGGCCAAAGCCTGTCCGAGATTGCACAGACCCGTGCCAGCGCTTTGGGAACAGTGCGGACCCAGATCAAAAAGATCCTCCAGAAAACGGGATGTTCAGGACAGGTCCAGCTGATGGGGCTGCTGCATTCAACCATGCGGTTGGCCGAGGGCGACGCCCCAAGCACCACCTCAGTGGCAAAAGCCCCCGACCGTGTCCTGAACATTCAGCTCTCTGGGCGCATGATGCCAGTGGAGACTTTTGGCGACCCGAATGGCACCCCTGTTATTTTCTTCCACGGGATGCTGGACGGCAGCGCCATGACGGACCGCCTTAGAACATTGTTGCACGACCACAGCTTTCATTTGATCAGCCCTGTTCGGCCCTCCTTTGGCACCGCCGCGCCCGATGAAGACGGCCCCATTCAAACTGCGCCTGAACGCTTTGGCCGTGACATCGAAACCCTCATCGAACGTGTCGGGATAAAGAAGCCGATCCTGTTAGGACACATGGCAGGGGCGGTTTATGCCTATGCGGCGGCTGCGCGCCTTGGATCGAGGGCGCAGGGGTTGTTATCCGTGTCAGGCGGCGTCCCGTTGGTGTCCAGCACGCAATTTGCGTCGATGTCTGTGCGCCAACGCATTGTCGCGCTCACCGCGCGCTACGCGCCCCGTGTTCTGCCCTTTGTGATACGCGCAGGCATCAACCAGCTGGACCACGAAGGCGAACGACAGTTCCTGCATTCGCTGTATCAAAACAGCCCGTGCGATATGCGCACAGTCGCCGATCTGGAAATCCGCGATATCATTTTGTCTGGATACCAACTCACAATTGCCCAAGGCCACCGCGCTTTTGAGATCGACAGCTACCATGTGGTGCGCGACTGGAGCAGTTTTGTGACCGATGGCGATCAACCGATCGAATTGCTTCATGGGGCGCATGACCCCGTGGTCAGCATCGCCTCTGTGCGGGCTTTTCAAACCCAGCACAGCAACCGCGCACGGCTGACAGAATTGAAAGACACCGGCCAACTGGTTTTATATGACCAGCCAGATGAATTGATCGCGGCCCTTGAACGGTTGCGTGACGCGTAACTGCATAACGCAACCCCCATGGCCAAATCACGCGAAGCTTGCAATGATGCGCCCCTACAACAGACAGGCACCCCATGACCACTACAGCCCCCCTACCCGACCACGAAGTCACCTACCGCAAGGCCCGCGA
>JBDVSG010000127.1:0-3478 GCA_039967155.1 Sulfitobacter sp. | reverse complement strand
CAAAGCTCTATATCGGCGGCAAACAGACACGCCCCGACAGCGGCTATTCAACACCCGTCTGGGCCAAGAACGGCACCCTGCTGGGCCACGCGCCAAACGCCTCCCGTAAGGATGTCCGCAATGCCGTTGAGGCCGCCCATGCCGCAAAGAGCTGGAGCAAAACAACAGGCCATCTGCGGGCCCAAATCCTGTATTTCATCGCCGAAAACCTCGCCGCACGCGCGACAGAGTTCGCGCACCGTCTAGATCAAATGCAAGGCGGAAAATCAGGCACCAAGGAAGTAGAAGCGGCTGTAGACACACTCTTCACCTATGCCGCATGGGCCGACAAATATGACGGGCAAGTGCACGGCGTGCCGATCCGCGGCGTGGCCCTCGCCATGAAAGAACCAGTAGGCGTGATTGGCGCCCTTTGTCCCGACACCGCCCCTCTTGCTGGGCTGGTCGGCATCATGGCCCCTGCCATTGCAATGGGCAATCGCATCATCCTGTCGGCATCCCAACCCTTCCCCCTCGCCGCGACAGACTTCATGCAAGTTTTAGAAACATCAGACGTCCCCGCAGGCGTGGTGAATATCCTAACCGGTCCCCACAGTGACATCGCGACTCCCATGGCAGGCCATATGGACATCAACGCTGTGTGGAACTTCAGCGCACCAGAACATGACGCGACAATAGAAGCGGCCTCTGCCAGCAACCTGAAACGCACATGGGTCCAAAACGGCGCCGCACAGGACTGGATGGCCCCAGTCGCCCAATCCTTCCTGATGCAAGCAACCCAAATCAAGAACATCTGGGTTCCATACGGCGAGTGACGCCCGCTTCTTTATTTTGCCTTTAAACTCATAATCAGCACCCCCTAAGGGGTGCTGATCCGCCTCGGGTCATTCAGACGTCAGCCCAACGGGTTTCCCCACGACAACAAAGTGTAGCGCATCAGGGTCCATCAATTCCGCCGCGACACGCTGCACATCTTCCAAAGTCACGCGATCTACCCGCTCGTTTCGGGTCTTCACATAGTCGGGTGTCAGGCCGATCATTTGCATCCCAACAAGAATGCCCGCAATCGTGCCATTTCCATCAAATCGCAGCGGGTATGCCCCCGTCAGATATGTTTTTGCATTCTGCAATTCTTGCGGCTTCACGCCCTCTGTCGCAGCCAGACGCCACTGATCGCGGATCACGGAAATTGCCTCGCCGATACGGTCGTTGGCCGAACTGACTGATCCCATATAAGCATTCGCTAGATCACGGGCGTGCAAATAGGAATATACCCCATAGGTGAGGCCGCGCTTTTCGCGCACCTCTTGCATCAGACGGCTCTCGAATGATCCGCCGCCTAGGATCTGGTTCAGCAGAACAGCAGCAAAGTAGTCCTCATCATCGACTGCGATACCGCGCTGACCAAACAGCGCCACCGATTGCGGCGTCTCAAAATCAACAACTGTCACACCACCAGAGATCTTCGGCGTCACTTGCGGCGGCAAGGGCGGACCGGCTTTTGGCAAGTCGCCCAAAAGCACATCCAGCAAGCTGCCCAGCTGGGCAGGCGTGATATCTCCCACTGCCCCGACCAAGACACGGTCGCGCACCAAAACGTTGCGGTGCGCCTCCAACAGATCATCGCGGGTCAATGCGCCAACACTCTGCGCTGTTCCCGACTCATCCGTGCCATAGGGGTGATCACCATAGGCCATCGCGGCAAAGGTTTTACTGGCAATGTCGTTAGGGTCTTTTTCCGAAAACGAAATTCCCGACAAAACCTGCGCGCGCACCCGCTCGACATCCGCTTCCTCAAAATTTGGATTTTGGATGGCATCTCGCAGCAAGGCGACGGAGGCGTCAAAGTTCTCGGTCAGGAAGCGGGCAGAGATCGTGATGCTTTCGGAATTCGAGCCAAACCCAAAACTGGTCGCCAGTCCTTCAGTTGCGCGCGCAAACCCGCGCGCATCCAGATCGCCCGATCCTTCCTCCAGCAGCGCCGTCATCAGGTTCACCGCCCCGCGTTTTCCTGCCACATCCAGTGAAGTTCCCCCGGTAAAGGCGAACTCAAGCGCAACAAAGGGCAGTGAATGCTCCTCGACCAACCATGCTTGGATGCCGCCTTGGGAAGTCACGGACTGAATGTCGACTTCGGCATAGGCGGGCAGTGCAGCTGTCGCCGCTACAAAAAGTGCTGTCGCAAAACGGATCATTGGTTTTCTCCTTTCGGGCGCATCAGCCAACCGGTGACCGAGGCCTCGCGGCGCAGCAGAGCAACCGCTGCCATGACATCATCGGCCGTGACCGCATCCAACGCGGCAGGCCATGCCTTTACATCCTCAACCGTCAGGCCAGACGTCAGCGCACGGCCATATCGGTTTGCAATCGCATCAACGTTATCTTGGGCGTAGATTTCAGATGCGCGTATTTGCAGCTTGATACGTGAGAGCTGCTCTGGATCCACCCCAGTTTCGATGAACTGCGCCAGTGCTTTGTCCAGCGCTGCTTCGCCGTCTTCAAGGCTAATCCCAGGGGTGGGAACAACAATCATCCGGAATGTGGTGTCATCCAATGAAACCCCAGAATACCACGCCGTCGTGTAGGTCGCGGTCTGTGTGTCGAATTGCAGCTTTTCGCTGAGGAAAGACGTTGAGCCGCCCCCAAGGATTTCTGCCAGAATGGTCAATGCAGCTGCGGTTTCTTGCGCGCCGCTGTCCCGTTCAGGCACCAAATAGCTGCGCGAAATATAGGGCTGTGCCACGCGCGCATCATGAAACAACACACGGCGTTCGGCATTCTGTCGCGGCTCTTCCGTGCGCAGGCGTTCGGGCAAATCGGGGTTGCGCGGAATAACGCCGTAGTGTTTTTCGGCCAGAGTGCGGACCTCCTCCGGCGTCACATCCCCTGACACCACAAGAATGGCGTTGTTGGGTGAATAATACAGGCTGTAGAACCCCAAGGCATCCTCTAGGTCCAACTCTTCCATCTCGTGCATCCAGCCGATGATCGGCGTGCCGTAGCGGTGGTTGATGTATTGAACTGCGCTGATTTGTTCGCCGAACAGGGCTTGGGGGCTATTTTCGGTCCGCTGGTTCCGTTCCTCGATGATCACTTCGCGTTCGGTCGCGATGTTTTCAGGGGTCAGGCGGATGTTTTTCATCCGGTCTGATTCCATTGTCATCATCAGGTCCAAACGGTCTGCAGCGATGCGTTGAAAATACGCAGTATAATCATAGCTGGTAAAGGCGTTGTCACGCCCCCCATTGGCCGCAACGGTCTTGGACAGCTCTCCTGCTTCCAGCTTATCCGTTGCTTTGAACAGCAAGTGTTCCAGAAAATGCGCAACGCCAGAGGAGCCTTTGGGCTCATCCGCAGATCCTGCACGGTACCACACCATGTGCTGAACAACCGGCGCGCGGTGGTCTTCAACCACAACGACCTGCATGCCGTTATCCAACACAAAATCCGATAACTTACCGCTGGTTTGTGCCAAAAG
>JBDVSG010000126.1:0-2451 GCA_039967155.1 Sulfitobacter sp. | reverse complement strand
AACCATTGGGTTGTGCCGATCACCACCTCCGGTGGCATGCCCCTGCGCCTGATGACATTCTACGCAACGCCCCCAATTTACGACGGCGAGGAAGACCGCAACGGCAGGCGCAATCACGATGAAATCGCGTTTTGGAGCGACTATCTGGCCCGTAACCCCGCCCCATCCCCCTTTGTCCTTATGGGTACCGCTAATATTGATCCCGCACGCGGCAATGGCCGTGCGGAAGGGATCAATGCGTTGCTATCGCATCCCAACCTGCAAAACCCGTTTGACGACAGCCCCACTGCAGATTTTCGCGACCCCAAGCCAGGTGACTTGCGCGTCGATTACCTGCTGCCCTCTGTAGGTTGGCGCGTGCTGGATCACGGCTTGGTCACCGCACCTGATGCCAGCCGTCACAGCCTGCTCTGGGTCGACATTACCCCCCTCGATCCTTGACGCCATACCCTGCTCGCGCTAGGCCACCTGCAACCAATTTCAGGAGCGACCCCCAATGGCAAATCCAACCCTTTTGATCCTCGCCGGTGACGGCATCGGCCCCGAAGTCATGGCCCAAGTCACCCGTATCATCGACTGGTTCGGTGCCAAACGCGATCTGGCCTTTGATGTAGAGCACGATCTGGTGGGCGGTTCCGCCTATGACAAACACGGCACGCCGCTGCATGACGACACAATGGCAAAAGCAATGGAGGCAGACGCGGTTCTGCTGGGCGCTGTGGGCGGGCCAAAATACGACGACCTTGATTTCTCGGTAAAGCCCGAGCGCGGCCTGCTGCGCCTGCGCAAGGAAATGGATCTGTTTTCCAACCTGCGCCCCGCACAGTGCTTTGACGCGCTGGCCGATTTTTCATCCCTGAAGAAAGATCTGATCGCAGGTCTGGACATCATGATCGTACGCGAGCTGACCTCAGGCGTGTATTTCGGCGAACCGCGCGGCATCTTCGAAGAAGGCAATGAACGCGTCGGCATCAACACACAGCGCTACACAGAATCCGAGATCGACCGCGTTGCGCGTTCGGCCTTTGAACTGGCCCGCCGCCGTGGCAACAAAGTGTGCTCGATGGAAAAAGCCAACGTCATGGAGAGCGGCATTCTTTGGCGCGAGGTGGTGCAAAAAGTGCACGACGAAGATTACCCAGATGTTGAGCTGTCCCACATGTATGCGGATAACGGCGCGATGCAGCTGGTGCGCGCCCCCAAACAATTCGACGTGATCCTGACCGACAACCTGTTTGGTGACATCCTGTCCGATTGCGCGGCGATGTTGACAGGTTCGCTTGGCATGCTGCCTTCTGCCTCGCTTGGGGCGCCCAATGCCGATGGCCGTCCAAAGGCGCTCTATGAACCCGTACACGGTTCTGCGCCCGACATCACCGGCCAAGGCAAGGCAAACCCGATTGCCTGCATCCTTAGCTTTGCCATGGCGCTGCGTTATTCCTTTGATGAAGGCGAAGAAGCCACGCGTCTGGAAAAAGCCGTTGAGAAAGTTCTTGCTGAAGGCGCCCGCACGGCTGACCTGATGGGCGAGGAAGGCGGCACGCCAATCTCTACCACACAAATGGGTGACGTGATCCTCAAGGCCCTCGACGAGAGCCTGTAACCCCCAAACGATCCCCTGCGCGCGCCTGTCATATCACGGGCGCGCGTATCCACCATCGTCGCCAGCGCAGCGTAAAGTCCCTTTGCGGATTGAGTGCGACAGGGAAAGGTGACAGGCTCTGCCGTGATATCACGACAGGAAGCCCCATGACCGACACGCCCATTCTTGCTGAATTCGTGCTGCCCACGCAGGAGCTGCGCGACGACCTGCCCTTCTACACCCAAACCCTTGGCATGCGGTTGGAAAATATCTTTCCGGCGGATGACCCTTCTGTTGCCAGTTTCTCTGGCCACGGCCTGCGCCTGCGGATCGAAAAAGGTGCGGATGTGCCTGCGGGGCATCTGCGGATTCTAACAGATGACGTGGACGGGTTTGCCGATGGCGCGGTTGAGCTGACCGCCCCAAATGGCACCCGTGTCTCGATTGTGCCGCTCACTCCGCAGGTAGAGCAGACCAAGACTGTTCATGAATTTGCTGTGCGCCGTCTGGCGGACGAAGCCCCATGGGTCATTGGCCGCGCAGGCATGCATTACCGCGATCTCATCCCCTCGCGCCTTGGTGGGTCGATCATCGCCAGCCACATTCGCATCCCCGACGGCGGGCCTGTGCCCGACATGGTGCATTATCACACGGTCGGTTTTCAGCTGATCTTTTGCTATCGCGGTTGGGTCGATGTTCTGTATGAAGATCAAGGTGACATGATCCGCTTGCACGCAGGCGATTGCGTCACACAACCCCCTGGCATCCGACACCGCGTGGTCGAGGCATCGCCAAATATCGAGGTCATCGAAATCGGTGTACCCGCTGAACACATCACCACCATCGACCATGATTTCACTCTTCCAAAT
>JBDVSG010000125.1:0-37359 GCA_039967155.1 Sulfitobacter sp. | reverse complement strand
AGTGCACCGCGTCTTATCGGATGTGGCAATTACCAGCGGATTTTCCGCCTGCGTCGACAGGGGCGAAACTGTGGCGATAACCGGCCCCAGCGGATCTGGAAAATCGACCCTATTACTGGCGATTGCGGGTCTTTATCCCATCGCAACAGGGGCGATCACTGTGGGCGGTATGGCCATTTCCAAACGTGACGAAGCCAGCCTGCGCCGCGATGTGGCACTGTTGCCGCAACGCAGTGCTTTGATGGCAGGAAGCGTGGCTGACTGTTTGCGACTGGCAGCACCTGATGCCGATGAAGCAACCCTTTGGGCTGTGCTGGAGGCGGTGCAATTGGCCGCCTTGCTAAAATCGCGCGAAGGGCTGGCCACAATGATCGGGCCGCGCGGCGATGGCCTGTCTGGCGGCGAAGCGCGGCGGCTTGTCTTGGCGCGTGCCTTGTTGCGAAATCCTCAGGTGCTGTTGCTGGATGAACCGACCGAAGGATTGGACAAAGCAACGGCAAAATCTGTCTTGGAAGGGGTTCGTGAAACCCTGCCCCATGCAGCCATCCTGATTGCGTCGCATCGACGCATTGAGACGGATTTTGCGGATCGTATCGTGCAGTTGAAATAAGTGGCGTCAAGAAAACCACTTATTGATGCAGATCAATGCGACTAACCGTCCGGCGGTCAATAACCGACGGATATTGAAGTAGATCACAGGCAGGATTCTCTGCTGTGAAATTGGAGCAATAGATATGGAATTCGGGATCGTAGAACTGTCGCGCTTACAGTTTGCCGTGACGGTCATGTACCACTTTCTTTTTGTACCGCTGACGTTGGGCCTGTCCATCATCGTCGCGATCATGGAAACGGTATATGTCATGACCAACCGCCCCATCTGGCGGCAAATGACCAAGTTTTGGGGCATGCTGTTTGGCATCAACTTTGTGCTGGGGGTGGCAACGGGCATCACCATGGAATTCCAGTTCGGAATGAATTGGAGTTATTACAGCCACTACGTCGGGGACATCTTTGGTGCGCCGCTGGCGATCGAAGGGCTGATGGCGTTTTTCCTAGAGGCGACCTTTGTCGGGTTGTTCTTCTTTGGGTGGGATAAACTGAGCAAGGTCGGCCATTTGACCGTTGCGTGGTTGGTTGCCATTGGGTCGAATTTCTCAGCTTTGTGGATTTTGATCGCCAATGGCTGGATGCAAAACCCTGTAGGGGCTGAGTTCAACCCGATGACAATGCGCATGGAAATGACGGATTTTTTCGAGGTGCTGTTCAACGAGGTGGCGCAGGCGAAATTCGTGCATACGGTTTCAGCGGGCTATGTCACGGGTGCGGTCTTTGTGATTGGTGTCTCGGCGTGGTATTTGCTGCGCGGACGCCATGTAGAACTGGCGCGGCGATCGATCACTGTGGCGGCCGCTTTTGGGTTGGCTTCGGCGTTTTCTGTTGTGCTGCTGGGGGATGAATCGGGATATTCCGCGACCCACAGCCAAAAAATGAAACTGGCCGCAATTGAAGCAATGTGGGAAACCCACCCTGCGCCTGCGCCTTTCAACTTGGTTGGATTTCCGGACCAAGAGGCGCGGGAAACCCATTACGCGATTGAGATCCCATGGGCCATGGGGCTGATCGGGACAAGGTCATTGACCACCGAAATTCCAGGGATTGAGGATCTGGTCGAACAGGCAGAAGCGCGCGTGCGCTCTGGCATTATTGCCTATGATGCGCTGGTGGAGGTACGTGAAAAGCGCGAAGCGACCGACCCAGCTGTTATGGCTCAGTTTGAGGCGCACTCCGCCGATTTGGGCTTTGCCTTCTTGCTGAAACGATATGTGGATGATCCGCGTGAAGCCACCGAAGAGCAGATCATCAAGGCCGCCAACGACACAGTGCCCACGGTTTGGCCATTGTTCTGGGCGTTCCGCATTATGGTGGCGCTGGGGTTTGGATTTATCGCAACGATGCTGTATTTCTTCTACCGCGCGTCCTTCAAGGGCATGAACTTCCCGCGGCCTGCCTTGCATCTGGCCGTTTGGATGATCCCCGCACCGTGGATCGCTGCTGAGCTGGGGTGGTTTGTCGCCGAGTTTGGCCGCCAACCTTGGACCGTCGATGGTGTACTGCCCACTGCCATGTCCGTGTCGTCCTTGTCGATGACCGAAGTTGCGCTGACGCTGGCGGGCTTTGTGATCTTCTACACGATCCTATTCATCGTCGAAATGGGACTGATGCTGAAATACATCCGCAAAGGGCCGTATCAAGACGTCGCAGAAACCGAAAGCTGGACCAAGCGCCATAATGATCGTTTGGCGGGGCGGCGCACTGCGGATGCCATCACCCAATCCAACCTTAAACCAGCGGAGTAAATGATATGATTTTGCATGAACTGATGAGTTACGAGCTGTTGCGCGTGATTTGGTGGGGGCTGCTGGGGACCTTGCTGATCGGGTTTGCCCTAACGGACGGGTTTGACATGGGCGTGGGCGCGCTGCTGCCTTTTGTGGGCCAGACTGACATTGAACGGCGCGTTGCCATCAATACGGTGGGCCCCGTTTGGGAGGGCAACCAAGTGTGGTTCATACTGGGGGGGGGCGCCATTTTTGCCGCTTGGCCGCCGCTCTATGCGGTTAGTTTTTCGGGCTTCTATTTGGCGATGTTTGTCATTTTGTCGGCGTTTATCGTGCGGCCTGTGGCGTTCAAATACCGCTCGAAACGCGATGATCCGCGTTGGCGCAATACGTGGGATTGGGCGCTGTTTGCATCTGGCGCGACGCCTGCGCTGCTGTTTGGTGTGGCCGTGGGCAATGTGATCCAAGGCGTGCCATTCCATTTCACCGATGATCTGCGCACAGTCTATGAGGGCGCTTGGTACATGAAGTTCATCGGCCTGCTTGATCCGTTTTCGATTTTGGCAGGGCTTGTGTCGCTGTCGATGTTGATCATGCATGGCGGTGCGTGGCTGACGCTGAAATCCAGCGACGCGGTTCAGACCCGCGCGCGGGCCATTGGATCTGTAGCTGCTTTGGTTGCTGTGGGTACTTATGTGCTGGCGGGCATCTGGCTGGCTATTGGCATCCAAGGCTACGGCATTGTGGGTGACTATGTGACCAACGGCCCCTCTAACCCGCTGCATTTCGAGGTAGAGCGCACGGCCAGCTGGCTGTCAGCCTATGCCGCGCGTCCGTGGATCGCGGTTGCCCCTGCCATGGGGATTATTGGCGGGGTGCTGACCTTTTTGGGGCTGCGTGCAGGACGCGAGATCACCACATTGTTGTTTTCCAAAATGGCGATCCTTGGGGTGATTTCATCGGTTGGGCTGACGATGTTCCCCTTCATTATGCCGTCGTCCAGCGATCTTCGGTCCTCGCTTACGGTTTGGAACAGCTCGTCCTCGCATTTGACCTTGTTCATCATGTTGGTGGCCACGGCGATCTTTTTGCCGATCATCATGATGTATACCGCATGGGTGTACAAAGTGCTCTGGGGTAAGGTCTCGGAGGACGATGTCTCTGAAAATTCACACACAGTCTACTGAAGAAAGGAAAACCAATGTGGTATTTTGCATGGTTACTTGGCCTGCCGTTGGCCGCTGTTTTTGCTGTCATGAACGCGATGTGGCTGGAGATGAAAGAAGATCAACAGACCATCGACGGGGGTGATGAGGCATCAGATCAGTCGGGCTAGAATTGATTGCGCGGATGTCTGGATGGCAGACATCTGGATTGCGGACGTCTAGAATAGGAAGCGAGGCTGGCGATAAACGTCAGCCTCGCTTTTTCAGTTGGGGCAGGCTTTGCCGTCTAGGCGGTGTCATTTTCCCGAACACGGAACACCGCCAGATATAGCGCAGGGACAAAGACCAGCGTCACAATTGTGCCCACAATAATTCCCCCCATCATGGCGTAGGCCATGGGCCCCCAGAAAATCTGGCGAGAGATCGGGATCAGGGCAAGGCTGGCTGCGGCGGCGGTCAATAGGATGGGGCGGGCGCGGCTGTCGCTGGCCTCAAACACAGCGTCCCATGCGGATCTGCCTTTGTCGCGCAGGACTTCGATTTCGCAAACAAGGATGATTGAGTTGCGGATCAAAATGCCAACCAAGGCCAAAACCCCAAGGATGGCCACAAACCCCAGCGGTGCGCCGGAAGGTACCAATGCTGCGACCACACCAATCAGGCCTAGCGGTGCGACGCAAAGCACAACAAAGGTCAGTCGGAAGCTCTGCATTTGTGCCATGATCAAGAACAGCATTATTCCGATCATCAACGGAACGACGGCCGCGATCGGGCCTTGGCTGTCCGCGCTGGATTCGACGGTCCCCCCCACAACAACCTGATACTCGATCGGTAAGCTGCGCTGAAACTCCGCGATTTGTGGCGCAAGGTCCGTCACCAGAGTGGCGGCTTGGTCATCGGTAGCGATTGCGGATTTCACGGTGATCGTGGGCATCCTGTTGCGTTGGTGGATCTCGGGCTGTTCGGTGCCATATTCCAATGTCGCCACCGACCGCAGAGGGATCGCCGTGCCGCTGGTGGTGCTCAGCTGCAGTTCGGCCAAGGCTTCGACAGATTGGCGCGACATGTCATTTCCGCGCGCGGTGATGTCGATCAGATAGGGGGCATCGCGCAGTTGGGTGATGCTTGCCCCGTCATAGATCGCATACAGGGATGCGGCGATGTCGCGGGGGGAGACCCCCAGCTGGCGGGCTTTGTCCTGAAGGATATTCACACGCACCACGCGCGCAGGTTCGTTCCAATCCAGAATGGTGCCCGTGGTACGGGTGTCGGTTGCGACAACCGCAGCGAGGTCACGGGCATAGTCGCGCAATTGCGCGATGTCGGGCCCACTGATGCGGTACTGCACGGGGCGTCCCACGGGGGGGCCGACCTCTAGCAGTTTGACAAATAGATCAGTGCCCGCAAAATCGGTTCGGCCTATCGCCTCCAGTTTTGCACGCAGCTGGTCGCGGGCCTCAATTGAGGCGGTTTGAACCACGATCTGACCGATGTTCGGGCCAGCCGTCAACGTATCATAGGCCAGCAGAAAACGTGGCGCGCTGCGCCCGATATATGAAGACCAGAACAAGACGCCTTCTGCGCCTTCCAGATGGGCTTCGACCCGTTCGATTTGATCCTGCGTTGCCAAAATTGACGCGTTTTGCGGCAAGGTCAGATCGACGATCAATTCGGGACGGTCAGAGTTCGGGAAGAACTGGTTTTCGATGAAGCGCATGCTCCAGACGGACGCCCCGAAAACACAAACGGTCAGCACGATTGTGAGCCATTTGAACCGCATCGCACCGCGCAGCAGGCCGTGGAACATCCCCCGCACGCGGCCGATTTTAGCGTGTTCATGTTTCATCGTTGCCGGCAGAAAGGTCACCCCGATCAACGGCGCAAACAGCACCGCGACAACCCAGCTGACCAGCAAAGAAACGGCAATCACCACAAACAGCGAAAAGGTAAATTCCCCAGCGGCAGAGGAATTCAACCCGATGGGAATGAAACCCGCAACCGTGACAAGCGTGCCAGATAGCATTGGAAATGCGATCGACGTCCACGCATAAGAGGCGGCTTTGGTCAGGCTCTCGCCTTTTTCCAGACGTGATATCATTGTTTCAATGGCAATCATTGCATCATCTACCAACAGCCCCAAGGCGATGATCAGCGCCCCAAGCGAGATGCGCTGCAAGGTGATGCCGAAGTAATCCATGATGACAAAGGTAATGGCCAATACCAGTGGGATTGTCAGCGTCACCACGAACCCCGCACGCACGCCCAGCGACAAGAAACTCACCGCGAGCACGATCAGGACCGCCTCAACCAAGGCTTGGATGAAATGATGAACGGCCTCATCGACGACATGGGGTTGGTCGGCGACTTGTTGGATTTCGATGCCGATGGGCAGTTCGCCCTGCGCTTTTTCAATGAGGTGATCCAGCTGGGTGCCAAAATCGATGATGTTGGCGCCTTTGCGCATGCCGACGGACAGGCCAATCGCCTCTTGGCCATTGTAGCGGAACATCTCGCTAGGCGGGTCTTCGTAGCTGCGGCGAATATCGGCCACGTCTGTCAGCCGAAAGAAGCGTCCATCCACGCGCAGGTTGATGCTTTCAAGGCTTTCGGTATCGTTAAATTGTCCGCCGATCCGCACCAGAACCCGTTCGGGGCCTGCGTCAATAACACCAGAGGGAAGGATCGCGTTCTGAGCCGATAGCGTGGCCTGCACGGCCTGTTGGTTCAGGCCAAGTGCCGCAAGGCGGTCGGTCGAGAATTCCAGATAGATGACCTCCTCTCGGGTGCCGAAGATTTCAACCTTGCCTGCGTCTTCCAGTCCCTGCACCGCGCGTCGGACGTTTTCAACGTGGTCGCGGACCTCACGGGGGGAAAACCCGTCCGAGGTAAAGGCATAGATGTTCCCGAAGACATCTCCGAAATTGTCGTTAAATTGAAACCCCGCAAATTCTTCAGGGAAATCGCCGCGAATGTCGGCCATCATGTTGCGCACAGTCTGCCAAATGCGTGGCAATTCATCTGCATCCGTATCTGGGCGCAGCTCAATATAGACAACCGTTCCGCCGGGACGGGTGACAGATCGGGTGAAGTCCAGCTCTGGCAGGTCAGACAGTTTTTTCTCGATCCTGTCGGTGACTTGGGTCAGGGTTTCTTGCACATCTGCACCGGGCAATGCGCCACCAACAACCATCACCTTGATTGAGAAATCGGGATCTTCTTCGCGGCCGATGTTGGCATAGGCCAACGCGCCTGCGACGATTGAAACCAGCATCAAGAACCAGACAAAGGAGCGGTGTTTTAGGGCCCAATCGGAAAGGTTGAAATTTTTCATTCTGACACACGCGGGCCAACAAACTGGCCGTCCTTAAGTGAATTTACGCCTTTGATGATGACCTCGTCACCTTGGGTCAGGCCCTGTGTGATCCTTACCTGTGATCCATAGGTCGCGCCCAAGGTGACGGGCTGTTTGTGGACCGAGTTATCGCTACGGTCCACGACCCAGACGAAGGCTGCGCCGTCTGGGGTTCTGACCGCGCTTTGGATCAGGTTGATGGTGAGGTGCTTTGCAACTTGCGGTGTGACCCGCGTCAAAGATCCTAGACGGAAGGCCTCGGGGGGATCGGTTAGGGTTAGATGGGCACGACGGGTTCTGGTTGATTTATCGGCGACAGGTTCAATGCGGGTCAGGGTTGCTTGCGCGCTGACGGTTTCATCGACCGCAAGAGTGGTGTCAAAAATCAAACCAGTGGTCAGGCTTGCGGCGTCTTTTTCGGTCACGTCAATGGTGATCTCGCGGGCCTCGGTGCCCGCTAGGCGCAAAATGGGCTGGCCTGCTGAAATTGCCGCACCAGCGTGTACAAATGTCTGCGTAACAATCCCATCAAAGGGCGCATGCAGCGTCGCAAGCTCCAGCACATCTTGGGCGCGGGCAAGGGTGGCTTTTGCTTGGTCCAGTCGGGCCTCGGCTGCGGTCAAGGCGCGCACCGCGTCTTCCAGTTTGGCCGTGCTATCCGTTCCAAGAGACGTGAGCGCACGGCGGCGGGTTTCTGCATCACGCGCTGTGCGCAGTTGGGCCGATGCCACCGCAACGCCAGCTTCGGCTGCGCGAACATCTGCGTCCAGATCTTCGGGGTCGAGCTGACCCAAGACATCCTTGGCGCGAACCGTCTGCCCTGCCTCCACCGCGCGTGAGGCCAATGTGCCCGCAAGGGGAAAGCCCAAATTGGTTTCGGTGCGCGCAGCGACAGTGCCGATAAATCCAGTGCCCAATCCAGATTGAGCGTTAATAATAACAGAGACAACAGGCCGCGGCGTTGACGGTTGTTGCGCCACATCGCTGTCAGCAAAAGCGGGCAGGGCGGTGAGAAAGAAAAAGAGCACCCATTTCATTGGTCTGCCTCCATGTGTTGGACAACCCGACCCGGAAACAACAGCTGAGCGCCGCGTGTGACGACCAGCATGCCGTCCTCCAGTCCGCTGGAAACAACAACTTTGTCGGTTTCATAGCGCTCAATCGCGATCTGTCGGGTGGCGACGGCCCTCGTTTGCGGATCAACCACCCAGACGGCGGGTCCTTGCGTGGTTGCGGTCATGGCCTCAAAGGGGACGATGATGTGCTGGCCGCTTGTGATCGCATTCGTACCGCGCACAGGGTCCCCATATGAGACGGACGGCGGGGGATCTGTAATGCTGACCTTGACCTGTACCGTCCCAGTCGCCGGATCAACCAAGGGCGATATTTCGCGCACCATCCCTGTGAAAACAACGTCAGGGCTGTCGAGCAAGGTAAGCGAGAGAACGGGGTTGGCGGTCTTGGCTGTCATCAAGATTTCGGGCACCTGAAACAGCGCATCAATCTGGCTGCCCAATGCCAGTTCAAACATGGATTGGGTCGCGCCAGCCACTTGGCCCGGTTCGGCGAGCCTGCCAATGACGGTGGCCGCTTCGGGGGCCAAAAGCACCATATCGCTGAGCGCTTTTTGCGCGCGATCAAGGGTTGCGCTGGCTTGGGTGCGGGCGCCTTCGGCAATGTTCAGCGCGTCTTGGGCCGTGTCGCGTTGAATGCGTGTGGTCGCGCCGCGTTTCAGCAGGGCCTCTTGGCGTTGCAGGTCTTCGATGGCTTGGCGGTGGTCTGCATCGGCCGTGGACAGGCCTGCTTGGGCTGCGCGCAGGGCTTGTTCTTGCTGCACGGATTCCATGCGCGCCAAGGGAGTGCCTTTTGTCACCCTGTCCCCTTCTTGAACAAGAACTTCTGTAATGCGGCCGGAACTGGTGAAGGAGGCCGCCAGCGTATCGCGTGCGGCAATTTCCCCAGTGAGAGAGCGATTTTCAGTGTCGTCCACAGATTGGGCGGTGATGATTTCAACGACCAAAGGGGGCTGTGCCGCAGCGGGCAGGGCAAAGAGACAGGAAATGAAAATGAGTTTTAGGATCCAAGGCATAGCAAACCTGTTTCAGGGGTTGGGTTGAGGGCGGTTAGCCCATTTTTTTGAATGTTATGTGAGGCTTGGAGAAAGAGGGCGCGGGGGCCGAGGTGCTCGCAAGTCGTGCAATAATGCTGTGGTGACCTGATTCTCTTCGCGCGAGGAAGTCAAGGCGGTCGCAAGGTCAACATTAGCATTAATTTGCCCAACGATACTGAAGAGGGCAAAGTTAAAAAAATTCGGCGCTATCAAGTTGTTGGTGCCCCTAAAAGGCATCGCCCAGAGGTCGAGGCCAGTGGGATGTTGGGCCTGTTTTTTGGGAAGGCAGCGCGCGGTGGGGGTAGCGGCGTTTGGCAACATAGGCGCAAGTTTATTTGCCAATGGTTTTTCTCATTTTGGTCAAAATGATGCCACATTGTGGTTAATGCGGTCCAATTTTATGCAGTCGTGCAGGTGCAAGCATCGGGTAAATGGACAGCTCCCTGCGCGATAAGGCATAGAGTATGCAAATTCGGTAGGTGCGTTCTGAGCAAGACATTGGCTGTTTTCGATCGATGTCTTCCCCGCGTGTGAATGTTACGGACCGGAATTCTATTTTCAATGAAGCGAGGGTGATGACCCTGCAGCAATTGCACAGGGGTCATCACCAATATCCTAGGATGGTGCGATGATATTTTATTCTAAGCAGACCGAAACAAAGCTGAAAGAAACGCTGGTGAGCACGCGTTCCATGACGTCGCTGATCGAAAAAGAAATGTCGTTGGCCACAGGTGGGATCAAGCGTGAGACGGTGAACTGGGTTCCGATGTGGGTGGATTGGAATAACAGCGTCAGGTCTGAAACGTCATCTGCAACGGCGATGCGTGCGATCACCGACAAGGGTGAATTGCTCTGGTATGTGCGCCATGACGTCAAAAAGCACGGGTATCATTCCACTGAGCTTTTCCCATTTGATGCAATCCGCGAAGCCAATGCCGCGTGGGACCAGCGCCAAATGGTTAAAAGAAAATGGAGCGAAGTTGTCACTGCGCAAAAGGAACTCCTGCGGGGCAGCAGCAAGTACCGCGTGACCATGCAAGATGCAGAAGACAGCGCCCTATGTACCTTGGGCATCGCGTGGTTCCGCATGCGTTGGGGGATCGGGCGCAAAGCATCCATTTCGGGTCGGATGGCGGCAATCTTAATGGCGATCGAGCCACAGGTCGGTTTTGTCATTTATCAGGCGCAAAAACGTCAGGCTGGGCAATCCAGTGCTCAGGGGCTTGCTACCAGCACTGCGGTGGCGACCTAAATGCCCAGCATTCCCTTCCGTTTTGTTATGCCAATGGGGCAATCCAAAAAATTGCACCCCTCAGAACAGATCCTCGGGCAGGTGTTTATTGCCCTAAAAAAGGTGGGGCGCATCGGCCGCTAACCGCCGTTGGTTCGCGCCAGCGCCTTGCCTGTAAATTGCTTCAGGCAAGGCCGCCAGTATCTTCTTGGGCCAGCTTACCTTGCGCCAAGCGTTTCGCATTCGCGCCAAATCTCCGCGCCGTCTTCAAGTTCCAGAACCCATGACAACGGAATGCCGGTGTCTGTGCCAACGCCATGGACACGGGCCATGATGGCCCCCAACAGAATAGATCGCCCTGCGCTGTCCCCGCCAGCAAGTATGTTGCGTTCAACCGCGTCTTGGTAGGATGTGGCCCGCGCAAGAATGTGGAAAATCACCGGCGCAGCCGCAGTCAGATAACATGCGCGCCCCATCAAACCATTTATACCGGCAAAGACGGTTGTGTCATTTTCAGGTGTATTCAGGGCGTTCAGCAGGTCGGCTTTGGCGATGTCATCGGCCGAATTGGCTGTGGCCAGCAGTGCGGTTTCCAAGGGTTCGTCGCCCATGACACGGGCCAGAAGATCCGTAAAAACATCGCTCAAGGCAGTGGCCTCATCGTTGATGTTTGTGACCTCCATCGCGGTTTTGATCATGTGTCGCAGCTCATCTTGGCCATGGTAACCGACCATGATCGCAGGAAGCCGCGTGATGGCGGGGGTTTGATTATCGTCGATTCCGGACGGGCTGATCTCGGCCGCGATATTGGCCAATGCGCCTTTTGTCGGCCTGTCCATAAATCCGTGATAGGCCCCGCCAGCGCCAAAGAACGCAGCAAAAGCCGATTGGTAGGCGACCGCATCGAATTTACCGTCATTTGCGTTCATGGACTGGATTGCCAGTCGCAAGACCTCACCGATTTGGGTCAGCATACCGTTATGCCGATCCTTGTGAGCAAAGGTTTTTACCTTCTCGAAATTCTTGGGGTCTACCGGTGTAAAGGCGCTTTTGCCATTTTGGCGCGCAACAATTTCAGCAATTATATCAATGTTATAAATCCAATGCAGGCCCAAGCAGGCGGCATCAGAAACAAGCGCCCCAAGTAGAAGTTCAGCGTTTTTGGTCATTGCAAATCTTTCGTTGTCTTGGGCGCATTCAAAGGCTGATGCGCATGTGTCGTTTCTGGGTGCAGGGTCGTTTACGATCCTTTTTAAATGCGTTTTCGTCCCAGTCGATCTTATAATTTAGAAAAGCACCGCTGGCCGGATCACGGAGTTCGCTGGTCAAGTGTCGCGGCGGGCTTTGCACCCATCCCGCCGCGGCCTTTGTTTAGGTTTTAGGGAACAGGAAGAGGTTCTGAATGTCCACCAAGCCCGCCGCAAGATAAGAAGGGTAGCGATCCAGAATGGCGGTTTTTAATGCCTCACCGGTTTCTGCCTTGGCATAAGCGGCTTGGGTATGATCAAGGTAGATCAGGGCATCGTCGATCGCTTGGCGTGATCCTGCTGTGGGGCCATGGCCGGGTAGGACAAGATCAAATGACGTGTCCTTTTGCATGTCCACCAGACCCTTTTTCCAACCGTCAAAATTGCCATGGCCGCAGAACAGGTGGCAATTATTATAGAGCATGTCCTGCGCGATGAGGACCTTTTGATCTGGCAGGTAGATGGTCATCATGTTGTCGGATTCTGCATCCGTCACATGGCGGAATTCAAAGGTCACGCCGTCGATGACCTCTCTTGCGCCATGTTCGATCAAACGGTTGGGGACGACTTTGGTTGGCGGGACGTGTTCCCCCAGAGATTCGATGCTGATCTCGATGAAGAAGTCACCCAACTGGTCAATCTCGGCCTGTGTTTCGGCAAAAGAATAGATCGGGACGTCGCGGAATTGATAGGCGCCAAACCAGTGGTCAGGGTGCAGGTGGGAAATGATCATACGGTCAACTGGTTTGCCGGTTGCCTCCGCATAGTCGCGGATTTCTTGGCCGTAGATGACCGAGCGTTGCCCATCCACAAAAACAAGGCGCTCTGGTGTTTCAATGACGTGGGTCGTGACGCAACCGGTCAAGTCGGGGCTTTGGTAGCTGTGAATTTTCACCTCACCAAAATTGGCGACAGTCACCACACCGTGTTCAAGCGGCGTAGTGCCCTGACCTAACGGGCCTCCGCCCAGAGTATTTGCGCTGACAATGCTCGGCGCGGCGAGGGCAGTTGCAGTGCTGCCAACCAACAGCGAGCGGCGGTTTAATCTAAGATCTGACATGGCGTTCCTTTGTCTATCAAGTACTAGGTAGGTAATGGCTAGAGCCTTGCTTTTCTCCTGTCAACAGTCTATCTAGTGCTTGGTAGATAAAGAGGTTGTTATGCAGACACAGACCCCAACTGGCAAAGCAATGGATATCTTGTATGCCGCCCGCATGCTGATGATGGACCGTGGATTTAACGGTTTCAGCTTTCGTGATGTCGCCGCCGAGGTCGGTATCAAAAGCGCAAGCATCCACTATCACTACGCAACCAAGGCGGATTTGGCTGCGGCGACGGCACGGGCTTACCGTGAGGCCTTTGGCGAGGCAGTCGCGCAAATCGAGGGGGACTCAGGCGGGGATCTCTTGCGCGCATACGGGGCATTTTTTGTCACGACGCTGCGTGAGCAGGACCGCCTGTGCCTTGGTGGAATGCTGGCGGCGGATGTGGCCTCTTTGCCCGATCAGGTCCGAAACGAGGTTGTTGCCTTCTTCAATGCGCAAAGCGACTGGGTCGAAAAAACTGTCCGTGATGGGCAGGCCACAGGGGATTTTCGCGCGGATCTTGACGCTGCAAAGGTCGCCAAGATGTTTGTTTCCAGTTTAGAAGGCGCCATGATGATTTCGCGCGGGATTGAGCAGCCTCAAGATCTTGAGGACGCGTTAGAAGTTCTTATCCAGTTGGTGCAAGCCTAAGCTGCAAGATCGTTTCAGACCCATTGCAGTGCGCCGCCCATTGAAAGGATTTTCATGAGCAATCCAATCCGAGAAGAATATCTGATCAAGGACATCCCTGAATTTCGCGAACGTTACGGGGACACGACCGCTACGATTTATGACAAATCATCGCCGTCGCTGAGCGCGCCCATGCAGAAATTCATCCGGCTGTCGCCCTTTTGTGTTGTCTCCTCTCAAGATGCTGAGGGGAAATCAGACATCACGCCGCGGGGCGATCCCGCTGGTTTTGTGGAAATCGTGACGCCGGAATTGCTGCTCCTTCCTGATCGGCCTGGCAATCAACGGTTTGACACGTTTCGCAACATCCTGACCCAACCTGCGGTGTCTGTTTTGTTCATGATCCCTGGCGTTTTTGACACGTTACGTGTCAACGGCCGCGCCTTGGCTACCCGCGACCCAGAGCTGCTGTCGCGCTGTGCAATCAAAGGCCGTGTGCCGCCTGTGGGGCTATTGATTGAAGTGGAGGAAGCATATGGCCACTGCTCCAAAGCGATCAGACGCTCTGGCATCTGGGCGGCCGACACACAGATCGACCGCAAGCAAGCGCCAAGCCTTGCTGACATGATGTCCGCCCATCAGAATTATGACAAAGAGGTTCTAGAGGACATGGGCAACCGGATCGATCGCGACATCAAAACGAATATGTACTAAGTGAAATAGGGCGTTAGATTGGGGTTTCTAAGCCCCTATTTTGTACTGATGATTATGAATTTAAAATCTAGAACATCAACGGGTTAGCGCAAGGATCGGCCGCTAGATGTGCTGCTGAGTTCCGTTACATCCACATGGTCATTGAGGATAACATCCACATAGGTGCAGGCCCAAAGAATACGGGTTTCTTCATCGTCCAATGCCCGCAAGCCGTGCTTTAGCGTGCTGTCAAAATACGTACTGTCACCGGTTTCTAAAATGACAGGTTGGTAATGCTCGACAGCAAGCTCCAAACGGCCAGACAAGACGTAGATAAATTCTTCCCCTTCATGCGCGGATAGATCGCCCTGACTTAGTGGCATTCGGTTTTCGACGAGGGTCACCAAGGGAACGATTTTCTTTCCAGTCAATGCGTTGCACAGGGCTTCGTATTCGAAGAGTTTTGTGCGGACTTTGCGCCCTTCCCCCGCGCGGGTGACGGTCATCCGCGTTGTCTGTTGGACCTCTGTATCCGATGCAAAAATCTGCTCTAGCCCAACGCCATAAACGCGGGCAATGCGTACAAGGTTTTCATAGCTTGGCGAGGTGCGGCCGCTTTCGATTTTTTGGATGGTCGACAGCGCCAATCCGGACTTCTGGGCGGCATGATCTAGGGTGAAACCACTGGCCGTGCGCAAGGATTTCATCCGCGTGGCCAGATCTGTGCGCAGCTCCATACGGGTGGTTTCCCAATCCTCATCTGAGGGGGTGAAATTTGTTTTGCCGGTTGAGGCCATGGGTGTGGGGCTCCGAAGAAGATACCTAACTGTAATAGATTGTTCGCAAGACAGGGCGCAATACGCGATTTTTCACGGCGCGTATTGCGCGCCCAGTTTTGCGGCGGATTTGGCTGGCCTATCTGTAGAATACTTCAGGGAGCCATGTTGCCAATCCAGGAAAGGTAAGTATCAGCGCAAGAACAACGATCTGGCAAAAAATGAAAGGAATGACCCCAACATACATCTGTCTTAGCGTCATCGACGCTGGCGCGATGGACCTGAGATAGAAAATGGAAGGTGCCATGGGTGGGGTTAAATAGCTGGTCTGCAGCGTGACCAAGAATACGGTAGAAAACCAGAGCGGATCGATGCCGTAGGTGCGCAAGATTGGCATCGAAATTGTCATCATGATCAACACGATAGAGATCAGGTCCATGGCAAACCCCATGATGAAGGTGATGCCTAAAATCACCGCCATGACCGACCAAGGCTGCAGGCCCAGCTGCTCAATAAGCGATGTTGTCGCGCTCATCCCGCCGGAAGCAAAGAAAACGCCCGAGAACATAGAGCCCGCCAGTACGATGGCCAAAATCATAGCCGTGAGCGAAACCGTCTTCAAAGAGGCTTCAAAAAGCAGCCCAAGCGAAAAGCGACCATAGAACAGCGCCAACAGAACAACCCCAGCCGAGCCACAGGCGGCGGCCTCGGTGGGTGTGGCCAAGCCCCCAAAGAGCGTCCCCAGAACGGTCAAAATCAGAAAAGCAGTCGGCAGCAGCGCCACAGCAGAGATGCGCAGTTTTTCAGAAAAAGTTCTATCGTCGGGCTCCAGATCCCTAGGTGCGACGTCGGGCCTAAGGGTTGCGACCGTGATGATGTAGATTATGAACATCGCCGACATCATCAATCCCGGCAGTAGGATGGCGGCCAGCAAATCACCCACAGGCAACGCAGCAATAGGGGCCAAGATGATGACTGGAATGGAGGGCGGAATAACCGTCCCCAAGGACCCGCCGCCGCAAATTGTTCCTGCAACAAGCGAATTCGCATAACGGCGTTTCAACATTGCGGGAATTGCCAACATCCCGACCAAGGTTTCGGTCGCACCGACCACGCCGCTTGCTGCTGCAAAGACGGTGCACATGATCAAGGCAGCGATCGCCAAGCCCCCCGGCAACCGCCGCGTCCACATGTAGATAGAGTCAAAGAGCTTCTCGGCGATCCCGGCCTTCTCGAGAACCGCTCCCATAAAAATGAACAAGGGAATTGCGCCAAGAACATAGTTTGTGGCGACCTCATCGACCTTCTGCGCCATTTGTAAGAATAAGATATCGCCGAACCGCATCCATCCGAACACCAAAGTTGTCAGCATCATTGAAAATGCAACTGGGATGCCCAAAAAGATAAGCCCCAAAAGGGCCGGAAACATCCAAAGCACACTGATATCCATTATTCTTCTTCCTTTTTGGCTTCAGTCGCCAGCAGCGCACATTGAAGGATTTTTGCGAATGACTGAAAAACCATCGTCGCCATTCCGAAGACATAGATGACGCGGTAGGGCCAGATTTTGGGGTTCCAAGCGCTGAGGCCGCTGCCTTCTCCGGTCTCGAATGCCCGCAGTGCGCTTTGCGCCAACGCAAGCGTTAGAAACAGGAAAAAACCCGTCAGAACAAAATATGCGACGCCGTCGATGATGGCCGTCCACCGCTTTGGTAGGGCGCTGTGCACAAAATCAACGTTGACATGGGCATCAATGCTGAGCGCATAGCTCATCCCTAACAAGAAAATCGATCCCATCAGCATATAGCTGATCTCGAAGGCCCATTGAGTTGGCGCATCGAAGACGTATCTGCTGACCACTTCATAAACCATCGCCACGACCAAAGGCATGACCAGAAAGGCCGCAAGCCTACCGGACCAAAGCGAGAGTCTGGACACGGGTTCAATGATCCGTTCCAGCAGATGCTTTTTCGTATTTATGCTCTCTGGGCTCATGCTTTGGCTCCTCGTTTTCATATTTGGGAGGAAACCGCGCGGATGTTTTCAGGCTTCGCGCGGTTTCCGTTTGATTAGTGGTCGCCAGGTGTGAAGCGGAATTCTGTCAAACCAGAAAGCGACGCCAGAAATGCTTTTTGATCTGCATAGACCCGTGCGAACCATTCATTTTCTGCGGCTTGTTCTTCGGCCCACTCCGCGGATGCCTCGGCCACGGCTTCGATCAGGCTGTCCTCAACAATGATGATCTCTGCCTTGCCCTCAGATTTGAGAGTTTCATATGCTTTGAGATCCAGATCTGCATAGGCAAGATATGTGGTTTGAAGCATCCATTGGCCGGCCAGCTTCAGAAGCTCTTGGTCAGATTCAGGAATTTCGGCCCAAGCATCTTTGTTGAAAACGCAGTCCATCATAGCACCGCGCGAATGTACGCCTGGCAGCATCACGTAAGGCGCAATGGAATCAAATCCCTCTCGCACGTTGCCACCCGGGCCACCCCATTCAACGGCGTCGACGACTTTGCGCTCCAGCGCCGAGAACACTTCCGAGCCTGGCAAAACAACCGTCGAGACACCCAATTTCGGGGCAATTTCCGCCCAAGCAGAAGACGTCCGCAGTTTGAGGCCATCAAGGTCTTCCACAGTACGGACAGGTTTATGCGCATGCATGAAGATCTCAGTCTCGGTCACGCCGCAGGGAACAGAAACGATGTCAAATTTCTCCAACCGCCATTCGGCCAAAAGGTCTGCGCCGTTACCGTTGACCATCCACATCATGTATTCTTCTGGGTTCGGGCCACCTGGCCAGCTTCCAAACAGCGCACCCGTGCGGTCGATGGCCCAGTCATACCCACCCCAGCCATAGCCCGCTTCGGCAATGCCCAGTTTTACAGTTTCCGCGACCTTCAACGCAGGGCCCAACGCGCCTGCGGGAAAGACATTGATTTTGACACGGCCGTTGGTGATTTTCTCAACGGTTTCGGCGTAGCCTTTGATGCCAACATCGTACCAATGGCCGCCCCCAAATGGCGTGGCCATGTTCAATTCGATTGTTTCGGCGGCAGAGGCTGCGGTGCCCATAATTGCAAGTGCGGCAGCATAGACGAATTGTGATTTCTTCATGTGTTTCTCCTTTGATTTCATTGAAAGTTAGGTGGTGGAAGTGAGGGGTAATGGGGGGTTAATCTGGACGGGCAGCACCCACGGCGAGCGCGCGAAGGTGGGTCAGCTGTGATGTTTTTAGGGGGATCCCAGTCTCGCGACGCTCAAGGGATAGCCGGTGACGCCGAAGACCTGGCCTTGCGTCAAAACCCGCATCTTCTAACATTTTCATGAGTGTGACTGCGCGCAGAGACAGCCCATTGCCTTGCCCGCAATAGGACGGATCAATCCCAATGATGATTTGCCCTGTTCGTGGCGTTTCGGCGCCAGGATGTGTGGACCAGTCGAATTCGAATGAGAAATTTCCGCCAGACAGGCCAGCTGTCAGAAGTTCGATCATTAGCGAGATGGCCGAACCTTTATGCCCCCCAAATGGAACCAGTGCGCCGCCATTCAGGATCGCGTCAGGATCGTCTGTTAGATCTCCGTTGCAATCCACACCAGTGCCAGCTGGAAGCTTCCGGCCTTCTTTCGCTGCGATCTGAATATCGCCATGCGCCATTGTGGTTGTGGCAAAGTCGAAGACCAGCGGTGGTTGACCATCGACGGGGGCGGCAAAGGCGATTGGGTTCGTCCCCAAAACGGAAGACTTGGCGCCCTGCGGGACCGAACAGGCAAAGCTGTTGACCATCGACAGTGCGATAAAGCCGCTTTCGGCAAAGGGCAAAATATCAGGCCAAAGAGACGAAAAATGATGTGCATTGCCGATGCCCAGAAGCGCTATGCCATTGCCTTTGATTTTTTCAACAAACGCTTCGCGGGCCAAGCTGAGGGCGGGCTGCGCAAATCCGTTTTTGGCATCAACCGCGATAAAGCCGGGTGCCATGTCATTAAGGACAGGGACCGCCGAGCCATCCACCCAACCGCTGCGCAAGGTGCGCACATAGCCATCGATGCGGAATACACCATGGCTGAGCGATCCGCCCCGTTCCGCAGTAACACAATTTTCGGCAATCTGCCGCGCAACGACCGTGCTACAGCCGTTTTGAAGGAGGATGTCCATCGTGAGCGCAATGAGATCATCTTCGCTGATAAATTGGATTTCATCGTTCACGCCATCTGACCCGTTATCAAAGTGATATTTCGAAGCGAGGTTGCATGAGGCACATGGTCGCACAAGAATAAACAGGGACTATTTTACCTATTTAGGGTCAAAATAGCATATCTGGTGCGGAAAGTATAATTTTTAGGCGCTAATTGTTAGCAAGGCAACAGGGCAATGTGGGTAGTAAAACGCAATTCAGCCCCCCTTTGTTTTCCTGCATGGATCATTTTGGAAGCCACATGAATGTATCTTCGGCATCTGCGCACCGTGATGTAAAAGGAGCTAAAGCCTCTCTCAAGAAAGCGGTCAGGGCTGTCCGGCTCCACCTGCTGGATTCAATTTACACGGACAAATCGCCGGTACGACCGCCACTTTTGTCGCTTCACACATATCGACAAAAGTAACCAAACAACCGCCTTGAAAGCGACCATGCTGCCCGCGGGCGCTCAAGTATTCAATAAATCTGTATCAATCATAGGCTAGGCCTATTTGCGCGGGGCGCGGGATCAGTATTTCTTGGGTGGCAGTTGCTGCTCAACAGGAGAGGCCAAAATGAAGTCCCCCATCACCCTAATTAACGCGGTCGACAAAGCCGCCTTTGTCAAAGCAGTGGCACCGATCTGGGAAAGCCAAAAGGACGTCTATGGAAAAGAGCTGCTTACTCTTCTGAACGGGTACCGCCAATGACCCTGCGCCCAGAGATTACAGAAGTCGCATCGGTAGAGCCTGTGCAGCTGTATGATTTTTCCCAAAAGGTACTGTTTTCACCTGCTGCGCGTGGTGAAGGATTTATCAAGCTCTCCGTGACCACTGGTAAAAAAGGTGCGCAATCCATTGCCCATAGCCATTCCCGCGACGAGGTAACCTTGACCTTGAAAGGCGAGGCAATCCTGCGCGCGGGGGGCCAAGAATACCATATGACAGAAGGGACGGCCGTGCGGCTGCCCCCCGGATTGGAGCATACGGTGGAGGTGATTTCGGACGAGTGGGTGGTTGTCGCGGCCTATTGCGACGAATGTATGCTTTGCCGTGGGCCGGAAGGGTTTTTGGAACCATGATGCCCGAGAAGGGATCGCTGCAGGCGGCCAAGGGTTCGGTCCTTGCTTATGCGCTGTTCATCGGGGTGCTTGTTTGCCCTGTGTTGGCGCTTTCGGGGTTGAAGCGGCTTTTGCATGAAAGCACCGATATGATCGGCGTGATCTTGTTGGTTGTTGCCAGGGCATCACTCAGGCCATCGAAAGCGTGGCTGTCGCACTGTTGATGATGGTTGGCGTTCTGCTGTTTCTCGTCCTTTTCCCCACACTGATTACCGCACTTCCGGGCATCTTGTTTTGATCCCGAGCCATGAAAGAAAGAAAGTTTCCATGCCAATTACCCCCGATACCCGTATCGACCTCGACCGCTTTTGGTCCACCATCGAAGCGTCTGCCGAGATCGGTAAAGGGCGCCCTGGCGGCTTGTCGCGCCTGACGCTTGGCGATGCAGACCGTGACATGCGCGATCTGTTCCGGTCATGGTGCGAAGAGGCCGGTTTGAGCGTCGAAGTGGATGCTGCCGGCAATATCTTTGGTCGCCGTGACGGCACTGATAACGATCTGCCGCCGATCTTGATCGGCAGCCACCTTGACACCCAGATCAACGGGGGGCGGTTCGACGGGATTGCTGGCGTGCTTGCTGGATTAGAAGTGATCCGCAGCCTCAACGATGCAGGCCATATTACGAAACGCCCCATCGTGGTGGTCAATTGGACGAATGAGGAAGGGGCACGGTTCTCGCCGCCGATGGTCGCTTCGGGCTGTTTCGTTGGCAAATATGAGATCGATTGGGTGCATGACCTGATTGGGGATGATGGTGCCCGTTTCGGTGATGAACTTGAGCGGATCGGCTACAACGGGGAACGGGCCTGCAAAGCGGGGGAGATCGATGCCTATTATGAGCTGCACATCGAACAAGGGCCGATCCTTGATGCTGAAAAGCGTCAGGTCGGTATCGTCACTGGCGGCTATCCAGTGCGCGGGATGCGGGCATCGTTCAAGGGCCAGACCTCGCACACCGGACCAACGCCGATGGACCTGCGCAAAAACGCACTGGCTGCGGGCGCGCGCTGGCTGACCGCTGTTGATGACATCGGTTGGGATTTCGCGGTGCATGACGGAAAGGCCACGGCCGCGCGGCTCACGGCTTGGCCCAACAAACCGGGTATCCTATCGGACACTGCCGAAGCGGTCTGTGACGTGCGTCACCCCGATCCGATCACCACCCGCGCAATGGCCGAGAAGATGCGCCGCGCGCTGTTTGAATCCGCTGCGCGCTGTGGCTGTGAGGCTAAGATCGAGGATGAATGGGAATGGGGCGGTGACATTTTTGACCATGAGATGATCGATGGCATCCGCGACGAGGCGGTCCGCATGGGCTTCAACTGGCGTGATATCCAAAGCCAAGCAGGCCACGATGCCTATTTCCTTGCCACCCATTGTCCGACCGCGATGATTTTTGCGCCATGCGAAAACGGCATCACCCACAACAACGAGGAAAACTGCACACCCGAAAATTTCGTCGCTGGGCTAAATATCCTGTTACATGCCGTCATTAAGCGGGCAAACCGATGAGTACTTTGATCGGACATGAGACGTTGGAAGCGGGGCTGGACTGGCCTGAGCTGATCAGCCAATTGCGCGATTGGTACCGTGGCAACGCGGTGCAGGCTCCGGACCGACAAGTTCTGACAATCGAACAACCCGACGGCAGCGCGGCATCGCTTCTGATCATGCCCGCCTGGGTTCCGGGTGAAAGCATTGGCGTCAAAGTGGTCACCTTTTTTCCCGACAACGCAGCCAAGGGCCGCCCGACGATCAACGCGGGCTATCTGCTGTTTGATGGCCAAACGGGACAGATGCAGGCGGCGCTGGATGGTGATACGCTTACCGCGCGGCGCACGGCGGCGGCATCGGCGCTGGCGGCAGATTTCCTCGTTCGGAAGGACGCCCGTAATTTAGTAATTGTCGGCACGGGGCAACTTTCCCTCGCCGTGGCGGCGGCGCATTGTTCGGTGCGGTCCTATACATCCATTTCAATCTGGGGGCGCAGCAGCGACAAATCTGCAGCTGTTGCCCAAGCGCTCAGGGCGCAAGGCCTGCCGGCGCAATCAGTGGACGATCTCGAAATGGCGTGCCGTGCAGCGGATGTGGTGAGCACTGTTACGGCCGCTACAAGGCCCATCATCCATGGCGAATGGCTGAAACCTGGCAGTCACTTGGATCTGATCGGTTCATTCAAGGGCGACATGCGCGAAAGCGACGATCAAGCGATCAAGCAAGCCGAGGTTTTCGTCGACCTTAGGGCAGGGGCGTCGCTTGCGGGGGATCTCGCCCTTCCGCTGGAGGCGGGGCAGATCACGCCAGAACACATCCGCGCTGATCTTGCTGAATTGTGTCAGGGTGTCCATCGCGGCCGCAGCGATCAGAGTGCCTACACCGCGTTTAAATCTGCGGGCATGGCGCTTCAGGATTTGGCGGCGGCCAATTTGGCGCGCGATCACGCCATGTCTGGATAAAGCGCGATAAGCTCTTGTGCGATGTCTACAAAATTTCGCTCCGAGGGCGACAGTTTTTCTCTCGGGGCGTGAACCAAATAGACATCCGCGCCAATCATCTCGTCTGTAATTCGAAGCGGCCAGAGATCGCCGCGTTTGATGTCGTCCTGCGCGGCCATCAGGGGTAAAATGCCAATGCCCAATCCGGCCACAATCATTCTACGGATTTCTTCGAAGTTGGTGCTCAGCCCATTGATACGGTTGCCCAATCGGGTACCTTCACGCAGAACCGACATCGGCTCCAGCCCCATGCCTTCGGTGGCGCAGGCAAAGCTGATGAAGGGCTCGCGCTGGAGATCGCGTAGCGCAACGCTTTCCTGCCCGAACAGCGGATGCTCTGCACCGCAGAACACACAGAATTCTTCCCGAAACAAGCGGATCGAGGGAAGATTGACCAGCGGCTTGGCCAGTAAGCAAAACCCGATGGTGGCGCGACCTTGTTGTATCGAGCGCACGATGGTTTGACTGTTCTGGACTTCGCTTTGAAAGGCCACTGATGGATATCGCTGATGATACAGCCGCAGCAATTCATCCAGCATCGGGGACATCACGTTGCTGATGATTTGGAACCGGACCTGTCCGCGTTCCTCTTCTTCGGCATCACGAACCAAAATGTTGATCCGTTCAGCGCTGTGAAAAATGTCGCGGCACTCTTGAAAGATCTTATCGCCGCGTGTCGTTAGTTCAAAATGGCGGCTATCGCGGAAGACCAACTGGCAGTCGAGCTGAGCTTCGAGTTTTTGCAAGGCGTTGCTGACCGAAGGCTGGCTTAGACCAAGGCGTTTGGCGGCCTTCGTGATGCTCTCTTCCTTCGCAATCATGTAAAACATGCGCAACAGGTTCCAGTTCAATTCGGAATGCGGCGAAGTGTTCATACGGATGATTCTTTTTGTTTGGGTGGTTCAAAGTACCCTATTTCCCATCCCTAGACATATAGCCATTGCGAATACATGAAATTGACAGCGGCTATGTTTTACATCTGTGCGCACTGCCTTTGTTGGGCTAAACTCACCATTCATTTTATCAGAAAGCGAAAAATATGAGCATCACCCGTTTGCACTCTGGCCCTCGTATGAGCCAAGTCGTCGTTCACAACAATACCGTCTACCTCGCCGGACAGGTCGGTACAGCAGGTGCCGATGTCGCGACCCAGACCCAAGACTGTCTGGACGCCATCGACCGGCTGCTGGAAGAGGCTGGCAGCAGCAAAGCCAAGCTTTTGCAGGTCATCATCTGGTTGGCTGACATGGCCGATTTCGAAGAGATGAACGCCGTCTACGACGGATGGGTTGATCCTGCCAATCCAGCGGCGCGTGCCTGTGGTGAGGCCAAGTTGGCAACACCGGACTTTAAGGTGGAATTCATCGTTACCGCAGCGGTCTAAGAACCGTTTTCTACCCGGAGGTTATGTTTAACATAATCTCCGCCTATTTGACCTTACCGCTGTCTCGCCACCATCCTTTTCCTAGATCAAGTGACAGGACAGGGCAGGGCATGACATCTAAAATCGACCTTTCGGATATCGAAACAGCGACGCTGGGACATTTCCTGGAATCGGGTTTTATGTCCCCTGCGCTGCAAGGGTTGTTACCCAACCGGTCTGTCTTTGGCCCCGCCCTGACAATACGAATGCTCGGCGATGATGGCGCGATGCTGACCGAGGCGCTTTCCGCAGCAAAGCCAGGGCAGGTGATCGTCATCGATCGATGTGGCGATCTGCGCCATGCCTGCTGGGGCGCCGTCACGACCGCAGCCGCCAAGGCGCGCGGTGTCGTGGGGGCGGTCATCGACGGCTTTGTCACCGACCGCTCCGCTATAGAACAAGAAGATTTTCCAGTTTGGTGCCGCGGCAGGTCACCGATCACCACCAAGCCGCGCGGGCTTGGTGGTGATTTCAATGTGACCGTGTGGTGTGGCGGCGTCTCCGTCAGGCCTGGCGATATCATTCTGGCTGACGAAAACGGCGTTGCTGTGCTGGACAAAGAACAGGCAGCAACCCACGCCAAGCGCGCCCGCAAAATGCAGGAAGACGAGGTCACGATCCTCGAACGCCTGCGCGCAGGCGAGACATTGGCCGACATAATGCAGGGTGTAAAACAGCCCGCTTAGAACCGGAAAACCGGCAATAACCTTCTCCCCTTTACTCAACTGACAGAGAGACCCATGAAACAGACATTCACCAAAAAAGGCCTCACCACGATGGCGCTCCTTGCTGCTAGCACTGCGCTTACGCTTGGCACGCCCGCCCTTGCTGACAAAGCCTCCAACACGCTTAATGTTGCTTTCGCCGCCGAGCCAGAGCCGCTTGATACCTACAAGATCGCAGGTCGTCAGGGCTTGATCCTTGCACGGCATATCTATGATGGTTTGCTTTATAAGAACCTCGACACGGGCGAAATCGTACCGGCGTTGGCTCAATCTTGGGAATTTACCGGCCCGCTGACAATGGAATTCACCCTCCGTCAGGGCGTCAAATTCCATAACGGTGCCGACTTTACCGCTGATGACGTGGTTGAGACCCTGAACACCGTGATTACCCCTGAATACGGCACGCGGTATTCGATCTCGGTTGACTGGATCGACAGTGTTGAGAAGCTGGGCGAATACAAAGTCCGCATCAACATGTCCAAGCCCTTTGCTGGCGCGGTCGAGATGCTGGCGGATGCGTTGCCGATCTATCCGCACGCCTTCTTTGCACAAAACGGGTCCGCCGGTATGTCCGCGACGCCCATCGGAACAGGCCCTTACAAGCTGATCAACCAAGAACCGGGCATCCGCTATGAGATGGAGCGTTTCGCAGATCACTACGCTGGCAGCCCCAAGTCCGGCGCCACAATCGAAAATATCACCGTTCGCACCATCCCCGAGATGAACACCCAATACGCCGAGCTGATGTCCGGTTCGCTGGATTGGATTTGGCGTATTCCGCCGGATCAGTCATCGCGTCTTGAAGGCCGGGTGCAAATCACAAGCGCCCCTATCATGCGCATCGGTTATGTCGGTTTCGCACCCGAGGCGATGGCCGGTGATACGCCGATTGCCGATAAACGTGTACGTCAGGCGCTGATCCATGCCACCAACCGCGGCGCGATTGTCGATGCCTTCGCGGGTGGCGCATCTGAGGTGCTGAACACCCCTTGCAACCCTGCACAATTTGGGTGCGAACAGGATGTCACGGCCTACGAATACGATCCCGAAAAAGCCAAGGCTCTGTTGGCCGAAGCTGGATACGCAGATGGCTTCAAGATGGAAATGGTCTTTGCTGCCATGCCCCGACCAACGGCCGAAGCGGTGGCTGCTGATCTTGCGAATGTTGGCGTGACTTTGGAACTGAACGAGCAGCAGTATTCTTCTGGCATCGGCAAATGGCGCGCCAAGGAGCTTCCGGCGTTCTTCTCGAACTGGGGAAGCTACGGTATCGGCGACACCGCATTCATTCTGTCGAACTTCTTTGGTGGGGGTGCGGATGACCTTGTACAGGACGCCGAGCTGGCAACTTGGCTGACCGAAGCCGATACAGCATCAGATCGCGATGTGCGCGCCAAAAACTACTCCATGGCGGTTAAGAAAATCGCGGACGAAGCCTATTGGATGCCGATGTACAATTTCAACGTCAACTATGGCTTGTCTGACGATCTGAACTTCACTCCGCACCCGGATGAGTTCGCCCGTTGGTGGGCGGCCAGCTGGAAATAAGCTGACGCTTCCAACGTAAGGGGCCGGACGGTCCACTCCCTGCTGTCCGGCCCTAAAAGCGGAAATACATATGGTCTATTTTATTTTTAAACGTCTGCTCGTGGCACTTATGGTCTGTCTGACCGTGTCCGCGCTGAGCTTTGGTCTGATGTTTGTGTCGGGTGACCCTGCGATTGCCATCGCGGGCTCTGGTGGACGTGCCGAGGACGCCGAGGCGATCCGTATCGCCTATGGGTTTGACCGCCCGTTGATCGTACAATACCTCGATTGGATCGGCAGCGCATTGACGGGCAATCTAGGCCAAAGCATCTATTTCAGCGTGCCGGTGACCGAAATCATCGGCAACCGTGTTGGCGTGACGCTGACGCTGGGCTTCATTTCATTTTTTGTGGCACTGGTAATAGCAGTGCCTCTGGGGGTCGCGGCAGGGCTGAGACCAAACGGCTGGATCGACCGCCTCGCGTTGGTGATCGCCGTGTCGGGGCAGGCGATCCCGAGCTTCTGGTTAGGGTTGATGGCAATCGTGGTGTTCGGGGTCTGGTATGGCTTAGTGCCGATTTCAGGCGCGGATACATGGCAAGGTTACATCCTGCCCGTCATCGTGCTGAGCTATTACGCCATCCCCGAACTAATGCGCATCACACGATCGGGTATGATCGATGTTCTGGCCACCGACTATGTTCGGGCGGCCAAGGCCAAGGGCCTGCCAATGCACCTTGTCATTTCACGCCATGCGTTACGGAATGCGGTGCTGCCGTTGGTGTCTTTGGCGGCGGTTCAATTGGGGCAACTTTTGTCTGGTTCCATCGTAATCGAGAGCGTCTTTGCTCTGAATGGGTTGGGGCGGCTTGCTTGGGAATCTCTTTTGCGAAGTGACTTGCCGGTGGTGCAGGCGATCATCCTGATCCTGTCGCTGCTTTATGTGGTGCTGACCACGCTGGCTGATATTCTTAACGCGATACTTAATCCGCGCTTGCGGGGGGCATCGTGATGTCGGAGGTCAACATGGAAACGGCACGCCCATCTGTCTGGCGCAAGATGCGCGGTAATACAGGCGCGTTGATCGGCGGCACACTTTTGGCGACCATAATTTTGATCGCTCTGCTGGCCCCGTTGCTTGCGCCGCATGATCCGCTTGCGCAGGATTTGACCCGTCGTTTGTTGCCGCCCTTTTGGCATGACCGTTCGGTGCCAGATCACCTTCTGGGGACCGACCACTTAGGGCGCGATTACCTGTCTCGCATGATCTATGGCGCGCGCGTATCACTGGGTGTTGGGCTTGGAGTGATCCTTGTTTCAGGCGCGATTGGGATCACGCTTGGCCTGCTTGCGGGGTATTTCGGGGGCTGGATAGACATGGTCATCAGCTTCGCCATCACAACGCGTCTTGCTTTGCCTATCGTGCTGGTTGCACTGGCGGCAGTGGCGCTGGGGGGCGCATCATTGACCACACTGATTACGGTTTTAGGACTGCTTTTGTGGGACCGGTTTGCCGTCGTCACCCGCGCGGCGGCCCAAAGCCTGCGCCATCAGGAATTCATCATGGGTCTGCGGGCCATTGGGGCCAGCCGGACTCGCATTCTGTTCTGCGAGATATTGCCAAACATGCGCGCGACAATTCTTGTTGTCGTTTCATTGGAGGTCGCAAACGTAATTCTTTTGGAAGCAGCGCTGTCTTTCCTTGGGTTGGGGGTGCGCCCGCCAACGCCAAGCTGGGGACTAATGATTTCTGAGGGACGCGACAATATTCTCTTTGATCCTTGGCTGATCGCCCTACCGGGATCGGCGCTTTGCCTGCTGGTGCTGGCGGTGAACCTTTTTGGGGACGGAATGCGCGATATAACGGGACCAGCACGCAAATGACTGAGATGATGCTTGATATTCGAAACCTGAAGGTGTCGATCCCCACCGACCGAGGCATGTTGAACGCGGTGCGCGGTGTCGACTTACAGATTGCCAAAGGAGAGACGCTCTGCCTTGTGGGCGAGTCCGGTTGCGGCAAGTCACTGACCGCGACCTCGATCATGGGGCTGCTGCCGCGGTACGCCAAGGTCACAAGCGACCGGTTTGAGATGGCGGGGCAAGATCTAAGCACTAAACCCGATGCCAAGCTGGCAAAGCTGCGTGGCCGCGATGTCGCTATGATCTTTCAGGACCCCACCAGCACGTTAAACCCAACGCTTACCATCGGACGGCAACTGACCGAAGGTGTCATGTGGCACGAAAAGCTGAGCAGACGCGAGGCCAACGCCCGCGCAATCGAGATGCTCGATCGGGTGGGGATCGCCAACCCAGCGGCGCGGCTGACGCAATATCCACATGGGTTCTCTGGCGGACAACGACAGCGCATCATGATTGCCTCGGCTTTGATGGGAAAGCCCAGACTGCTGATCGCGGATGAGCCAACGACGGCGCTGGATGTGACCATTCAAGCCCAGATATTGACGCTTTTGGGGCAGTTGCAGGCCGATCTTGGCTTGTCTCTTTTGCTGATCACCCACGATCTGGGCGTGGTTGCGGCCATCGCGAACGATGTTGCGGTGATGTACGCAGGGCGCATCGCCGAACGGGCCTGTGCCCCTGATCTCTTTGCTGCGCCACGCCATCCCTACACCAAGGGGTTGCTGGCTGCGATCCCGGTACCGGGCGTCACCCAACGTGGCAGCGAATTGCCCGCCATTGCGGGGCGCGTCCCAGGGTTGATTGGCACGATGCAGGGCTGCGCCTTTCGCGACCGATGCGCCATTGCTGGGCCAGAATGCGCGCACGATCCGATACGACATATCAATGCAGGGCAGGGGCGGTTCATTGAATGTGCCAAGGCTGCGGAGGTTACAGCATGAGCGCGACGATCCCGATGATCCGCATGAGCAAAATCCGCAAGGCCTACCGCCTGCGCCGCGGCATGTTCGCACCCATCGAGGAATTGGTGGCTGTGAACGATTTGTCCCTTGAGGTGGCCGAAGGCGAGACGCTTGGTCTTGTCGGGGAATCTGGGTGCGGCAAGAGCACGGCAGTCAGCATTATGCTGGGACTGTTGCAACCCGATTGCGGTGAGGTCGAGATCGCGGGCCAGAAGATCGGAGCCATGTCCGTGCCCGACCGCGTGCGGTTGATTCAGCCCGTGTTTCAGAACCCCAATGCCTCGCTTAACCCTGTGAAACGCATTCAAACGCTGGTTGGTCAGCCGCTGCGCTTGCATGGCGGCACGAATGTCGACCAAGAGGTGAAACGGATGCTTGATCTGGTTGGGTTGCCTGCGCGGTTGGCCGATGCCTATCCTGGCGAGCTTTCTGGGGGGCAAAGGCAGCGGGTTGCCATCGCGCGCTCGCTTATTCTTAACCCGCGCGTTTTGATCTGTGATGAACCGACCTCGGCGCTGGATGTTTCCGTTCAGGCGCAGATTATCAACCTGTTGCTATCGTTGAAAAAAGAGCTTGGCCTGACAATGGTGTTTGTCAGCCATAACCTTGCCGTGGTGGAGCATTTGGCCGACCGCGTTGCTGTTATGTATCTGGGCCAGAAGATCGAGGAAGCGGGAACTGATGCGCTCTTTGCGGATGCCCGCCATCCTTATAGCCGCGCCCTTCTCGCCGCGACCTTGCTGCCCGATCCACAAGCGGGGCTGCCTGAGCAACGGTTGGGCGCAGCCGCCGCGGACCCTTTTGCAGCGCGTCAGGGCTGTCTCTTTGCGCCACGCTGTCCGGATATGAAACAGAGCTGCATTGAAGGCCCGCATGCGCTAAGGAAATCGGGCGACAGCCTAGTCAGGTGCAAGAGAGCGGCGTGATGCAAGCATCCGCTGAGGACATGGAATGAGGCATGTCCTCAGGAACCCAAACGCAATACGGTCTGCGTTATCAGCGGATGAAAGTTTTATGTGAGTGCGTAATCCCGAGTTTGCACATAGCGTCATATCCTCGGTCGTTCGATGATCGGGCCTATGATCGGTGGTTAACATTCAAGGCCCGAAATCGAAGATGTTAGTGGCCCAGTATTTGGCTTAGGAACAGTTTGGTTCGGCTTGATTGAGGGTTGTCAAAGAACGCATTGGGTTCATTTTCTTCAACGATCTGCCCTTGGTCCATGAATATGACGCGGTTGGCCGCTTGTCGCGCGAACCCCATTTCGTGGGTGACACAGAGCATCGTCATGCCTTCTTCCGCAAGTTCGATCATGGTATCGAGCACCTCTTTGATCATTTCCGGATCGAGGGCTGAGGTAGGTTCATCAAAAAGCATGATGCGCGGCCGCATGCAAAGAGCGCGCGCAATTGCGACACGCTGCTGTTGGCCGCCAGAGAGTTGTTTGGGGTATTTATGCGCCTGATCGGGGATTTTAACCTTTTTCAGAAAGTGCATGGCCGTCTCTTCGGCCTCATCTTTGTGCATTTTGCGCACCCAAATCGGGGCTAAGGTGCAGTTCTCAAGGATCGTCAGATGCGGGAAGAGATTGAAGTGCTGGAAACACATGCCAGCCTCTGACCGGATCATGTCGATGTTCTTGAGATCAGCAGAAAGCACCGTGCCATCGACTGCAATTTCACCTTCTTGATGTTCCTCAAGCGCATTTATGCAGCGGATCAACGTCGATTTTCCCGAACCTGACGGCCCACAGATGACAATCCGCTCCCCCCGTTTAACCGTCAAATTAATGTCGTTTAGGGCTTTGAACGCTCCGAACCACTTGCTCATTTTGGTGATGGAAATTGCGGTCTCTTCACTGACTTCTAATTTTGCGGTTTCAGTCATGTGATTTCTTTCTTAGATGCGGTTGCTGGGCGCATGACGGCCATTCAACCCATTTGAACTTCATTTGGTGTAGGGCAGATTGGTCTGCATTGGCTGGCTTAACACTCAGCAATGCACTCAATTTCGATGTCCATATTTATGGCCCAAGGTTTTACGGCGATAAAGGATCGCGCTGGATAGGGCGCTTCGAAGTGTTTTTCATAGACTTCGTTTACGGGGCCAAAATGGCTTGTGTCAGTTACAAAAATCGTTGTTTTGATGACCTTGGACATCGACGAACCGGCTTCTTCCAAGGCTTGTTTCATCAACTTCAGTACGGCTTCTGCTTGTGCTTCTACGGGACCTTCGACCAACGTGCCGTCCTCAAGATCAAGCGGTGGAACGCCGCAACTGTATAATTTGCCTTGGCTGCGCACCAATATCGAGGTGGGCGTGTTCAGGCTGCCGAAGAGCCTGTCAGTTTTTGGAAGAGTTAGGTGTTCTCGCATTTTTTATCCTTGATGTGGCAATGCCATGCGCCTTTCAGGCTCAACTACTACTGGGCAAACCTAATTGTGTATTCGGTTTGCGAAGGGGGGGCGGGGAAGCTGTCAACGGGTAGACTTATTGGAGCAAGTCCGAATGTTGCGGGTGCGTTGACCCGATGCGACGGGCGGCTTCATCATAATCTTCCTCATTCCCTTCCTGTCCGTTCTGTAAAATAGTATACGATTTGAAATGAGGAATGAAATTGCCGTTTAAAATTTGGGCATTTCTTGTGGCTATGTTAAACATAGGTATACGATATGGCGAAAAATTTGACAGGAAGAGGATAAGTGTTTTCAACTATGCTTGATAAAGAACACAGCGTCCAAGAGGTAAATACAGTTGAACATCGCGATGAAAATTATGGGTTCTGATCGCACCATGCATCAACTGTCACAGCTGGACAGACGATTGAAGTTGGATGCATCCAATGCCCCGCAACGCGCGGCTGATGTGATCCGCGAGGCAATCGTTTCTGGTTTGTTACCCAGCGGATCTTCACTCAAGCAGACCAGTATTGCTGATGCTCTACAATGCAGTAAAATTCCAGTCCGCGAGGCCCTACGCGAGCTAGAAGGTCAAGGGCTGGTTGATTTCGAAACCAACCGCGGGTTTGTGGTGTCTTCTACGTCAGTTTCGGAGATGATGGAGAGCTTCAAGCTGAGGCTGCATCTTGAAAAATTCGCAGTACGCGAGTCGCTTCCCAAGGCGACGCAAGGTGATCTTGACCGCGTCGAAGCGCTTATTGATGAATTCGAGACACTGAAAGATGTTTCGGTTTCCAGCCACTGGAATCTCAAGTTGCACTTGGCCTTTTATGCTCCGGCCAAGATGCGTCATCTGGATCGCATGATCAAAAGAGCGCACACGATCGCGCATCGATACACTCATATGTACATGCAAAACCATGGTGAGGGTGTTGAAACACAAGATGAACATCGCAAAATCTTAGACGCTTATCGGCAGGGCGAGGTGGATCTGGCTGTTGCCCTTATGGACAGCCACATTTCTGTTGCTTCCAATCGTTTTGCGCGGGACCTCAAGCCCAGACTGCGAGGTGTCCATGAAGAATAGCTGCCCAAAAGGATCGCGCAAAAGGGCGCAGCTGCTTCGGTCCAGCACTCATCTTTGCGGTCAAATTTTGACCTAGTGAAGTAACCCATGCCGAAAAGAGCAAATCATTGCCAATAAAAGTGGCCGCAGAAGCCGCTCAATCAAGACTTTATGTTCAACAGTAAATGGAGAAGACAAATGAAACGACACCTTACAAAAATGGCAGGCGTGGTCGGAATGGCCGTTCTGATGGCGGGGGCAACACTGTCCACCGCTTCTGCCGATGCCCTAGACGACATCAAGGCCGCCGGAAACATCAAGATCGGCATCTTTCCCGATTTCCCACCTTTTTCATCTGCAACCGCAGATTTGAGCCTTCAAGGATATGACATCGATGTGGGCAACTTCATCGGCGATAAGCTGGGCGTTGATGTTGAGTTCGTGAATGTAACAGGCCAAAACCGCATCCCGCTTTTGAACGACAAACGCGTGGATGTTCTTCTGAGCGTTGGCTATAGCGATGAGCGTTTCAAAGTCATCGATTATGCCGCCCCCTATGCGCCGTATTACATTGGGGTGATCGGGCCAGCAGCGATGAAGGTTGAGGGTAAAGCCGATCTGGCTGGTAAATCTGTTGCCGTGAACCGTGGGACCTTGGAAGATACCTCGCTTACGGAAGCTGCGGCGGCTGACACAACCATTCGCCGTTTTGACAACTACAGCGCTGTGATTCAGGCGTTCATCTCCGGCCAGGTTGATTTGATGGTGGTTGGCAATGATGTTGGCGCGCGGGTTCTGGCAGAACAAACGGATCTGGAACCAGAGCAGAAGTTCTCGCTTTTGACTTCGCCTTCCAATGTCGCTTTGAACCATGGCGAAGAGCCACTGAAAGCCGCTCTTACAGCAGCTATCGTTGAAATGCAGGACTCGGGTGTGTTGAACAGCGCATCAGAAAAGTGGCTCAAAGTGCCGCTTAATCCTGCAGACCTCTTCAAGAAATGGAAATAAGCGAGGATGAGCCCCGAGCTACTTAAGGAGGCGCTGAGCGCAATCGCGCATGGCGTCTCCATGACCTTGATTTTGATCTCGATTACTGCGGTAGTCGGGATCACTCTTAGCACGCTTTTGGCGGCTGGACGGCGCAGTGGCATTCGCCCGTTGAGCATGCTTATCATCTGTTATGTGGAGTTGATCCGAAACACGCCATTTCTGGTGCAGCTGTTCTTTATCTACTTCGGGCTTCCTGCTTTGGGCATATTGCTCGATCCGATCTACGCGGCCCTGTTGGCGATGATCCTAAACATGACCGCCTACACAACCGAGATCATCGGTGCGGGTCTGGATGCCGTGCCCGAGGGACAATGGGATGCGGTCCAAGCTCTGGGATTATCCAAACACATTGCATTTCTCAAAGTCATATTGCCGCAAGCGTTGATTGTGATCTATCCAGCGCTCGCCAGTCAGATCATCATCATGATGCTAGAGTCTGCAGTCGTCTCTCAAATTGCTGTTCGCGAACTGGCCCATATGGCTGAGCTTTGGCAATCAAAAACCTACCGCGCCTTTGAGACCTATTCTGTTGTGGCGCTGATCTATCTCGTAATGGCCATTTCAATGCGGCGCATCTTGGTGGTTCTTGGCAAACGTTTCATTTCGGCGGACATCACATGATTGAATTTAGCAACTGGGACATCCTTCGGAACCTGCTTCTTGCGGCGCGTTGGACGATTGCTCTTTCGGTCGTTGCCTTCATCGGCGGCGGTATCGTGGGCTTGTGCATTATGACAATGCGCATTTCGACGAAGAAATATCTGCAGGTTATCTCAAAGGGATACATTGGCCTGTTTCAAGGGACCCCGCTGATCCTGCAACTCTTCATTATCTTCTTTGGGATGCCGATGTTGGGTTTCAGGATTGATGCTTGGGCCGCAGCAGCGCTCGGTTTGATATTCTACGCCAGTGCATTCCTTGCAGAAATTTGGCGCGGGGGCGTTCAAGCCGTCGATAAAGGCCAGTGGGACGGGAGCTCAGCGCTTGGATTGAGCTGGTATCAGCAAATGCGGTTGGTGATTTTGCCACAGGCCATCAAATATGTCCGCGGGCCAACCGTTGGGTTTCTGGTGCAACTGATCAAAGCGACGGCTGTGACGTCCATTATCGGGTTTGAGGAACTTGTTCGCGTGTCTGGCGTGATCAACAACGCGACCTTCGAGCCTTTGAAGGTTTATGGTTTCGTCGCACTGATCTTCTTTGCGATTTGCTTTCCTTTAACTTGGTATACACGCGTTTTGGACAGACGAGCATCGTCGGACTAGATCAGTCAGCGTTGACGGGCTCGATCGCTCAGTCCGCCAAGATGCGGCGCGTATCGCACCCTCCAGCGGGTTTGCGCTGAGCTGACCCCAAGTCTCCTCCAACTTGCACGAAGCCCTTAGGGCTAATTGCAAGTGCGCTCAACTTTGGACCATGACAGGCTAGATGTTTATGGCTCTGGTCAGATTGGTGGGCTGGTGGCTCTTCGCCGTGCGGCCAACAAGCCTTCGACATTAGGCGCTCTTGGGGCGTTCCGGTGGTATGTTCGGACTGCGTCTGGATTGATTTTACGTACCTTGATCAAACCAAAGCACCACCTGCCAATCCCTACAGACACATAACCAGACACTGGCTTTCGGGTCGCTAAATTGCGCGGTTAACGACCAGCCCGCGTGACAGATGCACACGCATGGCCTCAGAGGCGGCCACGGGATCTTTTGCCTCGATCGCTTTGTAAATAGCGACGTGATGCTCAATGAGTTCTTCGAAGAATTCATCCCGTTCAGGGCCGAACTCCAGCCGTAAAACAACCCGCGGAATGATCTGGGTGCCCAGGAAATTCATAAAATCTACGAGATAACTGTTGTGTGCGGCCTCGGCGATTTTGACGTGAAAGTCGAAATCTTCGGCAGCACCACCAACGCTTTCCGTATTGAGCTGGTTAATGATGTCGAGCGCGCGTTTGATCGCCGCCAGTTCGTCATCGGTGCGGCGGACCGCGGCAAGCGATGCAGCTTCGGTTTCGATACCCAGCCGCAGCTCCATGCTTTGACGGATATGGTCTTTTTCGTTGATGTTGCTGTCGCCAAATCGAAACGGGCGGGTTGGCAGATGTTCTGCAACGAACACGCCGCGACCATGTTGTGATTTCACAAGCCCTTCTGCACCCAGTGCGGAAATTGCCTCACGGATGACCGTTCGGCTGACGCCAAATGTTTCGATCAATTTGATTTCTGTGGGAAGCTGCTGACCGGCAACCCATTGACGATCATCGATCATTTTCCGCAGCCGATTGGCCACGTCCACACTTAGGCGGGGGCGTTTTGCAGATATTGGCGGTGGATTCTTTTGCAACGTCAAAATCTCCTGATGGCAACACTAGGCGTACCGGCGGGCGATGCCGCGCCTCTTGAGGTTTCAATCATAATGTCCGCTCGATCACAACCTTCGTAACATAAGACGTCTCACGTATGACATCATATGACTATTGACACAAGCAGAACGGCCGTCCTATCAAGTGCACACCATAGCGTCGCCAGCATTGGCCGGTGTCGCACGATCAAGCCTAAGGAATTGCAGATCATGAACGGACAACCCAAACCAATCGTCGGCGCGCCGATACCCGCTATCTCCGTCCCTCAACTGGGCGGCGGCACGATGAACATTGGCGGCGCAACCGCAGGGTGGACACTGTTCATCGTTTACCGTGGTCGCCACTGCGGACGCTGCAAGAACTATCTCAACACGCTGGAATCAATGAAAGCGGATTGGGAAAAAGCTGGCTTCACGATCAAGATCATGTCAGGTGACACCGAAGAACGCGCCACACTTGATATTGCTGAGTATAGGTGGAGCATGGATGTCGGCTATGGGCTGACCGTCGAACAGATGACCACATTGGGTCTTTATGTGACCGAACCTACGAACAACGGCGACGCCATCGCGCGCTTTTCAGAGCCAGGTATTTTCTGCATCGATCCAGATGGCAACATTGTTGTCGCAGCGATTTCAAACGCGCCATCCGCGCGTCCTGATCTCGCGCAATTGTTGGACGGCATGGAATACACCATCGCAAACAACCTGCCGTTTCGCGGCACTGTGACCGCGTAGGTTGCTCACGCGGGCGGTATCGCCCGCGTAAAAACGCGCTGTATCAGGGGGACGGGAGACCCGCTGATACGGTGAAAAATAAGTACAAGATGCGGGGAGGCTTCTATGTACGATTTCAATTTTGCGCCTGTTTTTGGCTCTTTCGGGTTATTGCTTGAAGGCGCTTGGCTGACGGTTCAAATGTCATGCACCGCGATGGTCATCGGATTAATCCTGTCGATCTTTGGGGCAGTTGGTAAGACATCCGGCCCAAAGCCGATCCGTGTTCTGATCAATATCTACATTGAAGTCATTCGAAACACGCCGTTTCTGGTTCAGCTCTATTTCTTCTTCTTTGCTTTGCCCGCCCTTGGTATCCGCTTTGAGCCGAACCAAGCTGCGCTACTGGCGCTGGTCGTGAACTTTGGCGCCTATGGGACGGAAATTGTTCGGGCTGGTGTCGCTTCGGTTGGCAAAGGGACGATTGAGGCTGCAAGGACCGTTGGCCTGAATTTCTTTCAGACTTTGCGCTATGTGATCCTGAAGCCCGCGATGCGCGCAGTCTATCCCGCGCTGACCAGCCAGTTCATCTATCTGATGCTGGCCAGTAGCGTGGTGTCCGTCATTTCAGCGACGGATCTCGCGGCGGCGGGCAATGACCTGCAGTCCCAGACCTTTGCAAGTTTCGAAGTCTACATCGTCATCACGGCTATGTATTTCGGGCTGTCGCTCGCCTTTACCGGCGTCTTTGCTCTCATCGGGAAATACGCATTTTCCTATCCAGTGAACAG
>JBDVSG010000124.1:0-39472 GCA_039967155.1 Sulfitobacter sp. | reverse complement strand
GTCAGTCACGCGGCCTGTGGCGGTAATTTCAATTCGTTCCTTGGCGGTCTTATTTCAGAGGCGCCGCGCCACGGCATCGACAAAGCCACTGCACAACGGTTTCTAAAAACCGCCCGACAAGATCCCAAAGTGCTCAAAGCGGATCGGTCCCAAGGCGTATTTCAACGCCCCTTCATAGATTTTTCCCGCCGCCTTATTTCCAATGACCGCATCAACCGCGGACGCAGCAATGGTAAAAAATACAACCGCGTCTTTTCCCAAATTGAATCCCGCTACGGCGTTGATCGCGGCGTTCTATTGGCATTTTGGGCCTTTGAGACCGACTTTGGCGCGATCCAAGGGAACTTCAACACCGCAAACGCGCTGGTGACCTTGGCGCATGACTGTCGCCGGCCCGATCTGTTCCGCCCGCAGATTTTCGCTGCAATGGAGCTGTATAAACACGGCGATTTCAATCCCGCAAAGACAACCGGCGCATGGGCAGGTGAGATCGGCATGGTGCAGATGCTACCCCGCGACATCATCGAAAACGGCATTGATGGTGATGGTGACGGGCATGTTTCGCTGAAAACCTCTGCGGCTGACGCGTTGATGTCCGGTGGTAAAATGCTGAAATCACTGGGATGGCGCAAGGGCGAGCCTTGGATTGACGAAGTAACCGTGCCGCAAAACTTTGATTGGTCGCTGAGCGGTCTTGGTACAAAAAAGCGCGCCTCGGACTGGGCAAAGCTGGGGATCAAACCCCGTGATGGCCGTCTTGCAAACAACCTAAGCGCCTCGCTTATTTTACCACAAGGCCGGCGCGGGCCCGCCTTCCTGACCTACCCCAACTTTGACGTCTATTTTGAATGGAACCAAAGCTTCACTTACGTTTTGACAGCCGCCTATTTTGCAACGCGCCTGAATGGGGCGCAGGTCTATGATGCTGGAAGACCAGAAATAGGGCTGAGCGGTCATCAAATGAAACGCCTGCAACGCGCCTTACAGAACCGAGGCTACAATGTCGGCAAGATTGACGGCATCTTGGGCGCCAATACGCGCATCGCGGTACAAAAAGAACAAGCGCGCCTCGAACTGCCTGCAGATGCATGGCCCACCCCCGCATTTCTGACCAAACTGGAAGGAAAAAGCAGATGACCCTCAAGGTTACCGCCGCCCAAATGGTTGCGAACGCCCGCGCCCGTATCGAAGAAATCGAAACGCCTGACGCAATCGCAATGGTGGGCGATCCGGCAATCCAAATCGTTGATCTGCGCGATCCCCGCGAGCGCGAGCGCACAGGCTTCATTCCTGATAGTTTTCATTGCCCCCGCGGCATGTTGGAGTTCTGGGTCGATCCCGGCAGCCCTTATTTCAAAGACATCTTTGCACAAGACAAAAAGTTCGTCTTTCACTGCGCATCCGGCTGGCGCTCGGCCATTTCGGTGGCGACGTTGCAGGATATGGGATTTGACGCGGCCCATCTAAAAGACGGGTTTAGCACATGGGAAAAATCAGGCGGCCCTGTTGAGCATGCCACACCAAAACCCTGACATCATGACGCTGGTCCCCTTTTAGGCGACCAGCGTTTCCGCTTTCTTCAGATCGACCGAGACAAGCTGGCTTACCCCTTGTTCGGCCATCGTCACACCAAACAATCGGTCCATCCGCGCCATCGTGACCGCATGGTGCGTGATGATCAGAAAGCGCGTATCGGTCTGGCGGCACATCTCATCCAGCAGATCACAGAAACGCGTCACGTTCGCATCATCCAGCGGCGCGTCGACTTCGTCCAGCACACAGATCGGCGCGGGATTGGCAAGGAACACCGCAAAAATCAACGCCATCGCAGTCAAAGTCTGCTCGCCGCCGCTGAGCAGGCTGAGCGTGCTCAGCTTCTTACCCGGAGGTTGGCACATGATCTCTAGGCCCGCCTCTAGCGGATCGTCGCTTTCGACCATAACCAAATTGGCCTCACCACCCGCAAACAAATGCGTAAACAGCAGCGAGAAATTGGAATTCACCTGCTCAAAAGCCGTCAACAGCCGCTCGCGGCCTTCGCGGTTTAGACCTGCGATACCCGCACGTAACGTTTTGATCGCTTCTTCCAGATCCGCTTTCTCCGAGACCAGCTCGTCATGCTCTGCCTGAACTTCCTTGGCGTCTTCTTCTGCGCGTAAATTCACCGCACCCAATGTATCGCGCTGACGTTTCAGACGGTTCACATCCGCCTCCAACGCCTCTGCCCCCGATATTTCATCAGCGGCCACGTCAAGCTGGGCCAACAATTGATTTGGCGTCAGCTGCTGTTCTTCTGCGATCCGCTCCGCCGCAGCGCTTACGGTTTCTTTGGCAGCCTCATTGCGCGCCTCAGAGCGCGCGCGCGCCTCGCGGGCCTCAGAGGCCGTGCGCTCTGCATCGCGTTCGGCCAGAGTTGTCTCGCGCAGCACAGCCTCTGCCCCGCTCAGCTTCTCGGCGGCATCGGCGCGGCGGGTCTCAGAGACCTCAATTTGCAGCCCCAAATCCTCGCGTTTTGCTGCGATTTCATATGGCGCAGCACTTGCTTCTTTCAGCTCGGCCTCCGAGGCTTCTTTGCGATCCACCAATTCCGAGCTGCGCTTCTCAGCCGTCTCCAAACGGTGCCGCCAGCCGCTGAGTTCTTTGGTAACTTCCTGCGCCCGTTTGGTTCGTGCTTCGCCTTCGCGGCGCAATTCGTCATGGTGAGATCGCCGTGACATCATGGTTATACGCGCGCCCTCGACCCCCATGCGGATGTCTTCAACCGCGGCGCGCGCATCGCCCAGATCACCCAGTTCTTCCAGCGCACGTACAGCTTCTTGCACGCGGGCGCGGGCGCTCATCGCTTCTTCTTCGTGGCGCGTTACAGCAAGGCCCAGCGATTCCAAACGGCCTGCCGCAAGGTTGCGGTCGGCCTCTACGCGGCTGAGCGCGCGGCCCGCATCTGCAACCATTCGGTCTGCGTCACGCCGTGCTTCACGGGCCAGTTTGTCAGTTTCCGCCTGTGTGGCCAGCTGCGCAGTCAGGCTTTCATGCGCTGCACGCGCGCCTTCAGCCCGCTGGCTGGCCTGCTCCAACGCTTGCTTGAGAACCTCAAGACGGTTCAGCTGTTGCAACCTCAGGGCGGCAGCGGATGGGGCGTCTTCAGCCCATGCGCGGAAACCGTCCCAACGCCACAAATCCCCCTCGGGCGAAACAAGCCGCTGGCCTGGCTGCAATGCGGCCTGCAAACGGGGACCGTCATCGGCATCGACCAAACCGATCTGCCCCATGCGGCGGCCCAAAACATCTGGGCAAGACACGTGATTGGTCAACGGCGTAACGCCTGCGGGTAAATCTTGCACTTCGGAATAGGCCGCGAGTGACGACCAGCCTGACGGGCCGTCAGCCTCTACCTCTGGGGCGCGTAGATCGTCGGCAAGCGCCGCCCCCAGTGCTTTTTCAAACCCATGCTCAACCTGCAAACGGTCAAGGATCTGCCCCCCCTCAGCGGTGTCGCGTTCGACCAGTTTGGCCAAGGCCCCTGCTTCGGCGCGCAGCGCGTTCATTTCGCCTTCTGCCTCTGAACGCTCGCCGCGCGCTTCGGCTTCTAAGGTCTGGGTCTGGGCGCGGTTTTCCTCAGCCGCGATCAGCGCAGCGTCGGCGGCTTCTGCGGCGGCCACCGCTGCGGCCTCTGCCTTTGTTGCGACCTGAAAATCATCCGCTGCTTTGGCAAGCGCTGTTTGGCTCACATGAACCGCATCGCGGGCGCGGTCGGCTTCTGCCTCGGATTTCGATTGGGTCTTTCGGTTATCTTCCAACAACCGCTCAGCCGAGCTATAGCGCGCAGCAAGCCGCGCCACATCTTCGGTTTGCTGGCTCAACTCTGCCTCGCGGAGTTGCAAGACAGTGGACGCATCCCGCGCTGCAGCTGCGGCGACCTCTAGTGCCGCTTCATGGCCATCGCCCGCCTTGGCCAGTTCACCGGCTTCCCACTCCAGCCGCTCAATTGTTTCGCCTGCGTCGCGGTTCAACCCACCCTCACGATCAATGTCGTGGCTCAATTGGGTGATCCGCCCCTGCAGCGTATCAATCAGCGTGGTCGCGCGCGACTCTTGATCGCTGAGCGTGTCGCGCTGCACAATCAAGCGCTGCACAACAGCGGCCGCGATCGCGTCTTCTTCGCGGAGGGCTGGCAGGGCGTCCTCCGCCGTTTGGCGTGCTTTGGCGCAGGTGCGCACCAGCGATTCCGCTTGAACGGCAGCTGTCACGCGCAGCCGCAGTTCATCCGCTGCGCGCGCGCGCGCATCGTCGGCCTCGCGCCAGCGCCGGTACAGCAGCATCCCTTCAGAGCGGCGCAGCTGATCGCCGATGTCACGGTAGCGCGCTGCCTGTCGGGCCTGACGCGCCAGTTGCGCCAGCTGTGCGGCCAATTGTTCAACAACATCATCCACGCGGGCGAGATTGGTTTCCGCCCCGTTTAATTTCAGCTCTGCCTCGTGGCGGCGCGCATAGAGACCCGAGATGCCAGCGGCCTCTTCCAGAATGCGTCTGCGGTTTTTGGGTTTGGCGTTGATCAATTCGCTGATCTGGCCTTGGCGAACCAAGGCGGGGGAATGCGCACCGGTCGAGGCGTCCGCGAACAACATTTGCACATCGCGGGCCCGTACATCTTTACCCGCCGCCTTATACGCGCTGCCCACATCACGGGTGATCCGGCGCACAATGTCCAGATTGTCATTATCGTTGAAACCGGCAGGAGCGAGACGTTCACTATTATCGATCTGCAAGGAGACTTCAGCAAAGTTGCGCGCAGGCCGTGTGGCCGCGCCCGCAAAGATAACGTCCTCCATACCGCCGCCGCGCATCGCCGTCGGGCGGTTTTCGCCCATGACCCAGCGCAGTGCTTCCAAGAGGTTCGATTTCCCACAACCGTTTGGGCCCACAACCCCCGTCAGACCATCCGCGATGATCAAGTCAGTGGGGTCAACAAAGCTTTTGAAGCCCGTCAGCTTGAGTTTTGAAAAGCGCATGTGCTGCCTGAGTGGTGATTCCGGACCGAGCGCTAAAGTGCCGTTTTTGCGTTCGAACTGTCAACTACTCCACCACAACCAGTGGGCGCAATCCCCCAGTTATCCACAAGATATTATGGCTTTATGCGGGATCGCATTCGATCTCGATGCTTGATCCACCCAGTTGCTTTAATTCCGTGCCGCGAATGGGGATGCATTCCAAACCGCTGCGCCGTTCTGGAGGCCGCTGCGGGTGGCCCTTACCACAACGCAAGATGCCTGTGGCTTGCGCCTGATCCCCCCGTACCTCTTTCACCTGACATCCACTAACGATTGCCATCGCACGTCCAGCGCGGTCCCGAATGGGGCCAAATCGGGGGGCGTATTCGGAATTAATTCGAATGGCTTCGGCTAATTCCCCGCGCACACGGACATCGAACGTAGACCCATCAACGGTAATTGTTGACGCTGGCAACCCCCTGAAATGAGGGCCTGCTGTGTTACAGCCTGCCAGCGCCAAGATTAAAAATAGTACCCGAGAAATCATGCTCAATCGATACACCCCCTTGGTTAATGGAGCCTTAACAATCACCCCCTTGCTGGCATTGATCTGCGGTCATATAATTTGACCAATCAAAGGAACGCACCAAATGCCATTTCGTCCCGTCAGCCCAGAAAAACTATCAACCGCTGTTGTACGTCAGGTCGAAGAGCTGATCCTGCGCGGGGTTCTCCAGCCCGGGGTGCGGCTTCCGTCCGAAAGGGAACTGTCTGAGCGATTAGGCGTTTCGCGCCCCTCTCTGCGCGATGCGATTGCTCAGCTGCAAGAGGCGGGCTTACTGAGCGCAAAAGCAGGTGCAGGGGTGTTTGTTGCTGACGCGTTGCGCTCTGCGTTTTCGCCTGCGTTGGCTGCATTGTTTTCGCGCCATGACGAAGCCACGATGGACTACCTTACCTTTCGTCGCGATATGGAGGGGCTCGCCGCCGAACGGGCTGCGCGCTTGGGGTCTGACACCGATTTAGCGGTGATCGGCGCGATTTTCGAAAAAATGGCGCGCGCTCAAGACACCGCAACTGCCGAAGAGGAAGCGGCGTTAGATGCCCAATTCCACATGGCCATCATCGAGGCCAGCCATAACGTTGTCATGCTTCATATGATGCGCTCAATGTATGAATTGCTACGTGGTGGGGTCTTCTACAATCGGCAAGTCATGTTCAAACAACAAACGAAACGCGCCGTATTGCTGGCGCAGCACCGCGCCATCCATGACGCGCTTATGGCGCGAGACGCCCCTGCCGCCCGCGCTGCAGTTGAGGCGCATCTGACATACGTCGAACGTGCCCTGCTGGACCAACAGCGCGCAGCGCGTCACGAAAGCGTGGCCCAGCAAAGGTTGGATCAGGAAAACACAGGCTAGTTGCCGCCAGCGAGCTTCCGGCTGAGCCGCCGCAACATTACCCGAACGATCAGCCGATGTGCAGGCGCCACGGGCAACATATAAAGGCGCCCGAAATAGTTATGGACTTTGACCGATGATGTGATGGTCAACGTGTTTTCCACGCAGCTTACACAGGTGAGCACATCAAGATGTTTGTCCCTTTCAGAGAGGCTCAACACGTTATCCGTCAGCGTCTCTACCAAGAAAAAATCCAGCTTGTCCCCGACCTGCACAAACCCCGGTGTTGCACCGGAAAACCCTCCGATGCGCTTCACCCCAAACCGCGCAGCGATGGCATCTCGTATTTTGAAGGCGAGGCTCAAGAACGGCAGCGGGTCTGCCATGACATGGGTCCACGCTTCGAGCGCGGTCATCGACTGGGGCAATACAATTGATTGCTGATCAAAGAAGTCCAACTGCGCGCGCGGTGCGAGCAATTCTATCTGGGCGGGGCTGATTTTTTGCAGGTTGTTGGCCATGGGTTTCCCTTTGAGCAAATGAAAAAGCCCCGCCAGTTACGGCAGGGCTTTTTCTAAATCATATCTCGATACAGCTCAGTGAAGCTTGGTATCCGCTTGCGCGATACCTTCATCGATAAGCTTGTTACCATCCGCAGCAGTCATCTGCTTGCCAATGATTTCGCGAGAGGCGGCAATGGCGATGACCACAGCTTGGTCGCGTACCTCTTTGATCGCGGCAGCTTCGGCGGAACCGATTTGCTCTTCAGCGGCGGCCAGACGGCGTTCAACTGATTTGGCCAGATCTACGCGGGCTTGTGCACCAGCGGCTGCAGCTTCTTCTTTAGCTGCGGCAACAATGCGGTCGGCCTGCTCTTGAACTTCTTTCTGCTTACGCTCGTAAGAGGCCAGCAACGTCTGCGCATCTTCGCGCAGTTTGCGGGCTTCTTCGATCTCGGACTTGATGCCTTCGGCACGGCCGTCCAGCATCTTCACCATCATGGAAGGTACTTTGAAGTAGACCAAGATGCCGATGAACAGCAAGAAAGCAATCAGCACAACGAAATCTGTGTTGCGCAGCGAGAAGAAGGGACCAGATGCTGCGAAAGCAGGGCTTGCGAGCATCACGGCAAATACGGATGTGAGTGTGAAACGCATGACGTTATCCTTTCATCCGTGCTGTGACTGCTGCAGTAATGGTTTTGGCGTCAGCCTTGCCACCCATAGCAGCGATGATTTCTTTTGCTGTGCTTTTGGCGACCGCTTTCACGCTCTCCACTGCGCCGGCACGAATTTCCGCGATGGCGGCTTCGGATTCGGCTGATTTGGCAGCAATTTCTGCATCCGCTTTAGCAATTGCGTTATCCAGATCAGACTGCATTTCCGCTTTTGCTTCTTCGACGATGCGCTGTGCCTCGGCACGGGCATCAACCAAAGCTTTGTCATAGGCCGCTTCGGCATCAACCGCTTTGGCTTTCAAATCTTCGGCAGCAGCAATATCGTTCGAGATCGTGCCCTGACGTTCGGCCAGAACCGCCGCGATGCGCGGCAATGCCACGCGCGACAAGATCATGTAGATTGCGATCAGCGCAAGCGCCAGCCAGAACATCTGGTTTCCCCAATGGGAGAAATCAAGCTGTGGCATGCCCGCGTTTCCGGCAGAATGCTCTGCCACGCCTACGGCGTCCGCTAGACCATCGCCATGTGTAGTTTCGGTTGCCATGATGGCCTCCTGTCAGAACACTGATATTCAAAAGGGCGGTGCAGCGTGCCGCACCGCCCCAAGCGTCGGAATAATCCGTAGATCGCTTATACAGCGAACATCAGCAGAAGTGCTACGAGGAACGAGAAGATCCCCAGAGCTTCGGCGAAAGCAATACCGATGAACAGTGTAGCTGTCTGTGCCGCTGCTGCGGATGGGTTACGCAGTGCGCCGCCCAAGAAGCTTGCTGCAACGTTACCAACACCGATGGCTGCGATGCCCGTGCCGAGTGCTGCGATACCTGCGCCGATGTGTGCGAGTTGACCTTCCATGAGAATTCTCCTGTGAATTGGAAGTGGATAGATAAGGCGGGTTACCCCGCCGATTGTTCAGTGACTTGGGTGCAGTGCATCGTTCAGATACACGCATGTAAGGATCGTAAAGACATAGGCCTGAATGAAGGACACAAGGACCTCCAGACCGTACATCGCCGTGATGCCGAGAATGGCAACTGGAGACACGATGGTCAGCGCCGCAAAACCTGCGAACACTTTAATCACCGCGTGACCCGCCATGACGTTACCGGCAAGACGAATAGAGTGGCTGACAGGGCGCACAAAGTACGAGATCAGCTCGATCAGGCCCAGAACGGGGCGCAGCGCCAAAGGTGCTGAGGAAACCCAGAAGAGGCCCAAGAAAGAAACACCGTTTTTCACAAAACCCAAAATGGTCACACCGAGGAACACCAATAGTGCCAGTGGGATCGTAACCGCAAAGTGGGATGTAGGCGTGAATGCCGTTGGCAGCAGGCCAAGGAAGTTCGCGCAAACGATAAACATGAACAGTGTCATGATGTAGGGGAAGTACTTAACGCCTTCTTTACCGCAGATGTCTTCGACCATCTTGTAAATAAAGCCGTAAGCCAATTCCGCAACTGATTGCATACGGCCCGGAACAACTGCGCGTTTGGACGTACCAACAACCAGCAAGATGAAGACAACGCCAACCGCAAAGCTGGTCCAGAGCGCTGCATTTGTGAATGTGAACCAGTTTACGGGTCCGTCACCACCCAAAGGCGTGACCATAAATTGATCCATCGGGTGAAAGACCAGACCGCTTTCTTCTGCGCCGTGTGCTTCTGTTGCCATCTCTAGGCCCCTTCACTCATCACCCCGATCGGAGTGGTTTTAATCCATGCCCCAATCGGGGCGTTATTCTCGAGCGGCGTCTTTTGCCGCGTTTTCATCCTGCATTTCGCGCGCAGATCGGAGCATCGTCTTCACTCCGGCCGCGAGGCCCAGCAGAACAAACAGCACCATAAATATGGGAAGCGTTCCAAAGAACAGATCCAACCCGTATCCGATGCCAAAGCCAATCCCAAGACCGGCCACAAGCTCTATCACCATTCTCCAGGCCATCTGGGCCCCTGAATAGTGCTCATCCATACGTGGTTTAGGCTCTTGCAAGCCCTTGGCCGCCGCGATCCGCGCCTCAATCGCCGCCATATTTGCCTTGCGATCTTGGTCGTCCATGCGTTTGGCCCCACTGGGAAGTCTTGCCCGTTAGCTACTGCGCTGCCGCATCCGAGTCAACGAAGACTCTTCAGATTATAAACTCCTGAATTTATACGATAAAAAAGACTGCGGAAAAATCTTCACAGTCTTATTCAGGCGAAATCCACAAGATTCACCTTAAATTCTTTATTCAACCATTTGGTTGATCTTCATCCCCGCCTTGCCGCCAGCCCGCCGTTTGGGCCAACAGCAATTACCAAAAATCACTTCACTCCTTCACGACCCAGTCCGGACATTGTGAAAGATCTGAGACGATGCCTGCTATGCGGACAAAACGATCCTTCAGATCGCTCGTCAGAGTGTCCGCTTTTGAAAAAAGGACATATTTAGTGTAGTGGGGTGATAACCTAGTTGGGAAAGGCCAGCGAACATGACTATACCAAGACTAAAACGAATTAAAGTTTCCTCAGAGCAAGGTCTCGGCAATTGGCTCGCCAAAAACTCTGAAAAGGGTGAGGTGTTACTTGTGACTTGCGGCAAGAAATCGCCAGACAAATTCATCAGTAGTGAACATGTGCGTCTTGTTTTGAGTGAACACGGATGGTCGGATGGTCCTAGCTACACACTAAAGGGAAACTTGGTCGGTCATGTCGCCAAACACGCCTGATAATATCGAATGCTCGGCAGTGTATCCAACACTGGCAGTTTGTAGTGTTGCCGACGCCTGTAACTGGTATGTTGAAAAGCTGGGTTTCACTGTCAGGTTCTTGTGGGGAGAGCCTCCAACTCATGGAGCGCTATTGCTCGGCGAAGCCTGCGTGCATTTTTGGCAGGGGGTTCCGCAACTCGGTGAAAACTGGATGTATTTTGACATCAACAACTTGGATGGAATGTATGAACGCGCCAAAGGCAATGGTGTGACCATTTCGAAAGCCCCTGAGAATTTCCCTTGGGGGATGCGAGAGTTTAACGCCGTAGATCTCAATGGGTACAATATTCGATTTGGTCAACATCTTGGATCGCAGTCGTAGCCCAAGACCGACCAGAAGCAGTCGTTCATACAGCGTGCAGCATTTGTGACTCTGGGCTCAAAAGAGACTTTCACCGCGCATAGTGCGAAGGGCCGCATTTCATGATTGGGTAGGTTTGTGACGAACAAGTCAAAGTCAACTAACGCCTCACTCTAAGCCGTAACGCCGGTGCCCCATCAAAGGATACGGCCAAACCGCCCGCACTTCTCACCTGAACTTCCACGCCTTTGATCTCTTCCCCTGCCGACGCACAGTGGATATGTTGCCACCATGGCATCCACCTTAGACACCACATTTGCGGCATTGGCCGATCCGACCCGCCGCGCGATCCTCGCGATGCTGCTGGAAGATGACATGGCCGTCACAGATGTGGCTGAACCGTTTGATGTGTCACTGGCCGCGATTTCAAAACATCTTGTTGTCCTGACCACTGCGGGGCTAATCACCCAAGAAAAACGCGGGCGGGTGAAGTGGTGCAAACTCGAACCGGACGCCATGCGCGCCGCCTCTGTGTGGATGCAAGGGTTTGGCCAGTTTGAACCCGTGAACCTAGACGCGTTTGAGCGTTTTTTACAGCATGAGCTGCCAGAGCAATCCACCTAAAGCATTGCCCCCCACCGCGAAGACACCATTGTTGGCGAGGGCCGACCTAACCCCCACCGTTTGTGACATGCGCCTTGAGGAACTTCACCAAAGCCTGCACTTTGCTGGAGCGGTGCAAATCAACATGCGTCACCAGCCACAACGGAGAAGACCACGCGGCATGCGGGGCTGCTATTTCAACAAGACTGTCATGCTGTGCGGCCTGATGCTCGGTCAAGAACCCGATCCCAGCCCCTGCAACCACAGCCATGGCAAGCGCCTGTACGTCATTGCTTCGGTAAACGATGCTGTGACGTGGGATCGTGTCGTGCAGCCAGCGATAGAAAGGTGCACGGGATTCGTCGTTGTCCGGTCCGACGAACCTATGCCCGCGGTACGCATCGACGTTTGACGGCGCGCCATGGGTCGCCACATAAGTTTTCGACGCATATAAGCCCACGCGTTGCTCGGGCAGCGCTTGCACGACATTATCCGGTTGATCGGGTGCTTCGCCTGCGCGAATCGCAACATGCGCCTCACCATATTCCAGTCGAAAAAGACGATCACCCGTCAGGTAGCGCACAATGACATCGGGATAATCCGCCTGGAACGCCACCAACAGCGGCGCTATACGCGGCGCAAGCGCGACCAGCGAAGTCACGACAAGCTCGCCAGATACCTCTGTGCCTTTACCTCTGATCCTGCTGACCAGCTGCCCGAATTGATCCTCGGTCTGTTGGGCAACACGCAACAGATCATCGCCCGCTTCCGTGGGGGTATAGCCGCGCGCATGACGCTGGAACAGCTTCACCCCCAATTGTTTTTCCAGCGCATCAATGTGGCGGATTACCGTTGCATGGTGCACGCCCAAAGTCTCGGCTGCGCCACTTACGGTGCCATGTCGCGCGACGTGATAGGCCGTTTTGACCTCATCCCAATTCTGCATGCCCACATTCCTCATCCGCGCTTGCGGTAATATTTGCCCGTATACTGTATCTTTTTGGCCCAAGCGCAACCAAACGCCCCGCTTGACTCAGGCTCCGCCTCGGCCTACACGCAGTCCAAACCTCCGGAAGCAGTGCCTTCCGGTCCTGACCTGTTCAGGATCGCCCCCAGTCAGCGTGTTACGCCCACTGGGGCAAAACTGTATGGTTTTGACCCATCTGCAGGTGGGCGCGGCAATTGTGAATTCATGCGGACCCCCTACATTAGGGGTACCCCGCAACCGATAGAGAAAGGGCATCCGCCCATGTTTGAGAATCTCAGCGAACGCCTCTCTGGTGTTTTTGACCGCCTGACCAAACAAGGTGCCCTGTCTGAGGAAGACGTCAAAACAGCGCTGCGCGAAGTCCGCGTGGCCTTGTTGGAGGCCGATGTTTCCCTGCCGGTTGCACGCGATTTTGTGAACGCGGTGCAGGACAAAGCGACTGGCCAAGCGGTCACCAAATCCATCACCCCAGGCCAGCAGGTCGTCAAAATCGTGCATGACGCGTTGATTGACGTGCTCAAAGGCGAAGGTGAACCCGGTGCGCTAAAGGTAGACAGCCCCCCTGCCCCGATCCTGATGGTCGGTCTTCAAGGGGGTGGTAAAACCACAACCACAGCCAAACTGGCAAAGCGTCTAAAAGAAAAAGACGGCAAGCGCGTGCTGATGGCATCGCTCGATGTGAACCGTCCTGCCGCGATGGAACAGCTGGCGATCCTTGGTACGCAAATCGGTGTGGACACCTTGCCTATCGTCAAAGGTGAAGACCCCGTTGCCATCGCCAAACGCACCAAGACCCAAGCTGCTCTTGGCGGTTATGACGTCTACATGCTGGATACCGCTGGCCGCTTGTCCATCGACGATGAACTGATGGCGCAGGTCGAAGCCGTGCGCGATGTGGTCACGCCACGTGAAACATTGCTGGTTGTCGATGGCCTGACAGGCCAAGACGCCGTGCAAACCGCGCAGAACTTCAACGACCGCATCGGCATTTCAGGCGTTGTCCTGACCCGTATGGACGGCGACGGGCGCGGTGGTGCAGCGCTATCCATGCGTGCCGTCACTGGCAGCCCGATCAAATTCGTGGGCCTTGGCGAAAAGATGGATGCCCTTGAGACCTTCGAGCCTGAGCGCATCGCGGGCCGCATCCTTGGCATGGGCGACATTGTTGCGCTGGTCGAAAAAGCGCAAGAAACCATCGAGGCCGAACAAGCCGAAAAGATGATGCGCCGCATGGCAAAAGGTCAGTTCAACATGAACGACCTGAAAATGCAGCTGGAACAGATGATCAAAATGGGCGGCATGCAAGGCATGATGGGCATGATGCCTGGCATGGGCAAAATGGCCAAACAGGTTGAGGACGCGGGCCTTGACGACAAAATCCTCAAGCAACAGATCGCCCTCATCAACTCCATGACAAAAAAAGAGCGCGCCAACCCCGCGCTTTTGCAAGCCAGCCGTAAAAAGCGGATCGCAAAAGGCGCCGGCATGGAGGTCTCCGACCTTAACAAGCTGATGAAAATGCAGCGCCAGATGTCCGACATGATGAAAAAGATGGGCAAAGGCAAAGGCGGCATGATGAAAGCCGCGATGAAACAAATGATGGGCAAAGGCGGCATGGACCCTGCGGCGATGGCCCAAGGCATGGACCCCAAAGCACTGGAAGCCGCAGCCAAGCAAATGGGCGGCAAACTGCCCGGTATGGGTGGCGGCATGGGTCTGCCTGCGGGCCTGTCAGGTTTCGGTAAAAAGAAATGATCAGCTGTACGCTTAGATATGAAATCGACCCCGACCAAGTTGCGGAGTTCGAGATCTATGCGAAAGCTTGGATTCACCTTGTGAACAAGCTGGGCGGCACGCATCACGGCTATCACCTGCCCCATGAAGGGCCCAATGACATCGCCTATGCGCATTTCTCGTTCCCATCCTTGGCCGATTATGAAGTTTACCGCAAAAACATGTGGGACGATCCAGAATGCCTGCGCGCCTATGCGCACGCCAAAGAAACAAATTGCATCCGCCGATTTGACCGCTCTTTCACCCGCCCTGTTCTGACGGGCACAACAGTGGATGAGCTGGGCCTGTGAGCATGAACGTCTCCATCCCCACGCTCGAGACCGAGCGTCTGATCCTGCGCGCGCCCCAGATGCGCGACAGCGCGGCCTATGTGGGCTTCAAAACCTCTGAGCGGTCCAAATTTACCGGCGGTCCCATTGCGGAAAATGTGGCGCGTAGCAATTTCTCAGCCATCGCGGGTCAGTGGGTGTTGCGCGGCTACGGCCTGTTTATGGCCACGCTAAAAACAGCCCCCGATATCGCCATTGGCGGCTTTGGCATTTTCCACCCCGAACGTCAGGAAGAACCCGAATTCGGCTGGTCGCTTTATGACGAGGCTTATGAAGGCAAAGGATACGTGACCGAAGCCATGCGCACCATCATCCCCTGGGCTTGGGATGTGATCGGCGTGGATACGGCGCAGTCCCACATTGATGAAGGCAATGCGCCATCTGTTGCTGTCGCAACCTCTTTGGGTGCGACATTCGACCCTGTCACCACCAAAAAGGCCAATGCCCCCGGCGGGGAATTTGAAGGCCATGAAACTTTCGTCAACATATATCGTCACGCCAAAGGGGCTTTGACATGACCGATGCCATTACCCGCGCCGCCGCCGTGCTCTCTGAGCACCGCGCGAGCATCGACCGTCTTGACGCGATCCTCGTCTATACTTTGGGCGAGCGGTTCAAACACACTCAGGCTGTGGGGAAACTCAAAGCCGAGCACGACCTTCCCCCGTCCGATCCCACCCGCGAAGCAGGGCAGATCGCACGGCTAGAAGATTTGGCGAAACGGGCCGATCTGGATCCCGAATTCGCCAAGAAGTTTCTCAACTTCATCATCGCTGAAGTCATTCAGCACCACAAAACACATCAAGATCAAACCTAAAGGAAATCAATACCATGGCTATGAAAATTCGCCTCGCCCGCGGTGGCTCCAAGAAGCGCCCGTTTTACCGTATCGTTGCAGCAGACAGCCGCATGCCACGTGATGGCCGCTACATCGAAAAACTGGGCACATACGCACCACTGCTGCCAAAAGACAGCGAAGACCGTGTTAAAATGAACATGGAACGCGTTGAGTACTGGTTGGCCCAAGGCGCACAGCCAACAGACCGCATCCAGCGCATGCTGGAAGCCGCAGGCGCACGTCCAAAAACCGAGCGCAACAACCCGAACAAAGGTACACCTGGCAAAAAAGCGCAAGAGCGCGCACAGGAGAAAGCCGACAAGGCAGCGGCCGCAGCAGAAGCTGCAGCAGCTCCAGCGGAAGAAGCCGCAGCAGAATAATTTTCTGCACACAAAAAAGGATAGACCAGCATGCATGCGTTTTCAGATGAATTTCGCGCTGGTCTAACCGATCTGATGCGGTGGCGCCGCGATGTGCGCCATTTCCGTACAGACCCAGTGGATGAGGCGCTTGTGCGCGAGTGCCTCTCCGCTTTTCCTCTCGCCCCATCTGTTGGCATGTCAGAACCGTGGCGCGTGATCCGCGTACGCTCGGATGCTGCACGTGCGGCGGCGCTGGAAAACTACACCGCCGCCAATGCAAAAGCACTGGACGGCTATGACGGCGATCAGGCCGCCTTATACGCCACACTCAAATTATCAGGCATGCGCGAAGCCCCTGAGCACATTGCGGTTTTTTGCGATGAACGCACCACCAAAGGATCCGGTCTGGGGGTTGGCACCATGCCAGAAATGCGCCGCTATTCTGTGGTGGGTGCGATCAATTTGATGTGGCTGCAGGCCCGTGCCCTTGGCCTTGGCATTGGCTGGGTGTCAGTGCTTGATCCCGAACAGCTCTGCCGTGATCTGGATGCACCACCTGACTGGTCGCTCGTCGCATACCTTTGCCTTGGCTGGCCCGCCGATGTATCCCTAACCCCAGAGCTGGAAACCAAAGGCTGGGAAGCGCGCGCCGCAGACCTTCATATCGAGGAACGCTAATGTTTCGACTACTCAAATTTCTTATCATTCTGGGCCTTGGCGCTGTGCTGGGGTTTAAATTCAACAGCATGTTGATGAAGGCAGAATGCACCGCTGGTAACGGCCAGTGGACAGGCACAATCTGCACCGGTTCGGAGCCAACATAATGAGCGATTCTAATATCTGTGTCGGCGTGATTTCAGGCGCATACGGTGTCAGCGGAGAACTGCGCATCAAAAGCTTCTGCGCAATCCCCGAAGACATCCAAAACTACAGCCCGCTGACAGACGAACACGGCAAACAAACGTTTGAACTGGCCATCTTACGCCCGATCAAAACCGGCTTTTCCGCGCGCATGCCCCAAGTGGCCACAAAAGAAGATGCAGATGCGCTGCGCGGCATCAAATTATTCGCCCAGCGCGATCAACTACCTTCGTTGCCAGACGATGAATTCTACCATGCCGACCTGATCGGGCTAGAGGTCTATGACACAGGCGGCGTACTTTTGGGCCGCGTAAAAACGGTTCAGAACAACGGTGCCGATGACCTGTTGGAACTGCAGCTGAGCGGCTCGTCCACCACAACATTCCTGCCCTTCACCTTGGCTGCTGTTCCGACTGTCGATCTGGCCTCGAGACGGATCATTGCTGACCCGCCCAGCGGCATCCTGCCCAACGCCCCTGCCGCAAAGGACTGACCAACCGCTAACGACCCTAAGCCCTTTGTCCGACCTGAAAAATGAGGCCACCCGATGCCGCGCAAAATCGTCATTCATGCCGGATTTCATAAAACAGGCACATCGACGGTGCAGGCCGTGCTGCGCGCCAACCGCAAGGCGCTGATGCCCGCTGTGGCCATCCGGCTGAAGGGTCAGATGCAAGAACTGATCAGCGCCACGCGCGGCTATTCGACCTATGGCACCGAAGACGCATTGGATAAGGTTAGTCGGCGCCTAGATGCGTTGCTGGCTGACCTTCCAGGCATGCCGCGGCGCACGCTGTTGCTCAGCGCTGAGGAACTATCAGGCCACATGCCCGGGCGGGGCGCATTGGCCGATTACCGCGCGGCCCCCGTGTTGATGTACCTGATGTGGCAGCGGGCGAAACGCGCCTTTCCCAACGCCGCTGTAGCGATCTGTTTTTCCACCCGTGATCCTGCCAGTTGGCAACGCTCTGCTTGGGGGGAGCATGTGAAATCATCAGGCATGACCTTGGATTTTGCGTCCTACTGCGCGCAATATCCGCAGAGCTCTGATCTGGCGCAAGTTATCCGCGAAGTCACCAGCCGCGTGCCAGCGCCCGTGCACAGTTATCGCCTTGAAGACTGCGCTGCGCTGCGTCTTGGCCCTGCCGACCCCGTGCTGGACCTATGCGACATTCCCGACGCACTCCGTCAGACGCTGATACCGCAGCCAGCCCAGAATACACGATTGGATGATGAGACGCTTGCCGCCTTGTTACAGATCAACAAGACACATACAGACAAAGCCAAACGCAAAGCAGCCAAGGCCGCCCTACTGGGCAAAGGATCAAACGCATGACCGCCTCTCCCAACCGCTCGCACGGGAAACAACGTGTGCTGCCAACATTCAAACCGCGCGAACTGATGCAGGACACCCCTGACTATGCGGGCGTCTGGCAGGCCCACATCATCACCCTTTTTCCCGAACTGTTCCCCGGCGTTTTGGGGGCCAGCCTGACAGGCCGCGCGCTGAAAGAAGGGCAATGGCAACTGCACGCCCATGATTTGCGCGCCCATGGATTAACCAAACACCGCAACGTGGATGAAACCCCAGCGGGCGGCGGGGCAGGTATGGTGCTGCGCGCCGATGTGGTTGGCCCCGCGATTGAAGCCGTACAAGAGCGCGCGGTAGGCCGCTGGCCGATCCTTTATATGTCGCCACGCGGGCGGCGGTTTGATCAGGCGATGGCGCGCGATCTGTCGGGCTGTGCAGGGGTCACCATGCTGTGTGGTCGTTTTGAGGGTGTGGACGAACGCGTGATCCAGCATTACGGCATCACAGAAGTCAGCTTGGGCGATTTTGTCATGACAGGGGGCGAACTTGCCGCCCAAGCCATGATAGACGCGACCGTGCGCCTGTTGCCCGGTGTGCTGGGCAACGCCGAAAGCACTGTAGAGGAAAGCCATTCAGCTGGACTGTTGGAGCATCCCCAATATACCAAACCCGCCGAATGGAACGGCCATGCGATCCCCCCTGTTTTGATGTCGGGCAACCACGGCAAGATCGAAGAGTGGCGGCGCGATATGTCTCACAAGCTGACCCGCGAACGCCGCCCCGATCTCTGGGCGAAACATCCCGACAATAAAGATGGCTGATTGGGCGGATCTGGATGCGGAACTGGCGGCGTGGCAGGCCTCAAATCTGTCGCCGCGCCTGTGGTGGCGCGATGATGATGCCCAAACCGTCACCTCCGCATTAGAGCGCCTGTTGGGCCTGTCTGAGCGTTATGCGGTGCCTGCGCATTTATCTGTCATTCCAGACGGGCTTCAGCCCGATTTGGCCATGCGGCTGCGCGACACGGATCATGTCTATGTGCTGCAGCATGGATTGTCTCACGTGAATCATGAACCAAAGGGCAGCCCCGCTTCAGAAGTTGGAAACACCCGTGATCTGGCCCTGCAAAAGGCCGATCTGGCGCGCGGCTGGGACATCTTGAAAGGCGCTGATCTGCCCCGCCTGCTGCCCGCCTTTGTGCCGCCATGGAACCGTATCGGTGATGCGACCCGCGCAAGGCTTGCGGACTGGGGTTATACATTTTTGTCTACTTATGACGGGCGCGGCGATGCGGCTCCTGTGGCGGGCTTGACCCATATCAACGCCCATCTCGACCCCATCCGCTGGAAATATAACAACGTGTTTCGCGGTACAGACAAGATGCTCACCATGTTGGTGGAACACCTGCACATCCGCCGCCTGTCGTCGGCCCCCACAGACCCGATCGGCCTTGTCACGCACCACCTGCAAACCGAGGACGCGGTTTGGGCCTTTACCGATCATCTATTCGCCCGCACGCAGGGACTTTGGGTGAGCGTAACCGATATGCAAAAGGATGCTGAACATGGTTGATGTTACTTTCGCCCTTGCAGCTCAACGCCGCGACGTCGAGGATTTTATGCATGCGGCTTTCCCCCGCGCCAAATGGGGGGCAGAGGGCTGGACCCGCCTGCTGGCCAACCGCTGGGGCGGTCCGCAGGGGGAATACGCCGTGCTGGCCCAAGACGGCGGCAAGATCGTAGGCGTGATGGGCATGAATGACAGCCTGCGCCATACGCCACGCGGTCCGCAACGCTACCGCAATCTGACCTCTTGGTATGTGCTGAAAACCCATCGCGGGATGGGGTTAGGCGAAAAGTTGATGCACACAGCCATGGCCGACCCCGAAGTGACCTCCACCAACCTGACCAGCGCCAAAGCGGCCTTGCCACTGGTGGATCGGATCGGTTTCAAAGTACTGGATGGCGCGCGTCACATCTGGCGCCATGGCGGGCAGGCTGCCCTGCCCCATACACTAACGCCGCTGGCCGACGCCCCTTTGAACGACGTGGACAAACAGGTACTGTCCGATCATGCCGACCTGAACCTAAAACCTGTAGTGGTTGAGACCCCAGACGGGCCGCTGACGCTGGTGCTGTCCGTCAAACAGAAAGTCGATGAATACGTGACCCATGAGGCTGTCTATGTTGGGCAACCCGATTTACTGGGCAAATACGGCAGTGCGGTTGCAGACACGCTTTTGCCGGCAGAACGCGCGGCCTTTAGTGTCGATAGCAGGTTGGTCCGCGGCGCCAGCCCTGATGCAACCGAGCAGATAGAGGTCCCGCGTTTTTACAAGGGCATCAGCCTGCGACCCGCAGAGATCGACCATATGTATTCCGAAGTCGTTTTGATGGATATGAAGCTCTACTAACACCCGTGCAACGATGTGGGCACCGCGCGGTTGCGAAGTGCCCACGTCGTCTCATGCGTTTTCGCGCAAATATGTCGCGATTTCATCCTTGAGCGCCAACCGTTCGCGCCGCATCTTCTGCATGTTATCGTCGCTTGTGGGCGCTACATCAGTCTCGGCGCGGTGCACTGCGCGGTTAAGGGTGTGATACTCCTCTGATAATTTGGCAAAATGCGCATCCGACTGGCGCAGCTCGGCCATTTTCTCAACCTGTTCAGGGAATTCTTCGGGGAGTTCATGTGGTGTGTGGGACATTTCTGGCCTCCTTTAGCTTTTGCGGTTTTTGGGGTGTAGCGATGACGACAAAATGTGGTCGTTGTTTTGCAGCAAAGCTTCCGCCTGATGAAAAATCTTGGGATCAGGGGCTTGGGCCACTTCTGGATCTTTTTCGGGGTAATCCAACTGGGACAGGAAATGCCGCATGCAGGTGAGGCGCGCGCGCTTTTTGTCATTTGAGCGGATAACGGTCCACGGCGCATCTGCCGTGTCAGTGTAGAAAAACATCGCTTCTTTTGCTTCGGTGTAATCATCCCACTTGTCCAGACTGGCCCGATCAACCGGAGACAATTTCCACATCTTTAATGGATCAGTCTCGCGCGAGGAAAAGCGCTGCCTTTGTTCTTCTTGGGTCACCGAGAACCAATATTTGAACAGGCGAATGCCGCTGCGCGACAACATCCGCTCGAACTCTGGTGTTTGGCGCATGAACTCTAGATATTCGGCTGGTTCACAGAAATTCATCACCCGCTCAACCCCTGCACGGTTGTACCAAGAACGGTCGTACAAAACCATTTCACCCGCCGTGGGCAGGTGTTTCACGTAGCGCTGGAAATACCATTGGCCACGTTCTTCGTCTGTGGGTTTATTGAGCGCGACAACGCGCACCTCGCGGGGGTTGAGATGTTCTGTAAACCGCTTGATCGTGCCCCCCTTACCCGCAGCGTCGCGTCCCTCAAACAGCAGCACAAATTTCTGCCCCGTTTCTTGAACCCAATGCTGTACCTTCAGCAGCTCAACCTGCAGAGCAGCCTTTTCCGTTTCATAAGCTTTGCGCGACAGCTTGTTCCGATAGGGGTATTCGCCCTGCTCAAACCCCACAATCTGCGCATCACGAGCGGCTTTGGTTTGGTCTTTTTGAGTTTGCGTCATCGGGTCCCCTTTTCACGGTTGCTTGGTCGGTTCCCACTATGCAGCTTTTGCACGGGCTCTCATTGACATGGATCAAGTCCCGACACGAAACTCCGCCCTTGATCCGCATGCCCATCAGGCCTATACGCGCAGCAACCCAGAATCGCTTTTGCTATTCAGGGCCTTTGTGCTATCCGCACAAAACTTAGCAAACCATGTTCCTACCTCCGGTGGGCTGCACCCTGATCACATCAGGCCAGACCCGAAAAACAGACCGAAGCTCTTGGATCAGATTAATAACTTCGTGGCATACCACGAGCATCATAGGAGACGCATCAGATGAACCTGATCGCAGAAATCGAGGCGGAACATATCGCCGAACTCGCCAAGGAAATCCCTGATTTCCGCGCTGGTGACACCATCCGGGTTGGCTTTAAGGTCACCGAAGGCACACGCACCCGTGTGCAAAACTATGAAGGCGTTTGCATCAGCCGCAAGCACGGCAAAGGTATTGCCGGCGCATTCACAGTTCGCAAAATTTCTTTTGGTGAAGGCGTAGAACGTGTATTCCCGCTGCACTCCACCAACATCGACAGCATCACCGTGGTACGCCGCGGCCGTGTGCGTCGCGCCAAACTGTACTATCTGCGTGAACGTCGTGGTAAATCCGCACGTATCGTCGAGAACACGCACTACAAACCGCTCAAGGGGTAAGTCTGATGAAAACCGATACACATCCCGCATACCACACGATCAACGTCAAAATGACCGACGGCACGATCATCGAAATGAAATCCACATGGGGCAAAGAAGGCGACCAGCTGTCGCTTGATATTGACCCAACAGTTCACCCTGCGTGGACAGGCGCCTCTGGCCGTCTCATGGATACCGGTGGCCGCGTGTCCAAGTTCAAAAACAAATATGCAGGTCTTGGCTTCTAAGCCGACCCCATTTGTACAAGACATCAGGCGCATCTTCGCAAGGAGGTGCGCCTTTTTCATGGGACACAGCCCCGCGCACCTATGGCGCATCCCCCGCTTGACGTGATTTGGGCACCCCAATGGGGTACCAATGAGCCGTTCAATGCTTTTCAAAGGCGCAAACCCTACATATAGTAGCCCCAACAACATCCTGCGGGCACCGCAGAGACGGAAAAGAGGGCACGGGCATGGCGCATATTATCGTCGTCGGAAACGAAAAAGGCGGTGCAGGGAAATCTACGGTTTCCATGCATCTTGCAACAGCCCTTGCGCGGATGGGTCATTCTGTCAGCGCCTTGGATTTGGATCTGCGACAGCGAACATTTGGCCGGTATACCGAGAACCGGAAATCTTTCCTCAAAGAGTCTGGCCTGAACCTGCCCAGCCCCAGCTGCCATGACCTGCCTGAGGTAAACGCAAGCGATCTGGGTCCAGGCGAGAACGTCTATGATCACCGCCTGTCCGCCGCCGTGGCCGAGCTGGAGCCAAACAATGACTTCATCCTGATCGACTGCCCTGGATCACATACACGCCTCAGCCAGGTCGCCCATAGTCTGGCCGATACGCTGGTCACCCCGCTGAATGATAGTTTCATCGATTTCGATCTGTTGGCGCATACGGATGCCTCAGGCGATAAAATCACTGGCCCGAGCGTCTATTCCGAAATGGTCTGGAATGCCCGGCAGCTGCGATCTCAGGCTGGTCTGCCGCCGATTGACTGGGTTGTGGTCCGCAACCGCATGGGCGCACAGCGGATGGTCAATAAAGACAAGATGGAGCGCGCGATCCAGAACCTGAGCAAACGCATCGGGTTCCGTGTCGCACCAGGATTTAACGAACGGGTCATTTTCCGCGAACTGTTCCCGCGCGGCCTGACCCTGCTGGACCTGAAGGATGTGGGTGTCAAACAGCTCAACATCTCCAATGTCGCCGCCCGCCAAGAACTGCGTGACCTGATCAAAGCACTCAAGCTGCCAGGCGTTGACGCTGACTTCTAGCTTTGACTGGCGACGTGGGCCTTTAGGCCCTCATACAGCATCATCGCAACGCGAGCCCCAACACAGCCCCCCAGCCTCGCCTAGGGGCTGCGACAGGCCAGACGTGGGCCGCCCGCCCCCCCTGATCACACGAGCAGAGGCCAGCTCAGCACAGGCCGAAGCCTGCGGTACTCATGCGCCCAACGATTCTGCGCGCCCGCACATGTGTCTGATACGGGAATCCACCTTCGCAAAGCAGCGATTACCCCTGACCAACATCAGTATATTATTGAAAACAGGGATAAATGGTGGCGTTACCTGGATTTGAACCAGGGACCTAACGATTATGAGTCGTTCGCTCTAACCAACTGAGCTATAACGCCGCTGGGCCGTGAACTATGATAGCGGCTGGCTTTCGTCAAGCCAGAAACCGCATCAAATTTCGCTTCAGACCCACTTGGCCATCGGAGGGAGGCTCATCAGCACCGCATTCGCGTCGTGACCTGTCTCCAAACCGAATTTTGTGCCACGGTCATAGACCAGATTATACTCGGCATAGAGACCGCGGTGCACCAGTTGCGCGTCCTTATCTGCATCGTTCCAGTCCTGTTTGCGGCGGTTTTCGACCAGCGGCAAATAGGCCGGCAAAAATGCGCGTCCGATGTCTTGGGTCAGGGCAAAATCAGCCTCCCAATCGCCAGTATTGCGATCATCCATAAAGATGCCGCCAACACCCCGTGCACGGTTGCGGTGCGGGATGTAGAAATATTCGTCCGCCCACTCTTTGAGCTCGGGGTAGATTTCCACCCCATGGGGATCGAGATGTTTTTGCTGAGTCGCATGGAAATGGGCCGTATCATCGGCATATTCGATGCAGGGGTTCAAATCAGAGCCACCGCCGAACCACCACGCCCCCGGCGTCCAGAACATACGGGTGTTCATATGGACCGCAGGCACATGCGGGTTTTGCATATGCGCCACAAGACTGATGCCCGAGGCCCAGAACCGCGGATCGTCATCCATCCCCGGCACACCGCGTGCGGCCATCGCCTTTTGCGCGCGGGCGCCCAAAGTGCCATAGACGGTCGAGATATTTACGCCAACTTTCTCAAAAACGCGGCCACCGCGCATCACACTCATCAACCCGCCACCAGCGTCTGATCCGTCATCAGAGGTACGTGTGGTTTCTGACACCTCAAAACGCCCTGCTGGTGCATCGCTCAGCGGACCAGCGGCGTGACTATCCTCGAGCCCCTCAAAGGCTGAGACGATGTCATTACGCAGGCTGCGGAACCAACCGCTGGCGCGGTCTTTTCTGGCGTTGAAAACTTCTGTCATGGTCGTGCTTTCTATCTTGGTCATTCGACGTTGCACGCTTCACTTAGATCGCGCGGCGCGCGCGCGCTTTGCGCTGGATCAATGCGCCGGCGCGCTGACCGCATCCAACAAGGACCGCCCCCCATCAACCACCATCACCTCACCTGTCATAAAGCTAGAGCTTTCTGCCGCAAGGAACTGCACCGCCTCCACCAGCTCACTCGGCGCGGCAATGCGGCCCAGCGGGGTGTGGCTGCGAATATCATCACGCCACTCTCTGTTTTCGGCCACCGATGCCTTCAAAGAGGACGACATGACCGAGCCAAAAGAAACAGCATTCACACGGATGCGATTTGGCGCCAACGCCAAGGCCATTGAGCGCGTCATCTGGTTCAGCGCAGCGGAAGCAATAGAGTACCCCATCAGCTCAGGATGCGTGTTATGGGCTGCAATAGAGCTAAAATTGATGATTGACCCGACCTGCCCTTCGGGCTGTGCTTCTGATTGCTTCATCATCCGTTTGGCAACTTGCTGTGTCAGACGCAGCGCTGTCATCACATTCTGATCCATTAAGGTCTCGACGCTGGTGTCATCCACATTCATCGCATTGGTCGGCAGCACCTGTCGCGAGGCGTTTACCAAAATATCCACCTGATCAAACGCATCAATGGTCGCCGACACCAGATTGGCAATGGTCAGGCGCTGCCGTAGATCACCTGCGAAAAAACGGATGTTGCCTTCATCACGCGCCTCGCCCAATTCTTCCTTCAGCTTTTTTTCATCCATATCGGCGCACATCACATTCGCACCGCGATCCGCAAAGCTGCGCGCGATGGCCAAACCGATACCGTTAGCAGCCCCTGTTACAATCGCGGTTTTTCCAGAAATCGTGAATGACATGATGTGTCCTTTTACAGGGTCAGCGGCGTTTGCGCAGGGGCCGTGATGCGTGGAACAATTTGAACCTAGAATCGCTGCCTATTTCGTCCACCTGTGCAAAGCGGGTCTTCAGCTCAGCTTCATAAGGCAAATGCCGATTCGCCACCATCCAAAGATGCCCCTGCGGACTGAGCAACCGCGCAGCCGAGGCGACAAAAGCCTGCCCGATCTGTGGTTCCGATGCGCGACCGACATGAAAAGGCGGGTTCATGACAATTGTATCCATCCGGTGTTCAGGCGCCCAATCCGTCGCATCCGCCCAATGAAATTGCGCCCGCGGATCTGTCACATTGCGGCGCGCGCATTCCAATGCCATGTGGTTTGCCTCAACCAAATGAACGGCTTCGACGCCTTCGCGGGTCATCACATGGGCTGATAGGAATCCCCACCCTGCCCCAAGGTCGCACACCCGTTTTCCCAGCTTTTCTGGCAAGGCGCTTGCCAACAATGCCGAGGCCAAATCGACCCCATCCGCAGAAAACACCCCCGGTGCGGTCCAAAATCCGCCCTCGGTTATTTCTGGTCCAGCCGCCCAATCCGTGAATTGATCCGCAACGGGTGCCTCAATCCAGAAGAGTTTGCCATGAGATTTGGTCACGGGGCCATGCACGGCGCCGCGGGCTTTCATCGCCTTCAGGATGCTTTCTACGCCGTCGGTTTTCTGGCCGTCGATTACGACGATGCCGTCGCTCACGGCACAGGCTTGTGCGATCATCGCCCTCGCTTCTTGCTTGGCGCGCGGCAGGCAGACAACAGCAGCGGCATAGCGCCCCTCACTGGCCACAGCCACATCAAAGCCACGCGCAGCCCAAGATGCATTCGCGGGGTAGAAATCCTGAATAATTTGGGCGCGGTCTTTGGGAATACCATCCAGATCAGCATCGGCGCTTGGCCCGAACACCCCAATGGGGCCTTGCACAGGCCATTCCAAGCCGCCACCGTCAAGCGCAAGCGGCAGTCGTTGATCGATCATTTGTTATTCTTCTTTTTCCATAGTGCATTGTAGCGGATGCTGGTTGCGGCGGGCAAAGTCCATGACTTGCGTCACTTTTGTCTCGGCGATCTCGTGGCTAAACACCCCGACGACAGCCAGCCCTTTTTTATGCACAACCAGCATAATCTCAAACGCTTGTGCATGGTTCAGGCCAAAGAACCGTTCCAACACATGAACGACGAATTCCATTGGTGTGAAATCATCGTTCAGCAGCATCACCTTATAGAGCGGTGGCCGCTTGGTTTTTGGCTTCACTTTGGTCAGCAGATCGGTTTCATCGCCGTCATGCGGATCGTCGCCCTGCGGGCCTGCCGTGGTCATCATGTCTAGGTGCATTTCTGCTCCTGCGAAAATTAAGTATGCGTTGGGATGTTGTCACGTCTATATAACGTGAAGCGCCCTTTAGAAAAGAGGCGCATTTGTAAAAGCGTCGCGAGCAGTTCTGTTTTACGCAGCAAACCTTGCCAAATAAGAAATTTAAAAGCAGCTCTTTCATCAGCGCACCACACCACAGGATACTCCAATGCCCCAAGCAGACCTTAGTTTTTCTTCCCAGATCACGCTTGATAGCGCGGCAATCCTGTCCACCATCGAGACTGTCATCAGCGCCCATGACAGCGGATCGGGCGCATGCAAAGGCCGCGCCTATCCAGTTGAGAAAACCCATCACACCCACGTTCTGTTGCGGCTGCGCATGCTCAACAAGTCCCACCGCGACGACATTTTCATGCAGGCGCTATTATCCAAACTGCAAGAAGCCCTGCGCCCACTGATCCCCGCCCCCTGTATTCTGGGAATTGAGCTGGGATTTCTTGAGCCACTTTACGTGTCAATCAATCTGGAATAGGGTGCTCACACGCGGTTGTGAGACCATAGCATACCATGGCTACGCTCAAATCTATGCTCTGAGTTTGTTGGATAGGATCGGACCTGAGGCCGCGTAAATGACCATCTAAGGTCTCAGAATGCTCCTTACGCGCTGGAGCGAGCGCCCATCAGTCGCGTTACCTACCTTACTTTTGGTATCGGCATTGGATATGGCAACGGTCAAAATGCAAAGATGGCCTCCTTTGAATGCAGCAACAGCTTCTACAATCCGCGCCCGCACCACTCAGCATTTGGCGGCATAAAGCGCGACAGATATAAACTAAGGAACAGTAAAGCTACAGTCCGACACTTGCGCTCAAGGCCAAGGTCGCTGCTGCGGTGACCGGATCGACAACCCGGATGCCAATTTCTTGCTCAAGCGCCCTGCGCCGAGGTGAAAAGCCTGCGCACCCCAGAACGATCGCGCCAGCGCCCGCAGCGCGCAATTTGGCCCCGACCTCTAGCGTTTGCTCAAACACTGCGGCGCTTTGGCCCGCGTCTTCGGCGGACACATTGTCCAGCGGCAATTCCGCCGCCAGGCGCGCTTCGACGCCCATTTGCCGAATGCGCAGACGGTGCCGCGCAACAGAGGCCGGACCAAGAGCGATGATGCCGAACAAATCCGCCTGCGCCATGGCGCTCAGGATCCCCGCCTCCTGAATACCGATCACAGGTTGGCGTACCAAGGTGCGGCAGAGATCCACTCCGGGGTCGGAGAAACACGCCACCACGAAGGCCGACGCATCGGCGCGCGACTGAACGATTTCCGCGACGTTCAGCGCGGCCTCGGCGCTGTCTTTCATGGTTGATATGGTGGCGGGCCCGTGGGCTATTCCAATACACTCAAACGTGGGACCATCAGAGAGGCGAAACGGCGCGACAGCGCGGGCAATCTCTTCCGTCACCTGCTCCGAAGAGTTCGGGTTGATGACAACAATAGGCCCCTGTCCGGCATTTCTCTCGCTCATATGTCCGCTCCGAAATTTTGCGCCGGATCGCGTTCCTTGACCAAATGGCCGTCACCGGACAGCGTCATCGGTTCGCGCGCAACGAACCGCCCCTGCCCCTCTTTTGCGACCAGCGCGCCTTTATGGGTGATCAGCGCACCTCGGTTCATCACAGTTTCCGGCACGCCGGTAAGTTCCATCCCCTCGAACGGGGTATAGTCCATATTGTCATGCTGGTCTTGTAGCCCCATCACCCACGTCGTGTCAGGGTCCCAGATCGCGATATCGGCATCCATGCCCGGTGCGAGGCTCCCCTTGCGGGTCATCCCGAAGGTTCGCGCGGCATTATGCGCTGACAGGCCGACGAATTCCTGTAGACTGATCCGCCCTTTCACGACCCCTTCCGAAAACAAGTAAGGCAGCCGTGCGGCAATGCCCGGCATGCCATTGCTGATTTGCGGGTAAGGCACATCCGGACCTTTGATGAACTTGCCGCTGTCGTCATAGCGGTAGGGCGCATGGTCGGAGCTCACGGAGGTAAAAGTGCCGGATTTTATGTGCGCCCACAGCGCCTTTGCTGTCTCGGCATCGCGCAGTGGGGGTGAACAGATGAACTTCGCGCCCTCCATCCCTGGCCGATCCAGATCGTCACGGGTGAAGGCCAGATATTGCGGGCAGGTTTCCGCAAAAAGTCTGGTGCCCGCGAGAATTTCGCGTTGAACGATTGCGGCGCCCCCCGCAGTGGATACATGCACAATGAACAAAGGCGCATCCACCAGCTTGGCCAGAGAAATGGCGCGATTGATCGCCTCTTCTTCGGCCAGTTCGGGGCGGGAAATGGCATGATATTTCGGCCCGACCAACCCAGCACGGCCCAGCCGACCATTCATCCATTTGACCATGTCGTTATTTTCGGCATGGACCATGGTGATCGCCCCGTGCGCGCGCGCGACACTCAGGATATCGAGCATACCGCCATCGCCAATATTCATCATGTCATAGGTCATAAACACCTTAAACGACGTAATCCCGCGCGCAAAGGCGCGTGGCAATTGCTTCTGCAAGACCTCTTCGCTGGGGTCGGTGATGATCAGGTGATAGCTGTAATCAATCACCGAGCGGGCGGCGCGGGCGTCATAGGTGGCGATCACATCATCGATCGATTGCCCGCGATGTTGGGCCGCGAAGGGAATGAATGAGGAGTTGCCGCCGAAAGCTGCCGACACCGAGCCGCTCAAGTAGTCATCCGCGCCCATCACGCCCGACGAACTTTCCTGTGCGATATGGGCGTGGGCTTCTATTCCGCCAGGCAAGACAAGCCGCCCTCCCGCATCGATGCGTTCATCACCGCCGCTTAGGGTCTCTGCTAGGGCCACGATCCGGCCATCGCGAATGCCGATATCACCCTTGGCCACATCGCTGCCTGTGACCAGCGTGCCGCCGTGAATTACCGTGTCGAATTGCATGTTGGCGCTCCTTGCTGGCGTGTCAATTTGTGTTGCGATCTCGGCGAAGATCACGTGAATCGAGATAGGCATACCATTTGGTCATTGCATTTGCAGCGCGAGCCGAGAACGGTTTAAAGGGGACGCGGTTGAACGGCAGATCGTCAAACGCCGTGTCACCACCTTGCGTGTTCAAGATCTTCCGCGCCAGCTTCATGCCAAAATATACGCTGCGCGTCACGCCTGATCCACAATACCCACCGGCCAGCCAGACACCATCCACAAAGCCTAAGTGGGGGCTGTGATCGGGCGTATAGGCAACATTGCCAGACCAGACATGGCTGAGATGTACATCACCCAATTGTGGAAAAATCCGCGTGATCGCCTGCGAGAAGGCTTTCCGCTGGGTGTCGGCATTACCGCCGGGGCGACCGATGCGACCGCCAAAGATAAACCGGCGCCCGTCCGGTGTGGGTCGGAACCACATGAACACACGGCCCGACTCTCCGAACATCCGCTTTCGCGGAGACAGCTCGTCCATCAGGTGCGGCGGTAGCTCTTCGGTTGCGGCAGCGGCGGTGCGGAGGGTCACGGTGCGGCGATGCATCGCAGGTGTGCGCCTGTCCGCATAGGCATTCGTCGCCACGACCACGTCCTTTGCGGTGACTGTGCCGTGGGGCGTTTGCACCGCGGTTTCCTTGCCTTCGCGGCGCATAGCAGAGACCGGACAATGGGGCAAAATCAACACCCCAGCGGCACGGGCGGCCTGAGCCAAGGCGATCAAGAGCTTGCGTGGATGGATGCCGCCATCGCGCTGATAGACCGCGCCGCCATGGTAAAACGTGCTACCAATTTCCTGATCCTGCGCGGCGCGTGGCAACATCGCCACCGGTAGCCCGAGATTGCGCGACAACCAATCCGTTTCGCGCCCCATGGCATCATAATCGGTCAGCGTGCGCGCCCCGCGAAACCTGCCTCGCATTTGCAAATCGCACTCCAACGCATTCCTGCCGATAAACGTCTCGAAATAGTCAAGCGCATGAATTCCTTCGCGCATGATCGCCAATGTCTTGGCCTCGCCATATTGTGCAATAAGGCCCGCCGATCCCAGCTTATGAAAACTTGGCCCAACCATCCCCCCGTTACGCGACGAGCACCCCGCGCCGATGCCGCCCGCTTCGAACACGGCCACGGTGCGACCGGCCTGCGCAAGGTGGAACGCAACGCTCAAACCTGTATAGCCCGCGCCGATCACCGCGACATCTACATGCTTCGGGGTGGTTTTCGATCCCATCTCCTCCGGATCAGGCGATTGCCAATATATCTGTTCGCCCAGCACGGTGTCAGTCCCTCAGTTTCCAGCTGTCGCGGTGCTGTGCTGTGGGGAAGCGCGCCTGCAGACCCAGCTCCTCAATCCGCTCGATACTGGCCTCGAACAGGCTGCGCATGACAGGGATGCCTTGAGGCGCAAGGGCAACCTCGCGCAAGATGTCGGCACGGCCAGCATAGGCATCGACCAGAGCACGCAGATCTTCAACAGCCGTGCGTTCAGACATGTCGATACGCAGGTCCATCGCGTCGATCCCATGCTCACCGGTGACACGCACCGCGCCCGAACGCAGGGGGCCGATGATCTCGCCGCCCGCATCTCGCCCCGCCTCAAGTGCGCGCATCAGGCGCTCGCCCAGTGGCAGACTGGGATCACGGGCAAAGGCTTCGGCCATCTTTCGGGTCACGGTTTCATTGGCCAGAATATTGCCAAGCGCAAGGCAGTCCTTTTCGATGCTATGCGTATAGATCGAATACATGCGCCGTCCGTGATAGGCTGCCGCGTGGCCCGTTGCATCCAAAGCTCCGATCTGACGCCATTCGATATCCTTGGTCGAATTGCACACCGACGTCACCGTCTCCTGCGCAGTTTTGCTCTCGGCCAGAAGCTTGATCCCGAGATCCCCCAGACGGCTATCCGTGCGGTGCTGGGACAGCATTGCGCCCTTCCCGTGCAGCAAGCGCACACACCGCCCCCCCACCGCAAGATCAGACGTGGTGATTGCTGCGCCGAATGCGCCAGTGCGCGCGCAGCGCCCTATGATCGAAAAAGTCATATCCCCTGTCCCTTAACCTCTAGAGCACATCCATGGCAGGCAATGGCACGCCCCGATCTTCGGCACCAAAGCGGTGCCACATGGCATTGGTCGCTTGCTGGGCCTCGATCACGGCGGCGCGTTCGTCGATCGTGGTCAGAACGCCGTCCCGCATCAAGAATTTCCCGTCGACCATAGTGTCCGTCACCGTGCCTGGATGGCCGTAATGCACAAGGTTCGAGACCAAAGAGGCACGCGGGTTCAGCGCAGGTGCATAGAGGTTGAACATCGCCAGATCGGCCTTTTGCCCTACCCCAATGCTGCCGATATCTGGCCGGTCCAACGCCTTGGCGGCATTGAGCGTGGCATAGTTGAACACCTGTCCCGGCGTCGGCGTGACCGAACGCTGATAGGCCCCGCGATGCAGGGTCAGCCCCAATTTCATCGCGTGGAACATATCTTCGGTCATGTTGTCGGTGCCCAGAACGATCTTGACCCCGTGATCAAGAATGGCGCGCATTGGCAATGGGTGCGGCCCTTTGGCGGACATCGACGAGGGGCAATGCCCCAGCCACGTGCCGGTTTCAGCAAGCCGCGCAACATCGCTTTCGGTACAAAAGGTCCAATGCACTGCGATCAGATCATCGCCCAGAAAATCGTTCCGGTCGAGATACTCGGTCGATGTGCAACCATGCAGCGCTTCGACTTGCGTTTTTTCGCTGATGATCTGGCTCAGATGGACCGTTCGGCGCAAGCCATGTTTGCGCGCCATATCCTTGAGCTGGCCCAGCATCCACGGGCTACAATTGTCCGGCGCATGGGCGGCAATCATCACACGCACGCGGTCATCCTCAGCCCCATGAAAACGGTCGATCAGGGCCTCGGTGCGGTCAAGAAATGTCTGTCCGAAATCGCGGTCAAAGCGGTAGGTCCCGCTGCCAACTTCTGTTGTCACCGCATCCGCACAGCTTTCCGCAAGCCATAGCCGCAAGCCGCTGTCGATCATCGCAGGGGCATAATCGGCCACGTGGCGAAGTGGATCGACCAGCGTCGTCGTGCCCGACCGGATCGCCTCGGCGCAGGCCAGCCGCGCAATCGCGGCCCGCTCCTCCGGCTCTAGCAGGTAGGACGCAGGGACCATGTATTGATAGACGAGGTTGCCCTCGATGTCCTCGACCGTGCCGCGCAGCACCAGCAGCACCGAATGTGTGTGGGCATTGATCAGCCCTGGGGACACCATCCTGTCCGACATATCGAGCGGCTCAAACGCCTCGAACGCCGTGCCCTCAAGCGTTTCGGGCAAGGCAACGATGCGGCTGCCCTCGATGGCGATATGGCCGCGGCGCAGCTCGGGCAGACCGGTGTCGTGGCTGATATAGGCCGCATTTTTCAAAAGCAGTCGGGTCATGAGCGGCGTAGAACTCCTATGGCGGTGGCGATCAGGGTCAGCGCGATCAGCAGGGTGGCGACAGCGGCGATTGTTGGGTCGATATTGTCCTGAATGCCCTCCCAGATCATTTTGGGCAGGGTTTGGACATTGCGCACGGTGATAAACAACACACCGACGATTTCGTCAAAGCTGACGATAAAGGCAAAGATGAAGCCGGTGGCGATACCGGGGCGCGCGGCTGGCACCACAACGGCCCAAACCGTTTGCATGACCGACGCCCCAAGACTGCGCGCAGCGCGCGGCAGGTTTCGGTCCAGATTGCTCAGCGCCGCGAAGACCGAGATGGACACATAGGGCAGCGCCAGCAGAGTATGGGCAAGGATAACGCCAAAATGGGTGTCGATCAGACCCAGCTTGACCCAGAAGCGATAAAAGCCGAGCGACTGCACCACCGGCGGCACAAGGATCGGCGTGATCAGCACCCAGCGGGCTATCATTGCCGCACGGTCCGACAAAAACCAGCACCCGATGGCGAAGGCTGTCCCCAGAACCGAGGCGCAAGCCGCCACCACCAGCCCGACCCAGACGCTTGTCCATGTCGCGCCAAGCCAGTCGGGATCGGAGAAATAATTGGCGTAGTGCTGCAGCGAAAGCCCTTCTTTGGGCAGCCCGATGTAGCTCGTGTCGGTGAGCGAAATCGGCAAAACGACAAGGATCGGCAAGACCAGAAAGGCAATGACCAGCCACGCGCCCGTCTGAAAGAAAATCCGAAAGACAGAGATTTGCATCACTTACGCTCCAACAAGGTGGCACGCAGGTTCACGAACCGTGCCGAGATAAGCAGAACAAAGGCCGTCGCCACCAAAAGGGCAACCGACAGGGCCGAACCAAGACCCCAGTTGAGGAATTCTTGGATCTGGTAGGTGATGTATTCAGAGATCATCAAAACGCGCCCCCCGCCCAACAACGCAGGCGTCACAAAGAAGCCCAGCGACAGCACGAAGACGAGCAACGCACCGGAGAGCACACCAGGTAAAGTTTGCGGAAAATAGACCTGCCGGAAGCTGGCCCATTCGCTCGCCCCAAGACCGCGCGCGGCCTTAACATAAATGTCCGAAATGCCCCGCATGTTCGTAAGCATCGGCAGAACGGCAAACGGCAGCATGACGTGGACCATCGCGATCAACACGCCCAATTCATTGTGCATCAGGCGCAGCGGGCGCTCGATCAGCTCGGCATGCATCAACACGTCATTCACCAGCCCCGATCGGCCCAGCAGAACGATCCAGCTGAACGAGCGTATCAGCACAGACACCCAAAACGGCAATATCACCAGCGCCACCATCAGCGGCGTCAAACGGGTGGCAAAGTTACTGATGGTGTAGGCCACAATATAACCGAGTATCAGACAGCCCACCGTGGTAATAGCGGCCACGCGAAACGTGATTACAAAGCTGGTCTTGACCGCGTTGGAGCCCGCCATTTTGACGAAGTTCCCGACGCCGGTTTCCGGCTCGGTGAAGGCGATTTCCCAAATCCCCAGAACCGGCAGGATGTAGAAACACACCATGATCGACAAGGCTGGCAGAACCAGCATCCAGTAACTGACCTTTTCGTTGATCCGTGGCATTCCGCCCCCTGATGGATTGTAGACGTGAAGGGATTGGCGGGCCCGCTGCGTAAGGCTGGCCCGCCGCAGACCGCGATCAGTTGATCAGTGCATCCACATACAGTTCTTCGGCCGAGACCTGGTTCTTCGCATACCACTCGTCCTTGTAGAGGATCTGTGTTGCCAGGTTTTCAGGGCTCGACGGGTTGAACGGTGCAAGTTCCGCCGGAACCAGTTTGGCCGCCTCTGGGTTGATCGGGCCAGAGCCGATTTTCTCTAACCATTCCACTTGCAGTTCAGGTTTTTGACCGTGAGCGATGAACTTCATCACCTCGTCCTTGCCTGCAGGGTTGCCCTTTGGAACGACCCAGATGCCAGGTGCGATGACGCCGCCGTCGAAGCTGACGTTGAACGTGCCCTCTGCCATCTGGTCTTTCAGTAGATGCGCGCGTGTGGACCAGATATTGCCGATTGCGACTTCCTCTTGAAGGAACAAGTTCTGGCTGTCGCTACCCGAGCCCCAGACAATGATGTTTTCACGCAATTCGCGGAACTTGGCGATCGATGCCTTGATGCCGTCTTCAGTGCTCAGCGCATCATAAACTTCGGCAAGCGGCACACCGCGCGCTTGGGTGGCGCTTTCAAGCTGACCTCGCACAGATTTACGGAATGTCCGCATGCCTGGGAAATCTTTGACATTCCAAACATCTTCCCATGTTTGCGGCACATTCCCACCCAGCAGCGTGGGGTTCGTCGCCAGCACATAAGAATAAACGTAATTGCCGACGCCGTTGTTATAGGCCGTGCCTTCCAGAACCTTAGATTTGTCCACAATGCTGTAATCAATCGCTTCGCTCATGCCCTGCTGTTCGAGGATGATCGCCGAGCCCGCGCCACTGTCGCACAAGTCCCAGACAACTGCGCCGCTTTCGACCATTGCACGGATCTTACCTGCCGACGGACCAGAACCGTCCACCGTTACTTTGATTCCAGTTTCGGCGGTGTAGGTGTCGCACAGAACTTCTTGCAGAATGTCTTTGGCAGAGCCGCCCCAGTTCACAACAATAATTTCAGTGGTTTGCGCCATCGCCCGCTGGCCGAGCGCAGGCAAAACGCCCAAAGCACCCATCGCCGCAATGAACCCGCGCCGCGTCAGGCGACCTTGTTTGTAACGCTCGACCGCGATTTCTGCGATGTCGCGCTTGGCTTCAAAATCAGTGGTGTCAGTCATGTCTTGTTCTCCTTGTCATTGGGTGAGGCGACCTTGTCGTTTTACGGTCGCTCTTGGTTATGCGGGGGCCAGAACCACAGGCGCATCGGCATCCCAACCAATGCTGACCTGCAATCCCGGGGTCGGGCTAATGTCGGTTTTCCATGTCGGACGCGAGACCAAGAACTCTTCGCCGCCCTCGCGCGTCACCAGCACCTGGCAGCGCTCGCCAAGATAGCTGACCTGTTTGACGGTTGCCGGCACCAGTTCCGCGCCGGGCAGCCCCAGTCGCAAACGTTCGGGTCTGAGTGCAAGGGAAACCGTCTGGCCCTGTTGGCAGGGGTCTTGGGTGATAAGGTTGAACGCGGTGCCTTGCGACTCGCACTGGTAGGACGTGCCACTCCCGCCCGTGATCACCGCCTCAAGAAAATTCGACTTGCCCAAAAAGTCAGCTACAAAGCGATTGCGCGGCTTGTCATAGAGCGTATTCGGGCAGCCTTCCTGCTGGATCGCGCCATCCTTTAGGATGATGATCCGGTCGGACATTGACAGCGCCTCGTCCTGATCATGGGTGACATAGATAAATGTCACGCCCAACTTGTGATGCAGGTCTTTCAGCTCCCACTGCAAATCTGCGCGCAGCTTCTTGTCTAGCGCCGATAACGGCTCATCCAGCAGCAAGATCTGCGGGTCAAACGACATCGCCCGCGCCAGCGCGATGCGTTGTTGCTGCCCGCCGGACAACTGGCCCGGCATCCGGTCGGCAAAGGCGCTCATCTGCACCATCTCCAACGCTTCGCCAACGCGCTTTTTGATCTCGGTTGCAGGGCGTTTGCGGATTTTCAGCGGAAAGCCCACATTTTCGCGCACGGTCATTGTGGGAAACAGCGCATAGCCCTGAAACACCATGCCGAAATCGCGGTGCTCGGGCGGCTTGTCTGTGATATCAACAGAGCGCAGCGTCAGTGAGCCTTCATCCAGCGCATTGAAGCCTGCGATCGCGCTGAGCAGCGTGGTTTTGCCTGAACCGGACGGACCGAGAAGCGTCAGGAACTCCCCCTCGGCCACATCCAGATTGACCCCGTCGAGGGCGTTGACCGGTCCGTATCGCTTTACCGCGTTCTTGATGGAGAGGATTGGAATATTCATCAGACAGGATCACCCGCTTTGCTCGTCTAAAGCAGCAGAAAGGCCGCTCGGTTGCCAGCAAGTGAGCATGAGGGAGGACTAGATAGAAATAAAAAATAGCTCCCATTCTATATCTTGAAGTTATAGATCCGACCCCATTGCCGCCTCTTCCACAGCCGCCCCCTCATGTGATTTCAGATAGTCCGCAAGGAACTGTTGAAACTGCATGGTCAGGTTGCTTGTCGGGAACATATTCGAGGTCAGCCCGTATAATTTCAGCGGCAATGACGGTTTTGTCGGACGTATGGCAAAGTCTTCCTCATGCGATCCAATCACTGCGAAACTGTCGACCAACGCGACCCCCAGCCCGTTGCGCACCATCTCAAGAGCAGTCGCGGTGTGGCGCACCTCGCAAAAATAACGTCGCTCCAGACCGCGCTCTGAAAACAGCGCGTCGATCATCTGCCCAAAAGGTGTGCGCGCTGCGTAGGAAATATGAGGAACGTGATTGAGATTCGGGATCGAAACCACCTCTTGCAACGCCAGTTCATGATCGCTCGGGCAGATACACATGAGTCGCCCATTGGCAATTTCCCGAACAGAAACAGCGGAATGGCGCGGCGGAGTAATCGACAATCCCAGATCAGCGCGGCCACTGCCAAGCTTTCGGATGATCTCATCCTGACTGCCCAGCTCGATAGAAAGTTGCAGCTTCGGGCGCTTCTTGATGAACTGCCCCAACACGCGCGGCAGAACCCCGTGCCCGACCGACGGGGTGGCGATGATGCTCAGACGCCCGATGGTGCCGCCGCGCAATTCGTCTATGATATTGTCGATACGGCTTTGCTGCATGAAGAGGTGCTGTGCCTCCTGCGCGATATGCAACGCTTCCTTGGTCGGCGTCAGGCGTCCGTGCTCACGCATAAAAAGCGGAAACCCGACCAGATCTTCGGTGTGCCGGATCATGTTACTGATCGCCGGCTGGCTGACCGCAAGCAACTCGGCAGCGCGGGCGGTGGTTCCTACTTCTATCACGGTAGACAGAACTTCGAGTTGGCGCGCGCTGATCATTCTATAACTCCTGATTATTCCATATCGCTTATTTTTAATTTCATACTGATGCAGTCGCTGGCTAGCAAGGAGGCTATAATGACATGTTCGGAGAGTTTCATGAGCAAGAACGAGATTTTTGCCGTCGCGCAGATGGGGCCGGTGCATCTGGCCGATACACGCAAGCAAGTTGTCAGTCGCCTGATCGAGATGCTCCGTGAGGCCCATGCCCGAGGTGCCCGTTGGATTACTTTTCCCGAACTGGCCCTGACCACGTTTTTCCCACGCTATATCTATGACACTCCGGAAGAATACGACGTCTTCTTCGAAGAAGGCCTGCCCTCCCCAGCTATGGCGCCGCTGTTTGAAGCCGCCAAATATCTCGGTGTCGGTTTCTACCTCGGCTATGCGGAGAAGGTCACCGAAAATGGCAAAATCCGCCGTTTTAATACCTCTGTTTTGGTTGGCCCAGATGGCAGCATTCTTGGCAAATATCGCAAAATCCACCTGCCCGGCACAAAAGACCCAATCGGGGATCTGGAATTCGAACATCTGGAAAAGCGTTATTTCGAAGTCGGTGACTTAGGGTTTCCGACATTCGCCACCCCCTCGGGGCGGTTCGGCATGTGCATTTGTAACGACCGGCGCTGGCCCGAAACCTTCCGCGTGATGGCGCTGCGCGGCGCAGAGGTCTTCATGCTGGGGTACAACACGCCGACGCGCAACATCCACCACCCCGAACCAGCCCATTTGCGCGACTTCCACAACCGCCTCAGCCTTGAATCCGCCGCCTATCAGAACGGCGCGTGGGTTATGGCAGCCGCAAAATGCGGCGCAGAAGACGGGTTTGCGATGATCGGCGGTTCGGCCATCATCGCACCGACCGGCGAGACCGTGGCGTGCGCGGTTTCCGAAGATGACGAGGTCATCACCCACAATTGCGATCTGGGCCTTGGCGCGTATATCCGACGGTCTGTTTTTGATTTCTCTCGCCATCGCCGGATTGAGCATTACGGTCCGATTACCGAACAAACCGGCGTGGAAATTCCCTCATGACATTTTCACTCGCAGGACGTGACCCGCAAACTCATGAAATCGGGTTTGCTGTCGCGACGTCCTCTGTTTGCGTTGGCGGACGTGTTGGCGCAATGACGGAAGGCTGCGTTGTGTTCTCGCAATGCCGCACCGATCCACGCCTTCACCGCCCCGGGCTGCGTCATTGGGAAGCGACCCAAGACGCAGGCGGCGCAATGGACGC